>NZ_JALKCW010000025.1:0-478679 GCF_046883345.1 Hydrosulfovibrio ferrireducens | reverse complement strand
CTGACGAATATTTCGAAACGCTGGACGATGCCGATTAAAAACTGGAAATCGGCGCTGAATCAGTTCAGCATCATGTTTGAAGACAGGCTGCCGGAATTTTGATCACAAAAACCATTTACACAAAATTCTTTACACACCCCAATATCATAACCCTAGCAGCATCAGCCTTTATTGCCATGATATTTATTAACTAAACCTATAACCATCGGGTCGAGTTCGACGGCCAAACCTGCGGTTTGCCGCGTCTCACCCGAAACGTTAGAACTTCTATTCCTATGGCACAACGCTCTCGTCTTTCTACTGGTTTGTGTGGCGTCGCTGGCGAGTATTTCGTCGCTGCCGAGTTATCACGTCGTGGCTATGTTGCGTCGCTGACTCTCCGAAACACAAGAGGCATCGACATACTGGCATCGAACACCGACGCAACAAAGAGCGTTGGCATTCAAGTCAAGGCCATTCAAGGTAGTGGCAAGGAATGGATGCTCAATCAAAAGCACGAAAACGACATAGCAACAAATTTGTTCTTTGTGTTCATCCGCCTCAATGATCTTCTTGCGCCCGAGTACTACATCGTCCCGCGTGAGGAGGCCGCCAAGTACGCCCGAGACAATCATCAACGGTGGCTCAATACCCCAGGCCGTCAAGGCCAACAGCATCAAGACACGCCAATGCGTAAATTCGCAGACCCAGAAAACAAATACCTTAATCGCTGGGAGCTACTTGGCCTTGACTAAACCAAGTTCTAACATGGCACTCAACCTCGCTCCCTTCGGTCGCTGAACCGCAAGTGGGATCAGGTCTTGAAATGCAAGGGAAAGCCAATAGGGACGCTGGCAATGTCTTCCACTCGACGTCGGCACTCGCGCACATAAAGGAGGCACCGTGCCAGAGATTACGCAAGAAACCATCGAAGAAATTGAAAGCGAATATGCCAAGTGGGCGGAATTCCTAAATGTTGGTGTCGGCCTCTTGTCGTTTAGTCTCGGCATTTCCTGTCTTGGCACGCCGCGTCCGGACGTAACGGGCTTTCTTTCGCTGCTTTTCATGCTCCTATTTATGGTGTATGGACAGAAACACTTCCCTCTCAAATTGCGGGAACTTAGAAAGGCATCTCTGGTCGGGATAGACGAACTGTTGCTTCTCGGCATTGAACGCAAGTATTTTGGAATTCGAGGTGTCTCCAAGAACTTTCCCGTCTTTCTTGCCGGTTGGTTATTCCTCGGTGGTGTTGCTATCTATGACGCTTTCTTCAAATAAGCACGCTAACCCGGCAGTCGGGCGGTCCTGCGAAAAAAGCCACACAGGCCCCTCATTTTTACGTTGACCGAAACACAGGAGACAGGGATAAAGCGATGCAAGACGAGATTGAGAACGATACGGCAGGAAGAGGCGATGACTCGGGGGTGACGCACGCGGTTCCTTCGATTCAGGGATTTGAAAGGGCATTGGTTGATCAGGACACCGAGCAGCAGTGGGTTCCGGTTTCCGATCGCAAGATCCGGGTGGGCATCATTGGCTTTGGCGTGTGTGGATTCGGTGCGGATTTCTCTTTTCAGGATCACCCGAATGTAACGGTCACGGCGGTTGCCGATCTGGTGCCCGAGCAGTGCGCCGCGTTGGCAAAAGCCTGTCGCTGCCAGAAGATGTACGGGACGGGCGAGGAACTTATCCAAGACGAGGCAATCGAAGCTGTTTTCATTGCCACGGATGCGCCCAGCCACGCGCGCCTCGCCATTGCGGCTCTCCAAGCGGGGAAGCACGTTGCCTCGGCCGTGCCGGCCGTTTTCGGCTCCCTGGAAGATGCCGAGGCGCTTTTCGCTGCGGCCAGAAGCTCTGCTGGGAAGTACATGATGTTTGAGACCTCCTATTTCCATGGTGATCTTTACTGCATGCGCGAGATGTACAGGAAGGGGGCTCTTGGCAGGCTGATTTACTCCGAGGCCGAGTACCTGCATTACCTGGGAACACCTCTGCCCGCGTACGGGGCATGGCGTACGGGGTTGCCGCCGCAATGGTATCCGACCCACACGAATGCCTATTACGTGGGGGTTACAGGCGGTTCATTCACGGAAGTGTCGTGCATGGGCATGCCCAGCTCCATTCCACACCTGCAGGCCGAGAACAATCGCTTCGGCAATCCGTTCGGCACCGAGATCGCGCTGTTCCGCACCAGTACAGGAGGCATGGCCAGAATGGCGGTCAGTTGGGAGATACCGGGTACCGGTGATGAAACGGGTCGAATCTGGACCGAGAAGGGAATCTTCGACCGTGTTTTCAAAGGCATGGATGGGAAGGAGACGCCCTTGATCAAACGGCCGCCTCTGCCGCCGGGAGTTCAGCCCGCTGGCCACGGTGGATCGCACGGCTATCTGATGAGTGAGTTCATAGCGGCCATCCTGCAGGACCGCACGCCGCTTGTGGACATTGCCCAGGCATTGAACCTGACGGTGCCCGGCATTGTCGCGCACCAGTCGGCGATGCGGAACGGGGAATTGCTGAAGATTCCGCAGTATGTTCTTTGATTTGTCGTGAAGAATCAGCGGCCAATAAGGCCGATGCAGGCGACATTCAACAGCGCGCCTGAACGCTGATGGGTTATTGTGCTTCGACAGGCTCAGCATGAACGGAAGAAACTATAATGATCTCAAGATGATTACCGTTCGCCCTGAGCCTGTCGAAGGGTCTTTCCCTCTTTTTGCCTGAGGCTCATACTGCACTCCGGTAAGGAGACTGAAACACAGGAGCTTCAGTTTTCAGCCTTCAGTTTCCCCTTGAATGGCCGGCTGATGAGGATGCCTGCCTCGTACAGGCCGAAAAGCGGTACGGCAAGGAGGATGGCGGATAGCACATCGCCTGCGGTGAGCAGAAAGGCCAGGACCAGGATGGCGAGATAAAAGTATTTCCGCTGCCTGGCGAAATACCCCTTGCTCACAATCCCGGCCTTGGCAGTCATCACCATGAGAAACGGCACCTCAAAGGCCAGCCCGAAGGTGAGCGAGGTTCGGGCCACAAAGGAGAGATAGGCGTCGAGTCGGAGCAGGGGTTCAAGCTGCGCATCGGCAAAGCTCAGCAAAAACGAGAGCATCTCCGGCATGACCACCAGATAGGCAAACACCACCCCTCCGGCAAACAGGGAGGTGGCCCAAAAGACCACCGTTCTCGCCATCCTGCGCTCATGACGGTGCAGTCCCGGCGCAATAAACATCCACAACTGGTAACAGCAGACCGGAAACCCGAGCATGAGCCCGGCCAGCAAGGAAATCTTCAGATAGCTGACAAAGGCTTCGGTGAGATTGGTGTAGACGAGTTTGGCGAGATTGGGGTGGCCTTTGATCAGGGGAACCATCAAAAAACGGACGAGCTCCTCGGAAAAGGCATAGGCGATCAGGGTGGCCGCCAGGATTGCCAGAAAGGACGTCAAGATCCGATTCCGCAGCTCTCGAAGATGCCCGGAAAAATGTCCAGCCAGCGCGGTCATACTGCCGACTTCACATCCTTGGCCTCGGGTTCGTCGGGAGGGACGACAGGGCTGGCATCAGGCGACGACACTGCGTCAATCTCCACCGCCTCCGGCTCGGAAACCGAGGTGGAAGGCAGATTGGGATAGGCGTCTCCCAGCTTTTGCTGCCAGGGATCCTGCCCCAGCTCATCCTTCATCTCCTCATGCAGGCTCTCCTTGAGGGATGAGGCTGTTTTTTTCAAATCCAGCACAACCTTGGCAATGGACTTCGCCATTTCCGGGAGCTTTTCCGGGCCCACCACGATAAGCGCGATGCCCAGGATTAGAATCAACTCGGGAAGCCCTATGCCAAACATGCAGTTGCCTCAATAGGTCCGCAAAAAGTCCATACCGCCGAAAAAAAATGTCGGCGCCTCACATCCAGGGGGCAATCTACGGCATTTGCCCGAGGGTGTCAAGCCAGGCGCCGCCCGGAGAAAGGGCGGCGCCTCACCGCGATTGACTTTTTATTTTCCTTTGGCTATGGTGCCTGGTGCTGCACCCAACACAATAAAAAACATGAGCCCATCGCGGCTCACTAATAATCTTATTTTCGGATGATTGCGGAGGAAAAACAAGATGGCCAATGTGGTAATTGTCGGGACGCAATGGGGCGATGAGGGCAAGGGCAAGATCGTTGACCTGTTGACGGAGCACGCCGACTTCGTGGTGCGCTTTCAGGGCGGCAACAACGCAGGCCACACCCTGGTGGTGAACGGCAAAAAGTACGTCTTCCACCTGATCCCCTCCGGCATCCTCTACGACAACAAGATGTGCTTCATCGGCAACGGCGTGGTGCTCGATCCCGGCGTTTTGCTGGAAGAGATGGACAAACTGGCGGCCAGCGGGTTGCCGGTGAATCCGCAGCGCTTGATGATCAGCGAGCGCGCCCACCTGATCATGCCCTACCACCGGCTCCTGGATTCGTGCAGCGAATCGGCCCTGGCCAGCGGCAAAAAGATCGGCACCACCGGGAGGGGCATCGGCCCCTGCTATGGCGACAAGATCCTGCGCAAGGGCATCAAGGCCGGAGATCTGCTGGACGCCGGGTCGCTCATGGAAAAACTCCGCGAGAACCTGGAAGAAAAGAATTTTCTCTTCAGCAAGAAATTCAACTGCGAACCGCTTAAAGCCGAGGCGGTCTACGACGAATATATGCAATACGCCGAGCGGCTTGCTCCGTATATTGATAACGTTTCCGTGGCCCTGGACGATGGCCGCAAGGCCGGCAAGCACATCCTCTTTGAAGGCGCCCAGGGCACCCAGTTGGACATCGACCACGGCACCTACCCCTTTGTCACCTCCTCGAACACCATCGCGGGCAACGCCTGCACCGGCAGCGGCTTCGGCCCCTCCCACATCGACTGCGTCATCGGCATCCTCAAGGCATACACCACCAGGGTTGGCGAAGGGCCTTTCCCCACCGAGCTGTTTGACGCCACGGGAGATGAATTGCAGCAAAAAGGCGGGGAATTCGGCGCCACCACAGGGCGCAAGCGCCGCTGCGGCTGGCTGGACGGGGTCATTGCCCGCGAGGCGGTGCGCCTCAACGGCATCAACGGCCTGGCCATCACCAAGCTCGATGTTTTGAGCGGCCAACCGACCCTGAAACTGGCCACCAGCTACGAGGCGGACGGCAAGAAATTGACCGCCATGCCCGGCAATATCAAGACCTTTGCCAAGATGCAGCCGGTCTACGAGAACCTCGCAGGCTGGAGCGAAGAGATCAGCCAGGCCCGCAGCGTGGACGACCTGCCGAGCAAGGCCCGCGATTATGTAAAACGCATCGAGGAGTTCACCGAGACCCCGGCCTACATCCTTTCCGTGGGCCCAGGCCGCGAGCAGACCATGCTCCTCAACAACCCCTTCCAAAAATAACCAGAAGGAACAGGCATGAGCACAGAGCTGCGGCCCGACAGTTATGCCCGGCACACCCTGGAGCGCTATACCGGCTCCAGCGTCAAGGACTTCGGCTCCCACATCCTGCTCTGCAATTTTCACCGCTACATCGACGACTTCGCTCGCATCACCGGCAATCCTGTCCAGCGCGGGCACTGGAGCGTGGTCCACGACCGCAAGCGGGACCTCAGCATCATCAACCACGGGGTGGGCTCGCCCTCGGCGGGCATTGTCATGCACTGCCTCTCCTTTCTCGATGAAATCAAGTGCGTGCTCATGCTCGGCATGTGCGGCGGCATCGACGATGCACTGGAAATCGGCGACATCATCATCCCCACCGCCAGCATCCGCGACGAAGGCACCAGCCCGCATTATCTGCCCAAGGATGTCCCTGCCCTGCCCTCGATCCACGTTAACCGCATCTGTGAACAGGTCATCACCAGCGAGCTGAAGATGCTCCCCAAGTCAGGCATCCTGATGACCACCGACTACCGGATGTGGGAGTTTGACGCCGAATTCATCCAATACATCCGCAAGCACCGGATCATGGCCATCGACATGGAGATCGCCACCCTGTTCGCGGTGGGCTATGCCCTCAACGTGCCCACCGGGGCCATGATGCTGGTCTCGGACCTGCCCCTGAAAAAAGGCGGGATCAAAAGCAAGGACAGCGCCGAGGAGATCTTTCTCACATACACCCAGGAACATCTCCAGATGGGCCTCAAGGTCATGGAAACCGCCTGCTTGAACAGCCGGAGCCCACTGGGTTAACGCCCTGATCTCCTGCGTATCTGCCCGGCAGGCGCACACCCCTCCTGAGCGGTTTGCCGCCTATCCCTGAATTGCTTGGTGAGAGATACCTCCTTTGGAGAAATGCATGTCCCGCCATATCGTCCACATCTCGCTCACAGCCAAAAACACCCCCGCCCGCCTGAGCGAACAGCCCCCCGTGGTTTTTGAAGCCGCGCGACCGGAAACACCCGCCATCACCATCGATCCGCGCAAGCGCTTCCAGAAGATGGAAGGCTTTGGCGGAGCATTCACTGAAGCGGCTGCCGTTACTTGGCAAAAACTCCCCCCGGAAAAGCAAGCCGAAGTGATGCAGGCATACTTCGACCCGGACAATGGCCTGGGGTATACCATGGGGCGGACGCATATCAACAGTTGCGATTTTGCTCTGGGGAATTACGCCTATGCTGAAGTGGCTGGCGATTTTAGCCTGGAACACTTTTCCATTGCGCGTGACCGCGCCGCTCTTCTGCCCATGCTCAAGGAAGCCGTCCGTTGCAGCGGCGGCCTGAAGTTGTTCGCTTCACCCTGGAGCCCGCCGGCGTGGATGAAGACCAATAAGCAGATGAATGGCGGCGGCCGGCTGCTCCCGGAATGCCGTGATGTTTGGGCGCGTTACTATTGCCGCTACATTCGGGAATATGAAAAGGAAGGCATCCCCTTCTGGGGCCTCACCGTCCAGAATGAACCGGAAGCCAGCCAATCCTGGGATTCCTGCCTGTACTCAGCCGAAGAAGAGCGCGATTTTGTCCGCGATTATTTGGGGCCGACCCTGCGGAAAGAGGGGCTTGGCCATCTCAACCTGATGATTTGGGACCACAACCGTGATGCCATCTACGAGCGCGCCAGAGTGGTGTACGATGACCCCCAGGCTGCGCAATACGTATGGGGGGCGGCGTTTCACTGGTATGTAGGGGATCATTTCGACAATCTGACTGCCGTGCACGAAGCCTTTCCGGATAAACGACTGCTCTTCAGCGAAGGGTGTCAGGAAGGCGGCCCGCACGCAGGCGAATGGGGCGTGGGTGAGCGCTACGGGCATTCGCTCATCAATGACCTGAACCGTTGGACCGTGGCTTGGGTGGATTGGAATCTTGTCTTGGATGAACGCGGCGGCCCCAATCATGTGGGCAATTATTGCAGCGCGCCCATCCTGGTGGATACCCAGGCAGGCCTGCCCCTGTATCAGAGTTCGTTCTACTATCTTGGCCATTTCTCCCGTTACATTCGCCCTGGCGCCGAACGCATCCTGCACGCCACCACCACCGATGCCCTCGAGACAACGGCCTTCCTCAATCCGGATGGGACAATCGCCGTCGTGGTGTTGAATCGCACGGAGCAGGCGGTTCCCTTTGCTCTCAAATACCACGATCAGGCTGCCCGCACGATCAGTCCGGCCCATTCCATTATGACCTTACGCTTTGCCAATTTTTCCGGATAAACCATCACAATGTTTTCTGATTACCACTAATCTTCAGCCAGTTCTTTAACGTCATTCCCGCGCAGGCGGGAATCCAGAGGAGTTAGCCAGATGGCCTGGATTCCCGCCTGCGCGGGAATGACATGGTTGCGCCAGACGAACAATCCAAAAACCGTTACTTATCAACACGTTGCCCTACCAGGCTTGAATGTTGGCTGAAGTTCGATGGTAATCAGAAAATGTTTTTTCCATCACTCGCAAGAAGATGTTGACGGAGTCCCAGGCTTTCTGTAGGAATTGACAGGGGATAATGCACGGATCGATATGGCCGGATACCAGCCGGAAAAACATTTTTTTTAGCCCTATGATCTTCAAATACAATTTCTGCCCGCAGGGACAAGGCGCGAGGACAATCACATGCACGACGTCTTCCGCCTGCCCCCATCACCTTTCGCTGACCGTGCCAAAGGTTCCCTCGCCGCTGCTTGGCGTCACCTTCACCAGTATCCCCTGAGCCCAGATGCCTAACTCCCTCGATTTTCTCGTTGAATTTCTTCGCCTGTCGAAGCTGTTTTGGCGCTCGAAGCAAAAGCTGAAGATCCGGGGCACCACCTTCCTCCTGGCGCTCCTGACCATCATGCAAATGGTCCTGGCGGTGGTGGTGACGCAATGGAGCGCGGCGTTGTTCAACGCCCTGGAGCAGCACTCCATGCGCGGCCTTATCACCCAGATCGGCATGCTGGCGATCATCTTTGTCGCCGACATGGCCGTGACCGGCTCGCACTTGGTCATCAAGCGCAATCTGCAGATCTATTGGCGCGACTGGCTGACGGACCATGTTTTCTCCCGCTGGATGCGGGATGGCCGCCACTATCTGATCTCCCATCTTCCGGGCGAACACGACAACCCGGATGGGCGTATTGCCGAGGATTGCCGTATCGCCAGCGAGTCAGCGGTCGCCCTGGGCCACTCGTTGTTTTACTGCATTTTACTGCTGATCGGCTTCTCGCAGGTGCTCTGGTCCCACTCCGGGGTGGTGACGCTCCACCTGGGAGCGTGGCAAATCCCCATCTACGGGCATCTGGTCTGGGTCGCGATCATCTATACGGCCTTGGCCTCCTGGCTTGGCTGGCAGGTGAGCCTGCCCCTGACCGGCGCCACCAACGCCCGGCAATCGGCGGAGGCGGACTTCCGCGCCGGCCTGCTGGAGGCGCAGGAAAACAGCCAGGCCATCGCTCTGATCCATGCCGATAGCTATGAGCGGCATCTTTTGCATGAGCTGTTCTACAAGATTCGCAAGACATGGGACACGCAAACCGCGGCATGGCGAAATATTCAGATATTCAGCACCGGCTATGCCTCGCTGAACATGGCCTTTCCGCTCCTGATCGCCGCACCCCGTTACATCCTGGGGAGCATCACCTTGGGCGCGATGATGCAAGCCGCCCAGGCTTTCCAGCAAATGGTGGGCGCCCTCTCCTGGCCGGTCGGCAACGTGGGCGGGATCGCCGAATGGCGCGCCTCGGTGGAACGCACGCTGAGTTTACTCAAGGTGTTGGATAATGTGGAGGATGAGTTGGCACAACCGGATCACTGGATCCAGGTGAAGAGCTCAAACCGGCCGGTATTGGCCTTCCGCAACCTCAGTATCGCCAAATACGACGGCCCGGTATTGGCCCAAAACATCAATATGGAGATCGGCCAGGGCGAACATGTGCTGATCACCGGCAACACCTACACAGGGGCAAAGCTGTTTCGCGCCATTGCCGGGATACGACCCTGGGGCAGCGGCGTCATCGAACTCCCCAGCCAAGGCCGCCTCTTTTTCATGCCGCCTCGACCGTATTTACCCACCAGCACCCTGCGCAACGCCATCTGCTACCCAACCTCCCGCCGGGTTTTCAGCCAGGAACAACTCGAGCAGGCGCTGCGTTTGGTAGGCCTTGAAACCCTCATCGACCAGCTCGACCAGCAGGACAATTGGATCAACGCCCTGGCCCGGGGAGAGCAGCAACTCTTGGGCATGGTGCGCCTACTGCTCAACCGTCCCCAGTGGATTTTCCTGCAGGAGGCCTTCGATTCCCTGGACTCCCAGGAAGAGGCACGGATGCTGCGCCTGATCAATGAACAGCTCCCCGATGCCACGCTGCTTGTAATTTCCCATCTGCCAAACAACGCCTCTTTCTACTCACGCCGTCTGAGCCTGTAAAACTATGCAAAAGGATCATCCATGACTATCCAAACGGTTCACGAAGGCGGCAGCAAACTACGCGGCGTCAATCTCGGCGGCTGGCTGGTGTTGGAAAAATGGATCACCCCGAGTCTATTCGAGGGGCTGAACGCCACCGACGAAACATCCTACTGCGTCGAGCTGGGCGAGGCCGAGGCTACTCGGCGCCTGCACCAGCACTGGAACACCTTCATCACCCGCGACGACTTCGGTTGGCTGAAAAGTGCCGGCATCAATGCCGTGCGGTTGCCGGTCGGCCACTGGCTCTTCGGCAAGGACTATCCCTACCACCGCAGCTATCAGGAGGCGCGCTATCCCTTTGTGGAAGGGGGGCTTGCCATTGTCGACAAGGTCTTTGAGTGGGCCGGGGAGTTCGACCTGCGGGTGGTTCTCGACCTCCATGCCGCGCCGGGGTGTCAAAACGGCTTTGACAACGGCGGCATCCTCGACGTTTGCGAATGGCACACCAGCGAGGAGTACATCGAACATTCCCTGGCTCTACTGGAACGATTGGCCGAGCGGTACGGAGATCATCCGGCACTGCACGGCATCGAGACGCTCAATGAACCGCGCTGGGATATCCCCACCGATCTGTTGAAGCGCTTCAACCTCGAGGCCTACCAGCGCATCCGCCGCCACTGCCCGCCCGAGCGGGTGACGGTGGTGTTCCACGACGGCTTCCGCAGCTTCCGGGAGTATGCAGGGTTTCTCCAAGAGCCGGAGTTCCGCAACGTGGCCCTCGATATCCACCGCTATCAGTGCTTTATGGATTACGACACCAGTCTGGACATCTTCGGCCACATCCGTAAGTCCGCCGTGGACTGGCGCGACGAAGCGGACGAGATCATCCGCGAGTCGGGCTATCAGGTGTATTGCGGGGAATGGAGCCTGGGGCTGGATCTGAAGATGGTCTCCCTCTGGGCGGAGGGGCCGTTTAATCATGCCCTGGAGGAAATGGATCTCTTTCAAATGTCCGCGGCCTATCGCGGCTACGCCTCGGCCCAAGTGCTGACCTTTGAGAAATACGCCGGCTGGTTCTTCTGGACTTACCGGACCGAGACTACTCCGGAATGGTGCTATCGGGACTGCGTGGATCAGGGGTTCTTTCCCAATATGGGCCGGCCGGAGCAGTTCGCGGGCATACGGGGGACCCTGGAACGGGCCAAGCAGCCATAAACGGCCGCAGGAGGACTTGCCATGATCAAGGTGATGAGCTTCAATATCCGGGTTGGCCTGGCCGACGACGGCGAGAACCACTGGGACCGCCGCAAGTCCCTTGCCCTGGAAAGAATCCACGCCTTCGGGCCCGACCTGATGGGCCTCCAGGAATGCCTGGACACCGAGCAGGCCGAGTTTGTCCGCACCCGCCTGCCGGACTATCATTTTTTTGGCGTCCATCGGGGCGGCCCCGGAGGCACGGCGCTGGAGATGGCGCCCCTGCTCTTTCGCCGCTCCGCCTTCCGGCTGCTCGATACGGGATGCTTCTGGCTGAGTGAGACCCCGGAGATTCCCGGCAGCATGAGTTGGCAAAGCAACTATCCACGAACAGTGAGCTGGGCCAGACTCTCCTGCCGGTTGACCGGGTCGGTGCTCACCTACGTCAACACCCATTTCGACTACGAACCAACGGCCATCGAGGGGGATGCCCGGGTCCTGCGCCAATGGCTCGATCAGATCCGCCAGGATACCGCGCTCATCGTGACCGGCGATTTCAATGCCGACAAGGATTCAAACGCATACCGCCTGCTGACCGGCGATGGAACGCTGATCGACGCCTTGCGGCAAGTCCTGCCACACGGGCCAAACGGGGAAGATGAGGCCACCTTTCACGCCTATGGGCTGCAGGAGGAAATGGCAGCCATTGACTGGATTCTGGTCTCCGGCCATTTCCGGGTCCTTGCTGCGCAGATCGACCGTTCCCGCCAAGGCAATCTCTTCCCCTCGGATCATTACCCCATAACGGCAGTGCTCGACTGGAAGGCCTAAACCGACGGCAAACGGGAGCGCCCTGTGCCCAACACACCATGCATCTGTCAGCGACTCACCGACCTGGCTCCGGCCATGACCTCGGCCATGTCAAAGGCCACCTGCGCCAGCATATTGGGCACCACCGGCCCAGCCTGTGACCGCTTGATCTCCGGAGGATTAAAGGCGGCGACAAATCGGGACAACGTACTGCTTTTCGGATAGGCCATGGCCTGATCCATGGACTGCTCGATGTACCACACGGTATTGCCGGTATGCACATTGAGCAGACGGGTGGACACCTCAACCCGCCCGCCCCCGAACTGGCTGCCTTCCAGGGCATAGTTTACCTTGCCGGCCAGAACCAGATCGACTTTTGCCTTTCGGCCAAGAGCCAGGGCTTCCTCGATATCCAGGTACGGTTTCTCAAGACGGAGCACCCGGGGAAAAGCCTGCTTGCCCAGAAGTACATCTTTAAAGAGCATGGCCACCCCCTCCCCCTGTTCCCGCGTCATATTGGCGGGCACCTGAAAGGGGAGAACCCCCACGGAGGCCTCCTGATAGGTGTTCGCATCCGGATGGATAAAAACCACCGGCGAGTTTTTCTTGACCTCCACCGGCTGGTTGGCCCAGTTTTTCTGACCCGACGCACACCCGGCAAGGAGAAGACCAAGAAGCACCACCGCTATTCCCTTACGCATACCGCTCTCCTGTAACTATCCAGAATTGAGAGAAAACCACGGGAGGAACTGTTCAGCGCTCTTTGGCGGAAAGCTGCGCATCGCCGAAAGTGCCGCCTCCTGCCGAAAGCAAATGATTGATATTGCGGCTGCGCTGCAACTCAAGCCCTGCCACGGAAAGCACCTGCTGGGAACCGGCGTCGAGCAGCCTGAGGTTGAGGATGACCGTGGTCGGGGTCAGCGAATAGGTGCCGGTGAGAATGGCCGCGGCCTGCTGCTGCTTGGCCAGAAGCTTGGCGTCCCGGGTGAGCATCATCTCGCCCCGGTTGTCCCGAATGAATAATTCCGCGGACTTGCGAATCTCCACCACGCCGAAACCGTGGCGAAACAAACTGGTGGACAACGCCTCGGTCAGGGTCCGGCCGAAACGGGTGGTGGTATAGAGGTTGTCAAGATCAACCACCGTGGTCAAGATCAACCTTTGCCCTCCCCCGGCGCCGCGCATGCCGGAAGTCAACTGCAGGGCCAGTTCCTCCCCCACCCCAAAAAAATCCGGGGTGACCACCGAGGCGGTGCCGCCGGTGGTCGCCCGGGGCGCGCATCCGCTCAGGAGCAGAGCGCAGCCCAGAAACAACGCAAACCCCAAGCCACGAATCATCATTCTTGTCTTTTTCATGGGCAATCCTTCTGTACGGGAGGCTTCACAGAACGTTTCGCAACCTTTTTCGCCGGTTTTTTTGCCGGAGGCGGAGAGACAGCCTGGCCCTTTTCCGGAAAGGCGCGGATCGCGACCTTCGCGGTGCGTGTGGAAGCGGGCATGCTTTCATTGGCAAGGAGATTGGCGGTCAGCGCGTCAATGGGCAAAACCAAGCTGGCGGAGGAAAGAACCCGGTTGTCGTCGTTGCGCAACAGACGGGCGTTGACAAAGATTTCCTGCCCCGCCACCGCATAGGTCCCCACCACCACCGCCTGGGCTCCCTGCACCAGGCTGATCTCATCCATGCTCCGGGACAAGGCATACTCGCCGTGATACGGGCTCACCATCAGGCCCGGGGTTTTCCGCACCTCAATCACCTCCAGTCCTTCCTGTTGCAGGGTGGAGAGCAACTGCTCGCTCAGATAGCGGCCCAGGGAAGAAGTCGCATACAGATTGTCGAGGCTGACAAAGGTGCTCACCGCCACCACATACTCGTCGGCCACCACCTCGCTGGCATTGGCGATGAGAGCCTTCCCCATCTGGCTGATCCTGGCATGCAGGGCGGCACCCTGGCCCGCACCGTCTGCCTGTCCTCCCCCTGTCTGTCCAAAAGCCGGCAAACCGGATTGGGACATATTCCGCGGCGAGAAAACCCGACCGGTGCGGAACACGTAATCAGGCGGTATGGCATGGGGATAGTTATAGAAGTAGGGACGATATGCCGGGGAGGGCTTCTGCCGTTCCTGAAACACGCCCCCGTTTCCGGCGGTGTCCGAAGGCTGGCCATCATCGGCCAGCGCGGCAGTGGCCGCACCGGTCAAGGCCAGCACAATCGCAAACAATCGTATACGCATCATTTTCGCCTCCCCCGCTCAGGGATTAAAATTGTAGCCAGGATAGTCTTTTTCCATGCTCCGCCAGGAAGGGCCAAAGGCCTGAACCATGGAATCGCCGGAAACACCGGGCTCGCCGAGCCCGCCGGGATAGACAACGGGAACTCGCTCGCTCCCGCCGAACATCGGCGAGGCAAACCGCATTTCAACCTCGACCAGCTCGCTGTACACCCCGCCGGCACACCCGCAACAACTGAGGAGCAGCAACCCCGCCATGATTTTTCGCATCTTCTCTCCCTCTGTGGTCTTGCGTCACTAAAGCTGTCGCATTGTCAATAAAATGACACCATTTTCACCACCCGGTCTGGGAATTTTTTTCCCGCTCGTTCCCATGGAAAAGCCGAATCCCGGGCATAACAAGGAATTTTTTTCTGAATTACCCCTCCGTTCCACCTTTTTCTTCAATCTCGCCTTGTTTATAAGCATTTTTCATGCCATCTCCGCATAACTCCCCCCCGTCTCCGTGGTGATCTTTCCCAGATGCCAGCATATTCAGCGGAAAACAACCCGCGCAAACCCTTTTGCATTCCGGAAGGAATGGGTGCCCAGCGAAAAAATGATTGCCAAAAACCCGGGATGGATTATACTTTTGAAGTTTATACTACCGCGATACCCAACGGGAGAATTCCCACAGGAGGAGTTGCACCATGGCACGTATCACCGTCGAAGACTGCCTGAGCCAGATAGGCAATGAAAATCGTTTTTCCCTGATCCACCTTGCCGTTGAACGGGTTAAACAGCACCGCAAGAACGCCCCTTTTCTTGTGAAATGCAAAAACAAGGAGATCGTCGCCACCTTGCGCGAGATTGCCGCTGGCCTGGTGAGTTTTTCCACCATCAAGAATTTCACCCCCACCAAGGAAGATTCTCCGGCCCAAGAGGAGACTTCTGGCCCGACCACGCAGAAGGGTGATGATCCAAAGGAACAGGCGTTCTTATAGCCCATGGAAACCGATTTTTACAAAAGACTCGGCGTCGCCCCGGATGCGACCGCGGAGGAGATAAAAAAAGCGTACCGCAAACTGGCCATGAAGTACCATCCGGACAAAAACCCGGACGACAAGGCTGCTGAAGATACATTCAAATCAGCCGCCGAGGCCTACGAAATTCTCGGCGACCTGGAAAAACGCAAGATTTACGACCGCTACGGGGTTGCCGGCCTGAAAGACAGCGGCTACAGCGGGCCGGGGAATTTCGAGGATATCTTCTCAAGCTTTGGCGACATCTTCGGCGACATGTTCGGTGGCCGTTCCGGGCAAAGGCGCCAGGGGCCCGTTGCCGGAAACGACCTGCGCTATGACCTGGGCATCAGTTTCATGGATGCGGTGCATGGCGCGGAAAAAGAGATCGAAATCACCAAGCGGGAAACCTGCTGGACCTGCGACGGAACCGGCTTGCGCCCCGGGCATAAAGCCTCGACCTGCACCACCTGCAAGGGCCATGGCCAGGTCGTGCATGCCCAGGGCTTTTTCCGGGTACAGACCACCTGCCCGAAATGCCACGGCGAAGGCACCATCATTACCGACCCGTGCAACGATTGTCAGGGCGAGGGGCTTGTCAGAAAAACGAAAAAGGTCTCCCTGAAGATCCCGGCCGGGATCGACACCGGCGCCCGCATGCGGTTGCGGGGCGAAGGCGAAGGCGGCCGCAAGGGCGGTCCGCCGGGCGATCTGTATGTGATCATGCACGTGGAACCCCATGAGTTTTTCCTCCGGGAGGGCAACGAGATCCACTGCCTCTTCCCGCTGACCATGGTGCAGGCCGCGCTGGGCGCCACCGTGGAGGTGCCGACCATCAACGGCGCCAAGAAACTGGTCATCCCGGCGGGAACCCAGCCGGAACAGATCTTCACCCTGAAAGGCGAAGGCGTCCCCTCCCTGAGGGGCGGGAATCCCGGCAACATGATCGTCGAAATCAAGGTTGTCATCCCGAAAAAATTGTCCGCGCGTGAAAAGGAACTGCTCACAGAACTTGACGTCCTGCTGAAGAAAAGGGGCGCCAACAAGGAAGAAGAGGGATTTTTCAAAAAGTTCCTCCACACGTTTTCCAACGAAAAGCCTTGATTCTTCCTCGCGAGACAACGACAATGAGCGACCAGCCCTTGACGGATAATCAACTGACCCATTTTGACGAATCCGGCAACGCCCGCATGGTGGACGTGGGCGGCAAAAATGAAACCGTGCGGGAAGCAACGGCTTGCGGCGCCATCGCCCTTTCCCCGCAGGCGTTTCAGTTGGTGCAGGAAGGGAATATCGCCAAAGGCGATGTGCTCGGAGTCGCCCGGATCGCGGGGATCATGGCCGCCAAAAAGGTCGACGCCCTTATCCCCCTGACCCACCCTCTGGCCATCAACAAGGTGACCGTTGATTTTGATCTGAATGACAGGACACACACCATAGAAATTACTGCTACCGTGGGCATAACCGGCAGGACCGGAGTCGAGATGGAGGCGCTCACCGCCGTCTCGGTTGCCGCCCTGACCATTTATGATATGTGTAAGGCTGTGGACAAAGGCATGATCATTAACAACATCAGACTGGAAAGGAAAATCGGGGGCAAAAGCGGAAGCTATCAACGGAAGGGATAACGCTTGCCCAAGATATACCAAGGGAGTAAGACTGTGAACAGAGAACAACTTGAGTATTTTCGCCAGAAGCTGGAGACCATGAGCCAGGATCTTTTGCAGGAGGCTGAAAAAACCATCCACGAAATGACCGACAGCACGGAAAATTATCCCGATCCCACTGACCGGGCCAGCGCCGAATCCGATCGCAGCTTTGAGCTCCGCATCCGCGACCGCGAGCGCAAATTGCTTGCCAAGATCCGGGAGGCCATCGAACGCATTGATGAAGGAACCTATGGCATCTGCGATGAATGCGGCGACGAAATCTCGGCCAAGCGTCTTGAGGCGCGGCCGGTGACAACCCAATGCATCGAATGCAAAACCCACCAGGAAAACCAGGAAAGGGCCCAAAAAGGCTTATAAGAGACCGCGATGCCTGAACTGCGCAAAGATCCGATCATTGGCCGCTGGATCATCATCTCCACTGAACGGGGAAAGCGTCCCACTGACTTCATTGTGGAGACAAACGAGACACGAGGAGGGTTCTGCCCTCTGTGTCCAGGCAACGAGAATACCACGCCTCCGGAAGTTTTGAGCTACAGCAGCACCGCTGGCCATCAAGCCAACAGACCCGGCTGGGATCTGCGGGTGGTGCCCAACAAGTATCCCGCCCTCATCATCGAAGGCAATCTCAACAAAGAGGGCGATGGCCTCTACGACCGGATGAACGGCATCGGCGCCCACGAGGTCATCATCGAAACCCCGGACCACAACGAATCCTTTGCCAATCTGCCGGCGGATCGCATGATCAAGGTTTTTCTGGCTTACCGGGACCGGCTGCTCGATCTGGCCCAGGATCCGCGCTTCCGGTATGTCATGGTGTTCAAGAATTTCGGCGCCGCGGCCGGGGCCTCGCTGGAACACTCCCACTCCCAGCTCATCGCCCTGCCCATTGTCCCCCGCATGATCAGCTCCGAGATCGAAGGAAGCCTCTCCTACTTCAAATACAAGGAACGCTGCATTTTCTGCGACATCATCCGCCAGGAAATTAACCAGGACAAACGGGTGGTGGCCGAAAACGACCTGTTCCTCGCCATTGTCCCCTATGCGCCCCGTTCACCCTTCGAGATGTGGATCCTGCCCAAGCAACATGCCTCTTCCTATCTTGCCATGGATGACGCCCATTTCAAGGCGCTCACCGCGATTTTTTCAGAGTGCATGCGCCGTTTGGACACCTGCATTCCCAATGTTCCATACAACTTTGTCCTGCACGGCGCCCCGTTGCGCTCGCAACCCCTTGAACATTACCACTGGCATTTTGAAATCATGCCCAAACTGACCATGATCGCCGGTTTTGAATGGGGCTCAGGCTTTTACATCAATTCCATCCCGCCGGAAGAAGCAGCCCAATTTTTAAAAGAAGCGGCGATTTAACCCAACGCTGGGGACAGCAACTCTCACAACCCTTGCAAGACAACAGGGGGGGGGATCAATGAAAAAAATACTGCTTGTTGACGACGAAGACAGCATCCATCTCCTGTACCGCGAAGAACTGGAGGAGGAAGGATACGAGGTCCACTCCGCTCTTTCCGGGGAAGAAGCCCTTACCCAACTGAAGATCATCAACCCGGATCTCATCATCCTCGACATCAATATGCCCGGCATCAACGGCATCGATGTTCTGCGCCAGATCAAGGAAATGAATTCCTCCCTTCCGGTCATCCTCAGCTCCGCCTATCAGGAGTTCAAGCAGGACCTGGCCACCTGGGCCTCCGATGAATACATCGTCAAATCCTCCAATTTGGACGAGCTTAAGGCGGCCGTGAAAAAGCATCTTGCCTGAAAGCCGGGCCAGCGAGAAAAACCAGACTAACACCCACCCTCCTGCCCAATGCGCTTACCCGTCCCCCAAGAGCCACCAAAAGATGGTTTCCACTCAAGCTGCAAACGTTCACCAGCGCCGCGTTGCTGCTGCCGGAGATGCGCGAAAGAGGCTTGTGAAGTGTGTTACCGTACATGCGCAGGCCGATGACAGCTAAGTGAGCCCGCGAGACTGCGAAGCAGATTCGGTGCCGGGGAATGTTTACCAATGAGCGACATGAAAGATATCCAAGGCCAGCGTGACTACCGCCGGATCAACATCAAAAAGGTGGGGGTAAAAAACATCTCCTACCCGGTAACCGTCCTGGACAAGGCGCGAAAGACCCAAAAGACCGTGGCCACGGTCAACATGTACGTCAATCTGCCCCATCAGTTCAAAGGCACCCACATGAGCCGGTTCGTGGAAATTCTCAACCGGTTCCACGGCGAGATAAACCTGAAGAGCTTTCATCGCATCCTCGAAGAGATGAAAATCAAGCTCCAGGCGGAAGCGGCCCACCTGGAAATGACCTTTCCCTATTTCCTGCAAAAATCCTCCGGACAGGCGCAAGCGGTTGGCATGAAGGAATACCGCTGCACCATGCATGGCTCGCTGGAAAAAACCGATGATCTCGTCCTGGAGATCCAGGTGCCCATTTCCCCGCCGGTCCCGTCCCAGGGAGGCCAGGGTTTGCCCCGCTCCCTCGGCCACTGGGGCAGGGCCACCATCCGCTTGCGGTTCAAGCATTTCATCTGGATCGAGGAGATCATCCAGTTGGTGGAAGAAGTGACCTCCCACGATCTCTGCTGGCCTACTGCCACAGACTGCACGGAATACACCCTTTCCGTGGAAAGCATTACCACGGCCCTTGGCCGCACCCTTGAAGACCATCCGGCCATTGCCTGGTTTTCCGTTCTGGTGGAAAACCTTTCGCAAGGCTACAACACCTTTGCCTCCCTGGAATGGCACAACAACCCGGCCGTATCCTGAGCCGTCGCGGCAAAAAAAATTGTCATTTTGGTTGCCAAAACGGCATAAAGAGCCGTAATAAAACAATCCGAAAAGCACCACGTATTGGGTAACGGCTCCTCGACACGGCCACACGGATCACCGTCAAAAAAATATCGCGAGAAACTGATCATGCAACACGAACTCCTCTTTGAAATCGGCACTGAAGAAATTCCGGCCGGCTATATCATGCCCGCCCTTGCCCAATTGGAAAAAATCCTCGGCGAGCGGCTCACCGCCCTGGCCCTGCCCTATTCCACCCTGCGCACCGCAGCCACCCCCAGGCGTCTTGCCGTGTCGATCGGCGGCTTGGCCGAGCGCCAGCCGGACCGGCAAGAGGAGATTCTCGGCCCCCCGAAAAAGGCGGCCTTTGACCAGAAAGGCCAGCCCACCCAGGCAGCCATCGGCTTTGCAAAAAAGAACGGGGCCGAGGTCGGGGCCCTGCAGATACTGGCAACGCCAAAGGGCGAGTACCTCATGGTGCGCGTCGAACAGGTCGGCCGCCCGACCTCGGAACTCCTTGCCGAGCTGCTGCCCGAGGTGGTCACCAGCCTCAATTTCCCCAAATCCATGCGCTGGGGCGCGGGCCGCACCAGCTTTGCCCGGCCGATCCAGTGGCTGCTCGCCGTGTATGGCGGCAAGACCGTGCCCTTCACCCTGGATACCATCACCAGCACCAACACCACCCGCGGCCACCGCTTCATGGCCCAAGGGCCCTTCCCCGCCTCCGGCTACAGCGACTATGTCGAAACCCTGCGCACGGCCCAGGTCATGGTCGAGCCCCAGGAACGCCGCGATGCGGTGGTTGCCGAGATCACCAGGGCGGCCCAACAGGCGGGAGGGATGATTCTTCCGGATGACGAACTGGTGGACACGGTGTGCAATCTGGTGGAAAAGCCCTTTGCCATCTGCGGCGCCTTTGAGGAACGCTTCCTGGCCCTGCCCCGCGAGGTATTGATCACCTCCATGCGGGAGCACCAGAAATACTTTGCCGTGGTTGACGCCGCTGGCAAACTCATGCCCAATTTCATCGCGGTGAACAACACCAACACCAGGGATGCGAAGCTTGCCGCCGACGGCCACCAGCGGGTCATCCGGGCGCGGCTGGAGGATGCCTTCTTCTTTTTCAAGGAAGACCAGCGGAAGACTCTGGCGGACCGGTTCGAGGATCTCTCGGGCGTTATCTTTCAGCACAAACTGGGGACCATGCTCGACAAGACCAAACGCGTTACCACCCTGGCCGGGCTGCTGGCCAAAAAACTTGCGCCGGCGCACCTGGCCCACGCAGAACGTGCCGCCCACCTGGCCAAGACCGACCTGCTCACCGACATGGTGGGCGAGTTCCCCACCCTGCAAGGAGCGATCGGCCACGACTACGCCCTGCTCGGCGGCGAAGCTCCGGAAGTTGCCACAGCCATCCGCGAGCATTACCTGCCGGTAAGGGCAGGAGGCGTATTGCCCGCCTCAATCCCCGGAGCGCTGGTCGGCATGGCCGACCGGCTTGACTCCATCACCGGCTGCTTCGGCATCGGCCAGATCCCCACCGGCACCACCGATCCCTTTGGCCTGCGCCGCCTCTCGCTGGGATTGCTTAATATCATCAACGCCATGGGCTTTGGCCTCTCCCTGGCCGAGTTCGTGGACGAGGCGCTCTCCCTGTATGGTGATAAGCTGACCGTTCCCAAGGACGAAGCCCGCCGCAACGTGCTCGAGTTCATCAAGGGCCGGTTCAGCAACGATCTCACCAGCCAGGGAATCCCGGCCGAGGCAGTGGAAGCGGTCACTTCGGTCTCCTTCGACGATCCGCTGGACTGCAAGCGCAGGATCAACGCCCTCATGGCCATCAGCAAGGAAGAAGCCTTCCCCATCCTGGCCGGAGCCTTCAAGCGGGTGATCAATATCATCAAGGAAAACAGCGAAACCACGGTGCAAGCGGAGCTGCTCAGCGAACCCGCCGAGCAGAAGCTCCATGCGGCATACCTGGCTGTCCGTGCCGAGGCAACCCCTTTGCTTGCAGCCAGCGATTACGAAAAAGCGCTGGGTGTGATCCTCAAAATGAAGGAGCCGGTGGACACCTTTTTTGAGGAAGTCATGGTCATGGCAGAGGATGAGAAGGTGCGCGCCAACCGCTTGAACCTGCTGACCGCCATCGCCCGGCTCTTTCTGAGGGTCGGCGATTTTTCAAAGATGAATGCCATCAATCCGTAAGCTGAACCTGGGCGATTTCAATGGCCTGCTCGTAGAGCAGGGGCAGGGAGTCAAGGTTGAGCGTTAGTTTTACCCCCAGATCGACGGTTTTTTCCCAATCTCCCCGCTCGTAGGCCATGACCAGCCTGAGGGTCCGGGCAAGGGGAGTTGCCGCAACCTCGGAGAGCAACGCCTCCTGAAGATTCCCGGGCAGGGCCAGCTCCGGCAGGATCTCCGCCATATCCTTATCAAGCATGGCCGGAAGCAGGGAAAACATCCCGGCCGTATGAAACACCCCCGCCTCACTGCGCCTGTCCAGAAGCTGACCGGCGATCAGTTCACAGAAGCTGCCCCGGAAAGCGGCCAGACGGAGCAGTTCGGGCGGCTTGTCCGCAGCAAGGTAGGACAGCATCATCAGCGACAGCCATTTTCGTAAGGTGAGCTGCCCCAACATTGCCACGACCATCTCAATGCTGTCCAGCTTCTGCCTCCTGGCAAAATAGGCGGAATTCACATACTTGAGCAATTTGTAAGCCAGAGAAACATCCCGGCTGACAAATTTGGCCAGCTCGGCGAAATCGTAATCCTCATCCTGAATAATTTTGAGCACTTGCAGATAGTGGAGCTTGGAGCCGGGGATATCCCGCCCCTCCATGATATGGGGGCGGCTGAAAAAATACCCCTGGAACAGATCAAAGCCCAGCTTTTTAGCGGCCTCGAACTCTTCAAAGGTTTCAATCTTCTCCGCCAGCAGCTTGACGTTGTAGCGGCTGACCACCTTGGCTTGGCGCTCAAGCTCGGTAAAACTCATCTGGCGAATATCAAACTTGATGATCCTGGCCAGCTTGATGAGCGGCACAAAACGATCTTCGTAGAGAAAATCATCCAGTGCCAAGACATACCCCGCCTCGACCAGCTTCCCGCATGCCGCTACTACCTCGGGCGTGGCCCCCACCGTTTCCAGCACCTCGACCACGGTAATTTCCTTGGAGAAAAGCGAGGGATACCCCTTGAGCAGCATCTCTTCGCTGAAATTGATGAACGCCTTTTTTCCTTCGGTGATGGTGGCGATGCCGATGAGCAGAAAGCTGTTGGTGATGACCTTGGAGGTGGCCTCTTCTCCATCCTGCAAGGGGTCGAAGTAATTGGTCAGACCGGAACGGAAGAGCAGCTCGTAGGCGAAGACCTCCTTGTTCCTCTTGAAGATAGGCTGGCGGGCAACAAAGATATTCGGTTCCGAGGCGTCCATGGCTGGAATGATTTTCTCACAAACCATCCATCAGCGCAATTACCTTATGGTGCAATAACGCCTGAAGCACCTCGGCCATGGGCAAGCCCACCACATTGGTATAGGAACCGCTTATTTCCGGGACCAGAAAACACCCCTTGCCCTGAATCCCGTAAGCCCCGGCCTTGTCCAGGGGTTCTCCGGTGCGGACATACGCCCGGCACAACTCCGGGGTAAGCGTGAGGAAACGGACTTTGGTACAGACGGTTTTAGTGCATGATTCGCCGGTGGTCTGGCAGCAGAGGGAAAATCCGGTCCACACCTCATGCCAGCGGCCGGAGAGCCGCATGAGCATGGCGCAGGCCTCCTCTTCATCGCCGGGCTTGCCAAGAATCTCCCCATCCACCACCACTGCGGTATCGGCACCCAGCACCCAAGCCTCAGAAAGGTCTACACCCCGGGCCTTTTCCCGGGACAGCCGCGCGACAAAATCTTCGGGCAACTCGCCGGGCTGCGGGGTCTCGTCAATGTCCGTGACCCGCACCTCAAAGGCAATCCCCAAGTCGGCAAGAAAATCGCGCCGCCGGGGCGAACCCGAGGCGAGGATCAGCCGCGCCTGTGTCCGAAAGGCTTCCATGCAGTCGAATCAAGCCCGAATGGAGTAGCCACCGTCCACGACGATGGTCTGCCCCTGGATCATGGCGGCCAGATCACTGCATAAAAACAGGGCTACATCCGCCACATCTTCGGGGGTGGTAAGCCGCCCAAGGGGTGTGCGTTGCAGGGCGCCGTCGAGGATCTGTTGCCGGTTGGGGAATTTCTTGAGGGCCTCGGTGTCCACGGCTCCGGCGCTGATGGTGTTGACATTGATCCCCAGAGGCCCCAGCTCCACGGCCAGATGGCGGACCAGCGACTCAAGCGCCGCCTTGGAGGCGCCCACGGCCGTGTAATTCTCCACGGCCCGCACCGCCCCCATGCTGGAAACCGCCATGATCCTCGCGCCCTTGCTCATGAGCGGCGCGGCCTGCTGGGTGAGGGAAAGCAGGGCCCGGGCGTTGATTTCCATGGCCCAGTTCCAGTGGCGGCTACTCAGCTCCAGCGCCGGTTTCAAGACGCCGGAGGCGGCGTTGCTGATGAGAAAATCAAGATGGCCGAACTCGCTTTTGATCAGGGCAAACATCCCCTGCAGATCCTCGTCGTTGGCCACGTTGGCCTTGACCACCAGACAGCGCGCGCCCTTCTCCTCGATGAGACGGGCGGTGGCTTCCGCGTCCTGGCGGTGGCGCACGTAGTTCACCACCAGATCAACCCCGTTTTCCGCAAGCCGCAGCGCGATCGCCTTGCCGATCCCGCGTGAACTGCCGGTTACCAAGCCTACTTTGCCGCGCAGATTGAACATACCCCTACTCCTCTTTATAGCTGTTCCCGTAATGGGTTGATGAGCATCAATGTGCTGGCCACGATAAAATTTTCAGGCGGGAAAGTAAAGAAGACTTTCCCGCCTCGTCGGCATCCGACGCTCCCCGCCTATCTGGCCATAACCCTTTTCACAGCGCCCAGCAAGAGGCGCCAGGGATGGAAACTCACCGGCCGCAAGCGGAAAGGCGCTTGAAATCCCTGGACCGCGACCTCGTCCACCCTGGCCAGCGGAAAAGAGAGCTCCATCAGGGTGTTCCCGGCAAGGTTGCGCCGACAACATTCCCGCCAGACAGGGCTTGCCTGCGGGGGAAGGCCGAGCACGGCGATCAGGGCCGTGTCCAAGGCCACGGGATTGAGCCCTCCCGCCAGAAGCTGCAAAGGGAAAGGCTTGCCCGCCACCGGCCCGTCCACATGCATGGCCTCCACCCCGTCGGCCAGGGTAATCCCTCCGGGGAGCACCCCAAGAAGATCGACCAGCATGGCTTCGAACCGGTTATCGATGTCGCCATACCGGGCATGAAGCCAGGGCTTGCGGAACCCCACCACCGCCCCGAAATAGTTCTTTACCGCCAGACTCAGATAAAGCTGCCCATGGGCCTTGATCTTGGGCAGATTGACCAGCAGATCGCACTCGCGCACCGCCCGCGCCACCCCCACGGACAGCCCGGAGGCGAGACGGACCGGCTGCGCCCCGTCGAAATTGACCATGGCCACCGGCAGCCCCTTGAGAGCCGCCCTGATCCCACAGGCCTCCATAACGCCCAGCGCCGTGCCGAATGCCGGCGAATCGCCGACCCGCACCGTACCCCCCTGATCGAGAAACCACTCCGCCACGGCAGCGACAACCTCCGGATGGGTGCAGGCCAGTCCTTTGTTCCGCACCGCGGAAACCAGGTTGGGCTTGAGCAGCACCCTGCTTCCCGGGGAGACCCTAAAGCCCAGTCCGTTGCAGAGCATCTCCACCCGATCCTTCAAGAGCCTCCGGTCATACTGATGGCATGCAGCCAGACCAACCTCACACGCGCGAAGCTCCATGCCCCCTCCAACCGGACCGCAACTGTCTCGTAACAATCTGGAATACCATCATTATTTTTCCCCGGCTACGCCGCGTTTTGCGGAGACCAGCACCGATTTTCTCAAATTCTCGATATTTTTTTGACACTCTGTCCAGATGGAGTCAAAATCATGACGAAAGATTCCCATGCACACCATGCCGAAAAAAGACCGGCCCCCTGCCTATTTTCCAGAAATACATTGAATTACCGATAATTTACATATACTGTTATACACAAGAAAAGCCTCGCGGCACAATGCTTGCTTTACAACCAAACCAAAGAGAAGGCTCCGGAGTTTTCCAGCCTTCCTTTTTCCTCGAGGAGACAGAACCATGGCTGCGGAAAAAGACCCACAGGCAACAGAACAGGATCCTAAGAAGAAATCCAAGATGGGCTTTTTCATCATCCTTGGCGTAGGCATTCTCGTCCTCGGCGGCGGCGGTTTTTTCGCCTATACCAAATTCCTGGCCAATAAACCAGCGGTTGAAGAGATTGCCAGCCAGGAGGCGAATAAAGAAGCCGCCCCGGTAATCGGGGAAATGCTGGTCATGGAGCCCTTTATCGTCAATCTGGCCGACCCCAAGGGCAAACGCTACCTCAAGGTCAAGATCGAACTGGAGCTTGAAAGCAAGGAGGCCGTGGACAAGGCCACCAAGGCGGCGCCCAAGCTGCGCGACATGGTGATCATGATGCTCACCAGCCTCGGCTTTGAAGAAGTCATGACCCCGGAGGGCAAGATCCGCGTCCGGGATGAGCTGCTGGAGCGGTTCAACGAAATCATGCGCCCCGACCATATCAAGAACATTTACTTTACGGAATTTGTCGTGCAGTAGCCCATCGGGCCTCTGTCGCTAACCCGAAAAAACACCCAGCGGAAAGCCATGGAACAGATTCTCAGCCAGGACGAGGTTGACGCGCTACTCAAGGGAATTTCCGGCGGCGAAATCGAAGAGCCGGAAGAACCCATTGACGCGGAAGCCTTGGGCTATCAGGCCTACGACTTTACCCGGCAGGAAAGGATCGTCCAGGTAAAGATGCCTGCCATGGAGGCGATCTCCGACGCCTTCATGCGTGCGGTCCGCACCTCGCTTTCCACCACCCTGCGCCGGATCATCGACCTGACCTCCGCCCCCATCGAGCTGGAGCGCTTCGGCGCCTTTGTCCGCACCCTGCCCGTGCCGAGCAGCCTGCAGATTTTCCGCATGGCGCCCTTCCGCGGCCACGCCCTCATCGTGCTTGAGCCCAAGCTGGTCTTTACCCTGGTGGAAAACTTCCTGGGCGGCACCGGCACCAGAAACATCCGCATCGAGGGCCGCGATTTCACTGCCATCGAGCAGCGCCTCATCCGGCGGGTGGTAAATCTCCTGCTCAACGATCTGGAAAAGGCCTGGTATTCCCTGCAGCCCCTCAAGGTCCAGTACATCAGAAGCGAGATCAATCCGCAGTTCGCCAAGATCTGCCAGCCCGAGGACGTGGTGATCATCTGCCGCTACGATGTGGACATGGACCGGGCCGTGGGCAGCATCACGGTTTGCATCCCCATGAGCAACCTGGAATCGGTCAAGGGCAAGCTCCTTACCACCTTCCAGCGGGAGCAGAGCGACGAGGATATCAGCATCAAGCGCGTCCTCACCGAAAACATCAAGAACATCCCGGTGGACTTTGTGGTGGAACTGGGCCGCGCCACCATTTCCGCAGGGGATGTCATGGAGTTGGTGGTCGGCGACATCATCCAGTTGGAACGCCGCACCGACGACCTCCTGCCGTCCTTTGTCGCCGGAGAAAGAAAATACATGGGAACCCCTGGCGTGCATCGCGGCAACAATGCGCTGCTCATCAAGAAAAAGGTTCTTGACCCGAACCGGGAATGAGGTGAAAGGCGCAAGGTCCATTTCCCACCTTGAACCTCTCACCTTGGGCCTTTCGCAGAAAAGATCACCTGAAAGAGGAGAAGAACCATGGCTGACGACCCGTTGGACGCCGCCAACACAAAAAACGAAACAGAGGGAGCCGGAGATGACTGGGCTGCCGCCCTGGGCGAGCATGAAGGTGCGGGTGGGGCTCAAGCCCCTGCCTTTGCCGAGTTGGGCAGTGGTGGGGCCACCGCCCCCTCCGGCAGTCAGAATCTTGATTTCCTGCTGGATATCCCCCTGGAAGTCACCGTCGAGCTGGGACGGACCAGCATGATCATCAACAAGATGCTGCAATTGACGCAAGGATCCGTGGTCGAGCTCGACAAAGCGGCGGGCGAACCGGTGGAAATCTTTGTCAACGACAAGCTGCTGGGCAAAGGCGAGGTGATCGTGGTCAACGAGCGGTTCGGCGTGCGGATCACGGAAATCATCAGTCAGGCGGACCGGGTCAAGAACATCGCCTGAGCAAGAAAAATTCCTGACCGACTTCCATCGGCAAGGCTGTGGACACAACGACCATGAAGATCCGGCAACCATCACCAACACGCGGAGTGTTCCGGGCAAAGACGCTGATCGCCCTGGGAGCAAGCCTGCTGTATCATCTCGCCTGTCCCTTCATGCTTCTGGCCGCCGAACGGCTCACCGGCAATCAGGAAGCCCTTTCCCTGACCACGACCATCTTTAAAACCATTGGCTCACTTGTCATTGTGGTGGGGCTCATGCTTCTCTTGCTGGCTTGGATCAAAAAGATGGGGTTCGCCAAGGGCGGTTCCCGGCAGGAAAGCCTTATCACCGTCCTCGACAGCCGGATGCTGGCCCCCAAAAAACAGGTGAGCGTTCTGGAGGTGGCAGGCGCGTATCTGGTGGTCGGGCTCAGCGAGCAACAGATTACCCTGCTCGCCACCCTTGACCCCAACGAGCGCCTCATGGCCGCCAGCCAAAAAAGCGATGCTCCCCTGCCGGATTCTTTTGCCTCCATGCTCCACAAGGCGACCCAGACCATCTCCGGCATGAAACCAAAAAAGAAAGGATCCGCCGATGCGGAATAAACCTCTGCCGTCCTGGCCCATTCTCGTTGGCCTGCTTACGGGGATCATCCTCCTTTTTCCCGGCGAAGGCCGGGCCGTAACCCTGCCCACCCTGCAGATCGGGTTGGGCGAAGCCCAGAACCCCCAGCAGGTCTCCGTCCTCATCGAGATATTGCTCCTGTTCACGGTCCTGTCCATGGCCCCGGCCATCCTCTTAATGATGACTTCCTTCACCCGGCTGGTGATCGCCTTTTCCTTTCTGCGGCAAGCCCTGGGCACCCAACAGGTACCGCCGACCCAGGTTCTGGTCGGCCTGGCGCTCTTCCTGACCATGTTCATCATGACCCCGGTTTTCAGCGAGGTCAACACCACCGCGATCAAACCTTACATGGCCGAACAGATCAACGCGGAAGAGGCTTTGCTGGAGGCGGTAAAACCGGTGCGCGCCTTCATGTTCAAGCAGACCAGGGAAAAAGACCTCGAACTTTTCCTTTCCCTGGCCAAGACCCCCAAGCCGAAAAACAAGGAGGAGGTCTCCACCGCCGTGCTCATCCCGGCCTTCATGATCAGCGAGCTTAAGACCGCTTTCACCATCGGCTTTGTTCTTTTTCTGCCCTTTCTGATCATCGACATGGTGGTGGCAAGCATCCTGCTGTCCATGGGCATGATGATGCTGCCCCCGGTCATGGTTTCCCTGCCCTTCAAACTGCTGCTTTTTGTGCTGGTGGATGGCTGGTACCTGATTGTCGGCTCTCTGGTAAAAAGTTTTGGAGTATAACCATGACTGCCTCTGAAGCCATCACCCTGACCCAGAATGCCGTTACCCTGACCCTGATAGTTTCGGCGCCGCTGCTGCTGGTGGCCATGGTGGTCGGCCTGCTGATCTCTCTTTTCCAGGCGATCACCCAGATCCAGGAGATGACCCTGACCTTTGTCCCCAAGATCGTGGCCATGATGCTGACCCTGCTGTTTCTTTCCTCCTGGATGATCACCAAGCTGGTGGACTACACCCATGAGCTGATTACCAGCATCCCGAACATCATCCACTGACGGAGAATTTCGCAACCATGCCCGAAGCCGCGCTGCTGAACTGGACCCTGACGCAGATCCTCTCCATGGTCATTATCCTGACCCGGGTGGCGCCGCTCTTGTTTTTCATGCCCGTCTTCGGCTCGACAAGCGTTCCACCCCAGGTCAAAATCCTGCTGGCCCTGATGACCGCCCTGATCCTGACCCCCGTGGTCCGGGTTGATCCGCGCCTGATGAGCGGCCCGCCCATCGGCTTTTTCGTTCTCGTCCTCACCGAAATCCTGCTGGGCGCGACCCTGGCCATTTTTGCCCGGTGCCTCTTTGCCGCCGCCGAGCTTGCCGGCCAGATGGTGGGCATCCAGATGGGCATGGGGGTGGCCGGCGTCATGGATCCCCAGTTCGGCACCCAGATCTCGCTGGTGGGCATGCTCTGGAATCTCGCCACCATCCTGATTTTTTTAAGCATCAACGGCCATCACATCTTTTTCTCCACCCTGGTGGAAAGCTTTGAGTGGCTGAAACCCGGCACGGCAACCATAACCCAGGCCACCTTCGAAGGCATCATGCAGGGGGCCTCCCACATGTTCGTTCTTGCCGTCAAGATTATGGCCCCGGCGGGAGCGGCCCTATTTTTTACCCATGTGGCCATGGGCATCGTCGCCAAGACCGTGCCCCAAATTCCGATCCTGATCGTCGGTCTGCCGATAAACATTGCGGTCGGTCTGATTTTTGCCGGCTTGTCCCTGCGCTATCTCCTGCCGCTGATGATCACCAATTTTGAAATGCTGGCCCGGCTCCTGCCCAGGCTGGCCATGGGCATGGGGGGCTGAAGAATGGCGGACGAACCCTCCGGCCAGGAAAAAACCGAGGCCCCCACCTCCCGCCGCATCCAGGAGGCGAGAAAAAAAGGGGATGTGGCCAAAAGCATGGAGGTGCCCTCCGCCGCGGTCCTGCTCGCCAGCCTGCTCACCCTCTATTATGCAAGCGACTTCATGCTGGGGCATTTCTTCCTCCTGCTTAAATATTACCTGGGCAACCTGCACTCCATCAGCATAACCCCGAACAACATGACCGTGCTTACCCGGGAGTCCATGCTCCAGACCGGGCTCATCGTGGCGCCGGTCATGGGGGTCATCTTCCTGACGGCCCTGGCGGCCAACTATGCCCAGGTCGGCATCCTGTTCACCACGGAAAAATTGATGCCGAAGTTCGACAAGATCAGCCCCATCCAAGGATTTTCCCGGCTCTTTTCCAAGCAGGCCCTGGCCAATATGGTAAAGTCGGTGGGCAAACTGGTCATCATCGGCTATGTATCCTATACGGAGATAAAAAAGGCGCTGCCCGGCATCCTGCAACTCATGGATCAGGAACCCGCGCTTATCCTTTCCTTCATGGCCAAGATCGCCTTCTGGATCTTCCTGAAATCGGCGCTGATCATCGCGGTGCTTGCGGCGATGGACTATGCCTTCCAGCGCTGGCAGTTCATGGAAAAGATGAAGATGACCAAGCAGGAGATCAAGGACGAGGCCAAGCAGACCGAGGGAGATCCGCACATTAAGGGACGCATCCGCTCCATCCAGATGCAGATGGCCAGGCAACGGATGATGTCCGAGGTGCCCAAGGCCGACGTGGTGATCACCAACCCCACCCGCCTGGCCATTGCCCTTCGCTACGATGCGCTGGCCATGGCCGCGCCCACGGTGCTGGCAAAGGGCGCCGGGGTCATCGCCCAGCGAATCCGGGAAATCGCCCAGGAGCATTCCATTCCCCTGGTCGAGGACAAGCCCCTGGCCCAGGCCCTTTACAAAAACGTGGGGCTGGGCGAAACCATCCCGGAAAACCTGTTCCAGACCGTGGCCGAGGTTTTGGCCTATGTATACAATGTGAAACGGAAAAGGGCCTGATTGCATGAATACCGCAACCTTCCCCATGCCCCCGGAATCAACCCTTACCACTGCGGGTCCGCACAACCATGGCAGATAACCCCGGCGCCGCAACAGGGCTGAAAGCAATTAATTTCGAGATGTCGGGCCTCTTCGTGGCGCTCGGGGTCGTGGCCATCCTCCTGGTCATGATCGTGCCGCTGCCGCCCTTCCTGCTCGACATGCTGCTCTCCTTCAACATCACCATCGGCATGCTCATCCTGCTGATGAGCATGTACAACACCAACCCGCTGGATTTTTCCTCCTTTCCCTCGCTGCTGCTGATCACCACCCTGTTCAGGCTGGCGCTGAATATCGCCTCGACCCGGCTCATCCTGCTCCACGGCCACGAAGGCCAAGGCGCGGTGGGCCACGTGATCCAGTCCTTCGGCAATTTTGTGGTGGGCGGCAATTTTGCCGTGGGCATCATCATCTTCCTGATCATGGTGCTGATCAATTTCGTGGTTATCACCAAGGGCTCCGGCCGCATCGCCGAGGTGGCGGCCCGCTTCACCTTGGACGCCATGCCCGGCAAGCAGATGGCCATTGACGCGGACCTCAACGCCGGTCTGATCAACGAAGCGGAGGCGAAACGCCGCCGGTCGGAAGTCAGCCGCCAGTCGGAATTTTACGGAGCCATGGACGGCGCCAGCAAATTCGTGCGCGGCGAAGCCGTGGCCAGTCTGGTGATCATGTTCATCAATATCATCGGCGGGTTCTTCATCGGCGCCCTCATGCAGAACATGCAGGCCGCCCAGGCGGCGGAAACCTATACCCTGCTCACCATCGGCGACGGGCTGGTCTCGCAGATCCCGGCCCTGGTCATCTCCACCTCCGCGGGCATCATTGTCAGCCGGGCCGCCTCCGATGTCAGCATGGGCAAGGAGTTCATGCAACAGTTCGGCCTCCAGCCCCAGGCCCTGGCGGTTTCTTCCGGAATCATCATCCTGTTCGGCCTGATCCCCGGACTGCCGCATCTTCCCTTTCTCCTGCTGGGTATGCTCATGGGCGGCATCTCCCTGATAGCCTTCAATAAAACCGCGGCGGACAAGGAAGAGAAGAAAGTCGAAGCGGAAAAGGAAAAAAAGGCGGGCACCCCGCTGCCCGGCGCGCCGGAAACGGTGGAAAGCCTGTTGCCCTTGGATGTTCTGCAGCTTGAAGTGGGATACGGCCTCATCCCCCTGGTTGACGAGGCCCAGGAAGGCGACCTGCTGGAGCGGATCCGGGCGATACGAAGACAGTTCGCCATGGACATGGGCATGATTATCCCCCCCTTGCATGTCCGGGACAATCTCCAGCTCAAACCCGATCAGTATGTCCTGCTTCTCAAGGGCGTGGAGGTGGCGAAAGGGGAAATAATGATGGGCCACCTGCTGGCCATGGACTCCGGCGTGGCCAAGCGGAAAATCGAGGGGATTCCCACCATGGAGCCGGCCTTCCAACTGCCCGCCCTCTGGATTGACCAGGAAAAGAAAGACGAGGCCCAGGTGGCGGGCTACACCGTGGTTGACCCATCCACGGTCATCGCCACCCATCTCACCGAGGTGCTGCGCACCCACGCCGATGAACTGCTGGGCCGCCAGGACACCCAAAAGCTCCTGGACAATCTGGCCAAAACCCATCCCAAGGTGGTGGAAGAGCTGGTACCCGGCCTTCTTTCCCTTGGCCTTGTCCAGAAGGTGCTCCAGAATCTCCTGCGCGAACGGGTATCCCTGCGCGACCTGCTCACCATCTGCGAAACCCTGGCCGACTTCGCCCCCCTGGGCAAGGATCCGGACATCCTTACCGAGTATGTGCGCCAGAAGCTTGCCCGCTCCATCATCAGCTCCTTCGTCGATGAGCAGGGAACCATCACGGTTCTCACCCTCTCCACCCAGATCGAGGACATGATCCGCGAATCGTTGCAAAAAACCGACCAGGGCGTGTTCCTCAATATGGAACCGAACCTGGGCCAACGCCTTCTCGCCTCGGCTAAAACCATGGTGGAAAAGGTTTCGCAGGAGGGGTATCAGCCCATCATCATCTGCTCTCCGACTATCCGCCGCCATTTCCGGCGGCTTCTGGAAAGGTTCATGCCCCACGTCATGGTCCTTTCCCATAATGAGTTGACCGCGCAGACCCAACTGCAATCCCTGGGGACAATCGAACTCAACCCCAAGAAATAGAGGAGTGAGGAGCAGCGATGCGAATCAAACGTTTTGAAGCCTCGGATACCCATAGCGCCATGGCCATGGTCAAGGAAGAACTTGGCGAGGATGCCATTATTCTTTCAACCCGCAACCTTCCCGGAAGAAGCGCTTCGAGCAGGGGGGGGCCGAGGATTGAGGTGGTGGCTGCCATGGAATACGACCCGGAGCCGGAAATTACCCTGCCCCCTCCGGAATCCCCCGGCACTGAAGAACGACGGCCAAAAGCGGTGGGATACGGCTATCACTCGGTGCGTCAGGCTCCGGCACAGGAGGCGCCGCGCCCGGCCGCACCGAAACAGGCCAGGCCGCGTCCCGATTTTGACTGCAGACTTTCCGCCGAGCTTTCCGCCCGCACCCTGCCGAAGGAAAAGGCCGGCAAGACCGCCCAGGTCCATTTTGAAGCCAATGACCTGAGGCTGCGCTTTGCCAATTTCCTGCGGCGTCAGTACTGCGCCAAGGAAGAGCTCGAAAACCGCGATTCGGCTCATCCCCCCAGGGAAGCCGCACAAAAATCCGCCCGCCCGGACCCGAAACAGGTTGCCAAGTGGCGTGACAAGATCATCGATCAATTGCAGATTACCCCGCTGCGCATCGGGATCAGCAAGGCGCCCACCGTGGTGGCCCTGATCGGCCCCACCGGGGTGGGCAAAACCACGACCGCCGCGAAAATCGCCGCCTGGTACAGCATCCACGAAGGAATGCGGGTGGCGCTTCTTTCCATGGACTGCTACCGGATCGGCGCCACGGACCAGTTGCGGACCTATGCCAAGATCATGCGGTTGCCATGCGAAATCGCCCTGCGCAAAAAGGATCTGCAGGCAGCCCTCGTTCGCCACCAGGACAAGGATCTGATCATCATCGACACCGCGGGCAAAAGCCCCTATGACCCGAACCACATCCGGGAGCTGTCCGAATGGTTTTCCCTGAAAAACGGCATAGAGCCCTACCTCGTCCTCAGCGCCACCAGCAAAAAAGAAGACCTGCAACAGATCCTCTCCACCTATGAGCCGCTGCGGGTCAAGGGGTTGATCCTCTCCAAGCTCGATGAAACCAGGGCCTATGCCTCCCTCTGCCAACTGCTGGCCGGGGCGGCGCTGCCCATTTCCTGCCTGTGCACCGGCCAGAGGGTTCCGGAGGATTTCCTCCTTGCCTCCCGGGAATTCCTGCAGACCCTGTTCGGACAGGGATGGCAGGCCGCGGCAGGCGAGCTTGCCGCCGAATCCCAGGGCAGGTGGACCCAATGAACGCTTACGGGGGACTATCATGAATCAGGCGGAAACTTTGGAAAGAATTATGACCCACTCGCAAACCCGGGGGAAAAGAATGGCGGCGCCTTACGGCAATACCGAAGCCCAACCGCGGGTTGTTTGCGTGACCAGCGGCAAGGGCGGGGTCGGCAAAACCAATATCGTCACCAATCTTGGCTATAACCTGGCAAAAGCGGGGAAAAAGGTGCTCATCCTTGACGCGGACCTCAATCTGGCCAACGTCGACATCCTGCTCGGCCTGACCCCGCGCTACAACCTCCACCACGTTTTCATGGGTGAAAAAACACTTGCCGAGGTCCTGGTGCAAGGCCCGGCCGGGTTGCTCATTCTGCCGGCCAGTTCCGGCATCATGGAGCTGGCGGATCTTACCGAACAGCAACGGCTGTACTTTTTGGCGGAGATGTCCGCCCTGGCCCAAAAAATCGATATCATGCTGATCGATACGGCCGCTGGCATCAACAACAATGTGATCTATTTCAACCTGGCCGCGCGGGAGCGCATCATCATCCTCACCCCGGAACCGACCTCCCTGACCGATGCCTACGCGTTGGTCAAGGTTCTTTCCAGCCGGCATGACGTGAAAAAATTCCGCATCCTGGTCAATCTCGCCCGCTCCGAAAAGGAAGCCCTGTCTGTTTTCCGCAAGCTGAGCATTGTGGCCGACCGTTTTCTCGACTCGCTTTCCCTGGATTATCTCGGGTATATCCCCTATGACAGCAAGCTGCCCACCGCGGTTCGCGAACAGCGGCTGGTGTCGGACATCTTCCCGGATGCCCCTTCCAGCAAGATGTTCAGCAAGCTGGCCGCCAATATTGCCCAGGAAGAACCCGAGACGAAAGCCGATGGCAACATAAAATTTTTCTGGCAGGGACTCGTTGATCTGTAATATACTTTTTCATATTGCAGGCCATCAATCTCCTTTGCCCCCGCGGGCCTATCCGGTATGAGCAAACAGCCGTCACCCAAGTTCAAGGACTATACGAATACCTTTTTCAGTCAGGCGGAACCGCTCAGCGCCGAAAAGCGCAACGAGCTGATTCTGACCTACACCCCGCTGATTAAGTATATCGCGGCACGTCTGGCGGCTCGCCTTCCGGCGCAGGTTTCCCTCGATGATCTCATCAGTTGCGGGATCATCGGCCTCATCGACGCCATCAATAAATTTGATGTCTCCAAAAACGTCCAGTTCAAAACCTATGCCGAGTTCCGGGTCAAGGGGGCGATGCTGGACGAACTTCGCGCCTTGGACTGGGTTCCGCGCTCGGTCCGGCGGAAAACCACGGACCTGGAAAAAGTCTACGCCGACATCGAAAAACAGATGGGCAGACCTGCCACGGACGAAGAAGTAGCCAAAACCATGGGCCTTGCCCTTGACGATTTCTACAAGCTGCTCGATGAAACCAAGTCCGTCTCTTTCATGGATATTGAGTTTCTCCGGCAAAAATCAATGGAAACCAGCGAGCCCACCTTGGCAGAAACCTTTGCCATGGACGACCGCGACCCGTTCACCTCTCTCAACCTGAGCCAGATCAGGGAGCTCTTGGCCAGCGCCATCGCCGGTCTGCCGGAAAAGGAGAAACTGACCGTCTCCCTCTATTATCAGGAAGAACTGACGATGAAGGAAATCGGCGAGGTGTTGGGCTATACGGAATCACGCATTTCCCAGATGCACAGCAAGGCGATGCTCCGCCTCCGCGCCAAGCTCAAAAAAAGCCTGGCGAGTTGAGCCGCGCTTGCATGGAAGTTCTCTTTCCGCGGGGCGCAACGCGAAGGAATCATCCGGAAATAAGGCGCGTCTCTCCATAACCCTCTTTTTTTATTTCCAAAATCAATTGTTACAGTTACACTAAAATCAATATCATTTTTTTATTACCATTGCGAACATGCCCCCAGGCCACTCGTACCATACAGATGTTAGGGAGGAAATATGGCTGCTGATCCGAATATGAAAATTCTCGTGGTTGACGATTTTGCCACCATGCGACGCATAGTCAAAAACATTCTCACCCAGCTCGGCTTCAAAAACATCATCGAAGCGGACGACGGCACCACGGCATTGAACGTCCTGAAATCGGAAAAAATAGGCTTGATCATCTCGGACTGGAACATGCCCAAGATGACCGGCCTGGATCTGCTGAAAGCGGTTCGCGCCGATACCAGCATGGCCAACACCCCCTTCATCATGGTGACGGCGGAAGCGCAGCAAGACAATATTATCCTGGCGGTCAAGGCCAAGGTCAGCCAGTACATCGTGAAACCTTTCACCGCTGAAACCCTTTCCGAAAAACTCAACAAGATATTCTGACCTCAATCATGGCTGACGAACGTCCTCCCCAGTCCGTTGACCAGTTCGCCAGCACGGAGACCCCTGCCGACCACGATGAAACAAACTGGGGAGAGGATTGGGAGTCCGCCTTTCAGGCCGAGGATGATGCTTTTTTCTCCGACGAGAAAGAGGGGGAGGATTTCTTTCTTGAGGAAAACGAACCCACCGTAACGGCCGGAGTTGGCGCCAAAGACCTCGACTCCTCCCTGGAAAAAACCCTTTCCGGCATTCCGGACCAGAGCGGCGTTCCAGGCGTCCAACCGAAAAAAATCCTTCCCAGCCTTGGCGCAATCACCCCCTTTCTGCTCGCCGCCCAAAAAGTCGCCCAAGCGCAGTTCACCCGCCTGCAATCTTTTCCCATTTTTGTACGTATCCCTCTGTACGCCCTCCCTTTCGTTCTTGTTGCCCTCGTTTTTGTTGCAAGCGTCATGCTCAGGCCGAGCCCCTCGCTTCTCCCGAGTTCCTCCGCTCCGGGACAACGATCGGGAACCGGGGTGCCGTTCCCTGACGGGGGTTCAATGGGAACAGCGCCCCAAGCAGAAAACCAGGCCAGTCAGCTCCATCCGGGAAAGGTCAGAAAAAAATGGCCCTTCCCCGCTTTCATTATCCCGGTGAACAACCCGAACAGCGGCCAGCCGGTGACCTTTGTCCTCGTGGACATCACCCTGATCGCCTCCTTCGCGGAGCAGGAAGACCCCCCAGCGGACAAAAAGATCTTTGTCCGCGACATAATCTACCAATTCTTCCAGAACAAGCCCCTTGAGGAATTGCGCAGGTATTCCCTGGCCCGGGGCGAGATGAACAAAGAGCTGCGCGCCTGGCTCCAGAAACAATGGCCCGAAGCCCCCATCGAATCGATTATCTTCAACCAGTACCACCTCTCCTGACCCACATCCGTCGCTAAAAAATAACAAATTTGTATTTAATTTAGAATTTTTTCACTTTTTTGTTATTTCTCCCGCCTTCAGCGACAGCCAGAAAAACGCCATATCAACACAAAATCAGCACGTTACGACAAACAACCCCTATGGCACGACACTTGCTATTGTTCCTCCACAGCATGCATAGCTGCCGCTGACGCAGAAACACAGCAAACCATGTACTGAAAGAGGATATACTTATGGACACAGGTGATACCGCATTCATGCTGATTGCCACCGCCCTGGTCATGCTGATGACCCCGGGACTGGCGCTTTTTTATGGCGGCATGGTTCGCTCGAAAAATGTTTTGAGCACTATCCTGCAAAGCTTTGTCTGCCTGGGCGTTGTCTCGATCATCTGGGTGGTGTATGGCTACTCCCTGGCCTTTGGCCCTGACGTGAACGGCCTGATCGGCAATCTGGACTGGGCGGGACTTGCCGGGGTCGGCCTTGAGCCCGGCAAATATTCGGCCACCATTCCCCATCTGCTGTTCTGCGCCTTTCAGTTGATGTTCGCCGTCATCACCCCGGCGCTGATCACCGGCACCTTTGCGGAGCGGGTGAAATTCCCGGCCTTTCTTCTGTTCACCGTTCTCTGGTCCACCCTGGTCTATCTGCCCGTATGCCACTGGGTCTGGGGCGGGGGCTGGATCAGCGGCCACGGCGGCCTTGATTTCGCTGGCGGCACCGTGATTCACATCAACTCCGGCGCGGCCGCCCTGGTCGCCGCCCTGGTCTTCGGCAAACGCAAGGGGTGGGGCAAGGAGTCTTTTCATCCCCACAACCTGACCATGACCATGCTGGGCGCAGGCATCCTCTGGTTCGGCTGGTTCGGCTTCAACGCGGGCAGCGCCCTGTCCGCAAACGGCGTCGCGGTCAACGCCTTTTTCACCACCCAGGTGGCCACCGGCGCGGCCCTGCTTTCCTGGCTGATCGCGGAATGGCTGGTGCAGGGCAAGCCCACCACCCTGGGCGCGGCCTCCGGCGCCATCGCCGGTCTGGTCGCCATCACCCCCGGGGCCGGTTTTGTCTCCCCCATCTCGGCGGTGTTCATCGGCCTGGTGGCCGGCGCTCTTTGCTACTTCGCGGTGCTGGCCAAGAGCCGGGTCGGTTACGACGACGCCCTTGACGTGGTCGGGGTCCACGGCGTGGGCGGTCTCTGGGGCGCTCTGGCCACCGGACTGTTCGCCACCACCGCGGTCAATGCCGCGGGCAAGGACGGCCTCTTCTTCGGCAATCCGCAGCTCCTGGGAATCCAGGCCATGGATGCCTTTACCACCATTGGTTACTCGGTTGTGGTAACATTCATCATCCTCAAGGTTGTTGACCTGGTGATCGGTCTCAGGGTGAGCGAGGAGGAAGAGGTGCAGGGGCTGGATCTGACCCAGCACAGCGAAATCGGGTATTCACTCTAATAGCGCGTAACTATCCAGCTTGGAGCCAGGAAACGAGAAAAGCCACAAAACGTAACTGTTCGGCAGTGCCGTAGCTGCTAGAAAGAAGTCGGCGAAGTGTGCTGGTGCACATGAGCCGGCCGATGACAACGCAGATGCGGTGCTGCCGGGCAGTTACAAGAAAAGGAGAATTGCATGAAGAAGATCGAAGCAATCATCAAACCGTTCAAGCTGGATGAGGTCAAGGACGCCTTGAACGACATGGGCATCAAGGGCATGACCATCTCCGAGGTCAAGGGATACGGTCGCCAGAAGGGACACAAGGAAATTTATCGCGGCGCGGAATACATCGTCGATTTCATCCCCAAGGTCAAGATCGAGATCATCGTGGAGGCCGCCATGGTGGAGGCCGTGGTCACCAAGATCCGGGAAACCGCCAACACCGGCAAGATCGGCGACGGCAAAATCTTCGTCCTGCCGGTGGAAGAGGTTGTCCGCGTCCGCACGGGGGAAACGGGAAAAGAGGCGATCTAGGGTGGTTGATGTTGAGCTGCGGGCAAAGCGGGATGCCCTGGAGTATCTCTGGCGACAGGGGTTGAGCGGCCGCCCCCTGCTCCACAGACACTCGCAGCTCATTGACGACTATCTTGCCGTTCTCTTCAACAACTGCCCCGAGGCGACAGAGGGCATGAGCCTCGTGGCCCTCGGCGGTTACGGCAGGAGAGAGTTGTTTCCCTATTCGGACATCGACCTCCTCCTGCTCCATGCGCCGGGGAGCGAAGACCGCCTCGGAGTGGTAACCGAGGCCCTGTTTTATCCCCTCTGGGATGCGGGCCTTGAGGTGGGACACGGAGTGAGAACCTTGGATGCCTGCCTGGCTGACGCCAGGCAGGACTTCTTTTTTCAGGTGGCGCTGCTGGACGCGCGCCATCTCGCAGGCTCGGCGCCGCTGTTCAGCGCAATGCACCAGGCCTTCCACCAGGAACTGATAGCAGGGCACCGACGGGAATTCTTGCACAACATGATGCAACACCGCAACAACCGCCATCAACGCTACGGCATGCACGGCTACCAACTGGAACCGCATATCAAGGAAAGCCGGGGCGGCTTCCGCGATATCCAGGCCATGCTCTGGGTGAGCCACGCCCTCTTCGACCTGAAAGAACTGCAAGACATCGAGGAAGCAGGCCTGATCTCGCCCCAGGAAAAAGAAGCCTTTGGTCAGGCCTGGGATTTCCTGATCAAGATCCGCAACCGGCTCCACTACCTCAGCGGCCGAAAAAACGACCAGCTATTCTTCGAATATCAGGTGGAGATGGCCAAGGGGTTCAAATATCCGGACACCCCCGGCACCCTGGGGGTTGAGCGCTTCATGCAGGATATCTACCGGCATCTGCAAACCATTGCCACCACCACCGACCTGTTCTTTGCACACGTCGACGAAACCCTCGGAGCACCTCGCGCCAACCCGGTTGAGCAGACCATCGAACCCGGAATCACAGTGCGTCAGGACCGGCTCCACCTCACCGGCCAGGCGCTGATCGAGAAACGCCCCCATCTGCTGATGCGCCTCTTTGCCCAGGCCGGCAAAACAGGCCTTGAAATCCATCATCGCAGCCGAAAGATCGTCACCGCCAACCTCCATCTGGTGGACGACAAGTTGCGGCATTCAAAACGCATGGCCAAATCCTTTCTCGATGTCCTGGAAAACGCGCGGAACGTGGAGGGGGTCCTTTCGGTCATGCTGGACACCGGGCTGCTCACCGCCTACCTCCCCGAATTCGAGCAGATCCGCGCCCTGGCCCAGCACGATGTCTACCATGTCTTCACGGTTGACCGGCATCTCCTGCAAACCGTGGCGGAGCTGAAAAAGCTTACCCTCACCAAAACCCCGTTCGCCGGCGTCGAGTCGCCCCATGTCCTCGCTCTGGCCGCCCTCCTGCATGACATCGGCAAGGGGCACCACGAAGACCACGCCCAACGCGGCAGCGAACTTGCCGCAGGAATCGCCAAGCGCCTCGGGCTGACCGAGGCGGAAAGCGCCTGCCTCCAGTTTCTCGTGGAAAAACATCTCTTCCTCTCCGTCACCGCCCTGCGCCGCGATCTTGAGGATGACGTTTTTATCCGGCAATGCGCCGAGCAGATCCAGAGCCCGGAACGTCTGGCCATGCTGTATCTGCTTTCCATCGCCGACGCCAAGGCCACCGGCCCCACGGCTTGGAGCGAATGGAAGGGGGCCCTCCTCCTGGAAATCTCCCTCAAAATCGCCCACCTGCTGGAACGAAAGGATGCCACCCTCCCCGACAAAAGCCAGGGGGCGGGCTGGATGCTTGCGCAGGTTCGGGCGCTGCTGGGAAAAGCTGCCCCGATCGATTACGGGATCCTGCCGGAGGAATATCTGCTGAGCTTTCCCCCGGAAGAGGTGGCCCACCACCTCAAGCTGCGCGCAGGGTTAAAAAACGAACAACCGGCCATCGTCGAAGCCGGTGACCACTCGCTGTTCTGGTCGGTCCTGATAATGACCCGCGACTCCACCGGCCTGCTGGCCAAAATCTGCGGCACCCTGGCCCTACATGGCCTCAATGTGGTAAGCGCCCAGATCTTCACCTGGGAAGACGGCACAGCGGTGGATGTGCTCAATGTCCGTCCGGCGGCGGAGCAGACCTACGCGGAGCAAGACTGGCGGGCATTGGGCGAGGATCTCAATCTGGCCCTGAAAAACCGGCTGGGGTTGAGTCACCGGCTGGTCGACAAGTTCCGCACCGCCTTCCGCGCCCCCGGCCAAAAAAACGTGCAGGCCGCCCCACGGGTTGTTATAGACAATCAGGCTTCGGAACAGTATACGATCATCGAGGTTTTCGCCAACGACCGGCCCGGGCTGCTCTACGACATCACCCGAACCCTGGCTGATTTTGAAATCAACATCCACCGGGCTCGGATCAGCTCGGACGGCGATCAGGTGGTGGATGTTTTCTACGCCCTGGACTCCTTTGCCACCAAGATCAACAGCCCTTCCTTCCAGGCAGAAATCTCACAGGCCCTTCTCCATATCGCGGAAAAAGAGACCGGGACAAAACCGCAATGGTAAACACATCGCACGCAAACAACGCCAACCCTCAGCGATTGGCTCAAACTAACACCCACCCCTTTTTTGCGCCGGGCGTGGGAGATTTTCAACCTTACCCTTCAGCACCAAAAAATAAGGAGAAAGACAATGAGTGACAATTGCACCTGCGGTTGCGGCAACGACCACGACCAGAACCTGATGACCGTGCCCGAACTGTTCGGCTCCAACGTGTTCAACAACAAAACCATGAAGGAACGGCTGCCCAAGGAGACCTACAAGGCTCTGCAAAAAACCATCAACACCGGCTCAATCCTGCCGCCGGACGTTGCTTCCGTGGTGGCCAACGCCATGAAGGACTGGGCCATCGAAAAAGGCGCCAGCCATTACACCCACTGGTTTCAGCCCCTTACCGGCATCACCGCGGAAAAGCACGACTCCTTCATCTCCCCCACCGATGATGGCGGGGTGATCATGGAGTTTTCCGGCAAGCAGTTGATCCAGGGCGAGCCGGACGCATCCTCCTTCCCCAGCGGCGGCCTGCGCGTCACCTTCGAGGCCCGGGGCTACACCGCTTGGGACTGCACCTCTCCCGCCTTCCTCAAGGAGGACGAATCCGGCGACGTGACCCTCTGCATCCCCACCGCCTTCTGCTCGTACAAAGGCGAGGCCCTGGACAAGAAAACCCCCCTGCTCCGCTCGATGAACGTCGTGGCCAAGCAGGCCCTGCGCGTACTCCGGGCCATGGGCAACACCACCTCCAAGACCGTCGGCTCCACCGTGGGCGCGGAGCAGGAATACTTCCTGGTGGAGAAAGAGTACTACCTGCAACGCCTCGACCTGATGACCTGCGGCCGCAGCCTGTTCGGCGCCCCCGCCCCCAAGGGCCAGGAGCTGGAAGACCAGTACTTCGGCGCCATCAAGGACCGCGTTTCCGCCTACATGAAGGATCTGGACATCGAGCTGTGGAAAATGGGCATCTCCTCCAAGACCAAGCACAACGAGGTTGCCCCGGCCCAGTTTGAGATGGCCCCGGTTTTCACCACCACCAACATGGCCACCGACCACAACCAACTGGTCATGGAGACCATGCAGAAGGTGGCCCTGCGCCACGGCATGGTTTGCCTGCTGCACGAGAAGCCCTACGCCGGGGTAAACGGCTCCGGCAAGCACAACAACTGGTCGCTCTCCACCGACGACGGCATCAATCTGCTTGAGCCGGGCCAGACTCCGGAAGACAACGCTCAATTCCTGGTCTTTATCTCCGCCTTGATCAAGGCCGTGGACACCCATGCCGACATCCTGCGCGCCACCTGCGGCAGCTCCGGCAATGATCACCGGTTGGGCGCCAACGAGGCTCCGCCCGCGATCATCTCCATCTTCCTGGGCCATGAGCTTTCCGACGTGCTGGAGAAGCTGGCCAAGGGCGAGAAGATCTGCAAGAAGGGCGCCTGCCAGACCTTGAAGATCGGGGTTGATTCCCTGCCCGAGCTGCCCATGGACAACACCGACCGCAACCGGACCTCGCCCTTTGCCTTCACCGGCAACAAGTTCGAGTTCCGCATGGTCGGTTCCTCCCAGTCCATCGCCGGCCCCAACGTGGCGCTGAACACCATTGCCGCCGAGGCGTTGGATGAGATCGCCACCCGGTTGGAAAAAGCCAAGGACGTGAACAAGGAGATCCTCGCCATCCTCAAGGAAGTCATGACCAAGCATGGCCGGATCGTCTTCAACGGCAACAACTACTCCGCCGAGTGGGCCAAAGAGGCCGAAAAACGCGGTCTGCCCAACACCCGCAACACCGTGGATGCGCTCAAGGCCTTTGTCACCCCCAAGGCGATCAAGCTCTTCGGCAAGTACAACGTGCTTTCAAAAGATGAGCTGCACTCCCGCTACGACATCTATGTCGAGCAGTACGCCAAGCACATCAACATCGAGGCCCTCACCGCCATCCACATGACCAAGCGCCAGTTCATCCCGGCGGCCATCCAGTTTGTCGCCGAACTTGGCGCCTCCCTGGCCGCGGCCGGCAAGTACGGCTCGGTGCAGAAGGGTCTGCTGGAGCAGGTTGGCAAACACCTGGAATCTGCAGGCAAGAAGGTGGCCAAGCTGGAGGATGAGACCAAGAAGGCCCAGGGTATCTCCGACGTGGCCAAGCAGGGCGCAGCCTACCGCGACAAGGTCTTCCCCGCCATGGTTGATCTGCGCGGAGACATCGACGCGCTTGAGGCCATCATGCCGGCTGATCTTTGGCCGGTGCCGACCTATAGCGATTTGCTGTTTAATTTGTAAGAGTAGGGCGACTAGGGAGACGGGATTTGTTCCCGTTTCAGACTGTTGCCAGGCTGATCTAAAAAAAGAGGGGGAGTCAATCGACTCCCCCTCTTTTTTGTGCCCAGAGCGGGCTGGCTTAATCAGCGGACTTGATCATTGACACCTTGTTACGCCCCTTTCATTACAAACCTGATGGAGGGAGCGAACATCTACGTCTGAGCTGGAATCAAGGAAAACAGATACAAAGTCCAGAGGCCAGACTCCCGCCAGAGAACCGCCGCCAAACGCCGCGACCGGTCCGACCAGAGGAGGGAGCGCATCTCCGGTATGCTGCTCGAATTTATAAGGGTGACGGTCAGCAGGGTGCGCTTGCTATTACCCGTTCCCGCAACGATATGCACCACCCCGGTAGCGGAGTCCACAAAATCAAAGCCGGGGCCACCCGGACCTGGAAACTTGAAAAGATACGGAGTCGGACGGCGATGCTTCAGCCCGCGAAATTCGATAGCCGGGATACCAACGGTCTCTGCCGAATCGAAAGGGGTGAAGGCCGTGTTCGGACCAAACTTGATTCGCGCCGATGAACGAGCCCCGCTCTTTACCTCCAGGCGGAGAGCGTCAAACAGCCCATCGGGCCCCGGCATGCCGGTCACGATGTAGATCGTCGCCGGCTCGTTGATATGTTGCAGAAGCGTCGGTTGTGACTGCCAGGCCGGGGCTTCGGGAAGCGGGGCCACAAGGAGCGGATCAACCGGCTGCGGAGCGCCGTCGAATTGCGCCACATACCAGCAAAAAACGACGATGCCGGCCATGATCAGAAGAAGAATTTTTCGTCGATTCATACTTCACAGCCTTCATCGCACCGAACGGGTTGCTTGCAGCGGAGCCACCATGCACTCAAAGAGGAGGGCTCTCTTCCGCTTCGAATCGGCCTTCTTTGAAATAGTAGCCCACCGTTCCGCCATCGTTTAAAAGTTCTCCCGCAGCGTTACTCTGTTGCGGCCAGGCGAGGCGGAAAATTGGCGAATCAGGGCTCTTTTTTTCAGCGAGCCAGAGATAGTATGCGAAACCCCACTGTTTATTGCCACCAAATTGACATTCCAAGGTTTGGGGATCAACAAGTTCCGACTCGCGAAGAATCAAAACCTCGTATCGAGACCCCTTCGACACTACGCCGATCAACAAGCTCTTCTGGTGATCGTGCCCATCAAGGATCAGGTCGTCTTTCCCATCTCCATTGGCGTCAACGACGAGCGCAAATGGCGCACGGTTCTTCAATTTCTCCTGGTGACCACCATGCCGGACTTCCGCAGCATAATCAGTCGCTTTCCAGGGGTGGAATCGGGGATTGAAATTGGCGAGGGCTTTTTTAACCGTAGCAGGAAGTTTCAGCTCATAGACTTCACCCTTTCTGCTCATAACAGGGCCAAGTGGTTCAGCCAATGAAACAGGATAAAAAACAAGGGATACCGACAAAGCGATTAAGACGCTGATATAAACTCGCATACTCACAAGCCCGTAGGATGCGGTGAGCCTGCGAACCGCATCGGTCGAGGTCTTGATGAATCGCGATTGATGCGGTTCGTTCCTCACCGCATCCTACGAACTCAGACGGTGAATAAGAGCACCGCAGCCAACCAGCCGCAGACCTCTCCCAACTCACAGGAAGCCCCCAACACATCGCCGGTGATACCGCCCAGCGCCCTGCTCGCCTTAAACCGGAGCCACAGGGCAGGCAGCATTGCCGCGCCGAGAATAATCAATCCAGCCGACCAGTTCCACCAGATCAGCGGCGCCAGCAGGAGACCGCCCAGCGCCAGTTCCCTCAAGCCGACCTTGCCGACAAAGGCGTGGCCGGTGCCGATCTCCCTTGGATATTGCGTGCCGCAGGCCAAGGTGGCCATGGCCCAGCGGGCAGCCATAGGCCCGGCGAATAGGGCAAAGAAAAGGGGGTTCCCGCCGTTGACAACAAGGGCGGCGAGGCAGGCTGTCTTCATGGCAAGCAGCAGCACCAACCCGATCACCCCAAAGGCGCCAATGGCCGAATCCTTCATGATCGCTAAACGTCGCTCCGGGGTTTGCCCGCCACCCAGACCATCCAACAGGTCGGCCAGACCATCAAGGTGTAGCCCCCTGGTCAGCCAGGCTCCAAGCCCCACCAGCAGCACCGCACTCACCAGCGGGGGAAGGTTGGCCCAGACCACAAGCCAGGCGCCTCCGGCCAGAAACCCGCCGATCAGCCAGCCAGCCAAGGGGAAAAAAGCGGCGCTCCGCCTGAGGCCGTCTGTGGGCAACTCCGCAGGCAGCCGCACAGGCAGAATGGTGAGAAAGGCGATGGCAATCCGGGCGGCCAGCAGCATGTTATTCAACCGGCCTCACTCACCCCGGCCTCGCCAAAGGTGGCCATCTCGTTCATGATCTTGAGCCCCGCCTCCACCAGATTCATGGTCAGGGCCGCGCCGGTGCCCTCGCCAAGGCGCAGGTCAAGGTGCAGCAGGGGGCTCAACCCCATCTTCTCAAAGAAGATTTTGTGGCCCTGCTCCGCCGACATGTGGCTGAAGAAACAGTAGTCGAGAACATGGGGGGCAAACCGCTGGGCGACCAGGGCTCCGGCGCTGGAGATAAAGCCGTCCACCACCACCGGAATTTTGCTCCGAGCTGCTTCCAGAATACAACCGCAGATGGCGGCAATCTCCAGACCTCCCACCGCAGCCAGCGCCCCAAGGGGAGAATCCAGCCGCTCCCGGTTCACGGCCAGGGACTGCTCGATCACCGCGATCTTGTGGAGCAGCATGGCGTCGTCGATGCCGGTGCCCCTCCCTGTTACATCGGCTACCTTGGCGGGCAGCAACGCGGCAAAGAGCGCGGCGGACGGGGTGGTATTGCCGATGCCCATGTCACCGGTGCCCAGAATCTCAGCGCCATCCTCGATGGCCTCGCGGGCCATGGCCATGCCGACCCCGATGGCCGCAACGGTCTCGTCGATGCTCATGGCCGGTCCCTTGGCCATGTTGTCGGTGCCGGGCCGAACCTTGCATTGCCGCAATCCCTCGGCTTCGATCGGCACGGCCACGCCCACATCGACCACCCGCACCTCCGCCCCCACATGGCGAGCCAGCACGTTGACCCCTGCGCCTCCGGCCAGAAAATTGAGGACCATCTGCGGGGTGACTTCCTGGGGGAAAGCGCTGATCCCCTCGGCCACCACGCCGTGGTCCCCGGCAAAGGTGAGGATGATTTTTTTCTCCACCTTGGCAGCAATGGTTCTCCGCATGGCGCAGGTTCTGGCCGCCAGCATCTCCAGCTTGCCGAGGCTGCCCAGGGGCTTGGTCAGGTTATTGAGCTTGGCCTGGGCCTGGGTCATGACCTCTTTACTGGCCGGTTCAATGGCCGCGCAGGCTGCCTGCAATTCTTCCGCTGTTCGTATCATGTTTTCTTCTCCTGTATTTCTCCGCAGCCAATTTGCGGCGCGATATTGTTGGTGCTTTTTACAAAACGAGCTTCAAATTTTACTCCCCTCTCCCGCATGCGGGAGAGGGGCCGGGGGAGAGGGAAAATTCAACCTGCTTATTTTACAGCTAGTTCCCCCTCTCCCTAACCCTCCCCCCGAGGGGGGAGGGAACTTTTTTGGCTTTTGCGAAAGTCTTTGTCACCTTTTATCTGCGACTGAAAGACTGCCACGCCGTATCAAGAAGCGCCAGCGAACCCTTCAACTTTTCCAGGCTGTACATCTCCAGGGTGACCACGCCGTCATACCCAACCTCGGCCAGCCTTCTGCCCAGCATCCCGGCCTGCTCCGCATCGTTTAAGGCTTGATGATCCCTGCCGTCCCACACCCCATGGTAATGAAGATGGCGGACCCGGGACAGCAAGCCCAAACCATTTTCCAAATCATGACCATAATGGACAAGATGCCCGAAATCCAGGCAGACGGGAAAGCCGTATTCCTCAACCAGAGGGGCCACCAGCCCGAATGCATACTCGATATTTTCGACCGCAACCAGCCTTTTTTCTGCCCCCAAGGCACCCGACAATTCTTCCAGGCTGGCAGCCAAATTCTCAAGCCAGGCCGCTTCGGGCAGGTCCGGCTCCCGGAGCAGATGCAGGTCAAAACTCAGCACCCCAAGAGGGGCCAACTGCGCCATAAGCCGGAGAATCTCAGCGATGCCCTCCTGCCGCTCAACCCTTGCCGAAGCGCCCAGGGCCAAGTCGGTGGGCAGATGCACGGTATAGCTGAGGCTGTGCGCCTCGGCAATCTCCCGCAACGCCTGCACATCAAAAGGCTGGGGCAGACGGCTTTTGGCCGCGCTTTCAAAAAAGAGCAACTGGACATCGTCCACCAGGGGAGCCAACGCCCGGACATTGGTCATGATGTCCGCGGGCAGCACGCAGGAGGTCGCGCCCAGCCGCCAGGGAAAGCGTCTTTTACAAGGCATCACCCCGCGCTGCCTCGCAGCGTGACCACCTCGCCAACCCTGTCCTGATGGGCAAGGGAGATCACGGGCACCGGGCACGCGCCCCGCTGCTGCCGGAGTGCCTCCAGCATGGCGTTCATGGCGTTCTCGGCAAGATGCGGCCGGTTGTTGGTTTCGCTGAGGTGGGACAGGACCACATGCTCCAGACCGTCGTGCAGGATATCGCTCAGAAACCCGGCAGCGTCTTCATTGGCCAGATGCCCGCTCTTGCCGCGCACCCGCTGTTGCAGGGATGGAGGATAAGGCCCGTTGCGGAGCAGCTCCGGGTCGTGGTTGCATTCGAGCACCAGCCCGTGGCAATTGCTCAACCGGTGGCGCATCAGCTTGGACACCACCCCGGTATCGGTGCAGTATCCCATGAGCGCCCGGCCGTTGTTGAGGAGAAACCCGACGGGATCAGCGGTGTCGTGGGAGATCGCGTAGGGATGGATCTGAAAATCCTGAAAGACGAAGGTCTCGCCCGTGACAAAGGGATGGCATTGAGAAAGCTTATCCAGAACCGTCCCGGCTGCGGCCAGGGTTGCTTCATTGATAAAGACCGGCAAGCGAAAACGGCGGGAGAGAATAGCCGCGCCCTTGATATGGTCGGTGTGTTCGTGGGTAATGAGGATGCCGGAGAGGGTCTCCGCGCCAACTCCGATTCCGGCCAGACGGTGCTCAATCTCCTTGCCGGAAAATCCGGCGTCGATCAAAAGCCGCGTCTGCCCGGACTCGACAAAGGTCGCATTGCCCTTGCTGCCGCTCCCAAGTACACAAAATCGCATGGATCACCCAAAAAAGGTTAAAGGTAAAAGGCTAAAGGGCATGATCCTTTCTCCTTGCCCCTTTAGCCTTTTACCTGCCCCAGGCCCGTATGACCGAACCCGCCGTCCTGACGGAGGGTCTCGTCAAGCCTGTCCACCGCGATCACCGTGGCCCGGCAGACCGGGGCCAGCACCAACTGGGCGATCCGGTCGCCCCGGTGGATGGTGAACGATTCGCTGCCCAGGTTGATCAACCCGATCTTCACCTCGCCCCGGTAATCGGCATCAATGGTGCCGGGGCTGTTGACCACGGTGATCCCGTGCTTGATGGCCAGCCCGCTCCGGGGCCGCACCTGCAACTCATAGCCAGGAGCCAGAGCCACGGCAAAACCGGAGGGCAGCAACCGGATCTCCCCAGGTGCGATCACCACCGGCTCAACCACGGCCGCGGCCACATCCATGCCCGCAGCCAGTTCGGAATGGTAGGCAGGCAAGGGCAGATCAGCATGCGTTGCCGGATCGAGCCAGGACAATTGAATAGTATGTGTTTCGGTCATCTTCTACTCCAGATCGTAACCAGTTACCCAAAAGGGGGAAACATGTAAACGTTCAGCAGAGCCGTAGCTGCAAGGAAGAGGTCTGCGAAGTGTGCTACTGCACATGAGCAGACCGATGACAAAGCAGATGCGGTGCTGCTGAACGTTTACTCCAAATCAAGGGGGCGCCAGTCTATATCCTTTGCCTTGAGCGGGCCAAGAACAGTGGCGAACAGCGGCTGGCCAAAAAGCCGGACGGCCAGGTCGCCAATATCCTCTTGCCGCACCTGGTCAAACCCCGCGGCGACCTCGTCAAAGGAGATATAACGGCCAAAAGTCAGCTCATTTCTGGCGATTCTGGTCATGCGGGATTCCATATTCTCGGCGGAAAGGTAAATCCCGGCCTTGGCGTAATCCTTGGCCCTGTCCAGCAACTCACTCGAAACACACCCCTGGCGCAACCCTTGTATTTCCCTGGCAACCACCGCCATGGCCTTGTTCACCACTGCCGGATCGACTCCCATGTACACCCCGAGATAGCCGCTGTCGGTGAAGGAGGAGAGATAGGAATAGATGGAATAGGCCAGCCCCTCTTTCTCGCGGACCTCCTGGAAAAGCCGGGAGCTCATGTTGCCGCCGAGAAGAACATGCAGCAGATAGAGGGCATACCGCTCGGGCGCCACAATGGGCAGGCCGTAAGTGCCAAGCACCAGATGCGCCTGCTCCAGACTTTTCTTATAGAGCTTGCGTACCGGCGCAAGCGCGGTGGGCGGCTGCCGGCGAAGGCTTGTGCCGGGTTCGGCCAAGGCGCCCATCTGCTTCTGCCAGAGACGGCAGAACTTCTCGTGCTCCACATTGCCCGAGGCGGCGATGACGATCCTGCCTGGCGTGTACTGGCGGCGCATATACTCCCGCAGTCCGTTGGAATCCATGGCTGCCACCACCTCCCGCCGTCCGAGCACCGTATACCCGAGGGGGTGCTCGCCCCACAGATTGCCGGTGAACAGCTCATGGATCCGGTCATCCGGGGTGTCTTCCACCATGGATATTTCCTGGAGCACGACCTCCCGTTCGCGCACCACCTCTTCCTCCTCAAAAAGCGAGTTCAGGAAGATATCCCCCATGAGCCCGACGAGGTGTTCCAACTGGTCATCAAGGACCGTGGCGTAATAGGAGGTGGTCTCGCCGGAGGTAAAGGCGTTGGACATGCCGCCCAGGGTGTCAAGTTCCTGGGCGATCTCCCGGGCCGTCCGGCTGGGGGTGCCCTTAAAGAGCATGTGCTCGACAAAATGGGCGCTGCCGTTGTTGTCGGGCTGCTCGTCGCGGGCGCCCACATCCACCCAGATCCCCGCGGAAACCGTGCGGGAGGGAATCTTTTCGGTGATGATCCGGATGCCGTTGTCGAGCACGGTTTTCTGGTAGCTATTGGCCACGGTTTTCCCTACTGGTCACAGGATGATACGGAAAAGGGGAAAGAGGGCCGCGCCCTCCTTCCCCTTGGAAGAATCTAAAACAGTACCCGAAGGCAATGGATCAGGAACCCGACTCCTCCTGCAGGACAGCCTTACGGCTCAGGCGGATCTTGCCCCGCTGGTCGATCTCCAGAACCTTGACCCGGACCTCGTCGCCTTCCTTGAGAACATCGGTGACCTTCTCGACCCGCTTGGTGTCAAGCTCGGAGATGTGCACCAGGCCGTCAACCCCCGGCATGATCTGAACAAAGGCACCGAAATCGAGGATCTTCTGGACAACGCCGTCGTAGATCCGGCCGATTTCAGGATCAGCGGCGATCTCGTTGACCTTGGCGATAACCGCCTGGGCAACCTCGCCATTGGGCGCGAAAATCGTTACCTTGCCCGAATCCTCAACATCCATCTTGATCCCGTAATCGGCGGTGATCGACTTGATCATCTTGCCGCCCGGGCCGATGAGATCGCGGATCTTGTCGGGATTGATCTGCAGGCTGAAGATCTTGGGCGCATGCTCAGGCACATCCGCCCTGGGCTGCTCGATGGCCATCTTCATTTTTTCGAGAATATGGAGGCGGCCGCCCCTGGCCTGGGCCAGAGCGCTGGTCATGATCTCCTTGGAAACGCCTTCGATCTTGATATCCATCTGCAGGGCGGTGATGCCCTCGTCGGTGCCGGTGACCTTGAAATCCATGTCGCCGAGATGATCTTCATCACCCAGGATGTCCGAGAGGATGACGATGGTCTCGCCGTCCTTGATCAGACCCATGGCCACGCCGGAAACCGGCTTCTTGATCGGCACGCCCGCGTCCATCAGGGCAAGACTGCCGCCGCAGACCGTGGCCATGGAGGAGGAGCCGTTTGACTCCAAGACCTCGGAAACGATGCGGATGGTGTAGGCGAACTCATCGCCCTTGGGCAACACTGCCGACAAAGCACGCTCGGCCAGGGCGCCATGCCCGATGTCCCGACGGCTGGGACCACGCATGAAACGGACCTCGCCCACGCAATAGGGCGGGAAATTATAATGGAGCATGAAGCGCTTGAAGGACATGCCGGTGAGGGATTCAACCCGCTGCTCATCATCGCCGCTGCCCAAGGTGGCGGAAACCATGACCTGGGTCTCGCCCCGGGTAAACAGCGCGGAGCCATGGACTTTCGGCAGGGCCGCAACTTCACAGTTGATCGGGCGAATCTCGTCAAAACGGCGGCCGTCTATCCGGCACTGATCCTTGACGATCCGGTCGCGCATCATGGTTTTATTCAGAGAATGGAGATGCTCCTTGGCCTCCTTGAGGCTGTCGGCATACTCATCGCCAAGGGCGGCAATGACATCTTTCTGGAGCTGATGATACAAATTGCTGCGCTCCTGCTTGTCGGCCATGGTAATGACCGCCTGCATCCCTTCGCGGGCCAGCTCTGCCACCTTGGCCTTCAAGGCCTCGTTGACCACCGGCGGCGCAACCGCCATCTTGGCCCTGCCCACTGCGGCACGCATCTCTTCCTGCATATCCAGGATGGGCTGCAACGCCTGGTGACCGAAAAAGATGCCCTCAAGAACCTCGGCCTCAGAGAGGCTGTCCGCCCCGCCTTCGACCATGACCACGGCATTTCTGGTCCCGGCCACGATGAGGTTCAGCCGGGATTTTTCCCACTCTTCCGGGCTGGGGTTGAGCACATACTTGCCATCGACATAGCCCACCTTTACCCCGGCCACCGGCGCGTTGAAAGGGATGTCGGAAACAATCAGAGCGCAAGAAGCGCCGATCATGGCCAGCACATCGGGGTCGTTCTGCTGATCGGCCGAAAGAACCGTGGCGATTACCTGGGTCTCATGCTGATAGCCTTTAACAAACAGGGGCCGCAGGGGACGGTCGATGAAACGGGCGGAAAGGGTTTCCTTATCGCTGGGCCGGCCGATTTCCCGGCGGAAAAAGCTGCCCGGAATCCGGCCCACCGCATAAAACCGCTCCTGATACTCCACGGTAAGAGGGAGAAAATCGATTTCCGCTTTGGGGTCCTTGGCCGCGGTGGCCGTAACCAGCACCACGGTTTCGCCGTAAGTTACCAGGGCCGTGCCGTTTGCCTGTTTTGCCAGGCGGCCGGTCTCAATGGTGAGAGGGCGTCCACCCAGATCAATCGTTACTTTTTTAAACATATACTCTCCTCTAACAGCCGCCCCTTCCCTTGTCGGGGGAGCAATCGCGCCACCCGGGTCTAACTCGGGCGAAATATATTACCGCAATGGGAAGGTGGTGTTTTCGCTGCCCCAGCCGCACTCGAAAGCGGCGATGCCGGATTGCATACAGGGGCAAAAATGGAGCCACCGCCAGATACCCGGCGGTGGCTGTTATCGCATCTTACTTTCTGATGCCAAGCTTTTGAATCAGATCACGGTACAGATCAACGTTTTTGCCTTTGAGGTAGTTCAGGAGCCGCCGTCTCTGGCCGACCAGCTTCAGCAGCCCGCGCCGGGAGTGATGGTCTTTCTTGTGCTCCTTGAAATGCTCGGTCAGATAGGTGATCCGGGAACTCAGCAGGGCAATCTGCACCTCCGGTGAGCCGGTGTCCTTTTCGTGATGGGCGTATTGGGTGATAATCTCTTTTTTCTGTTCCGCTTGCAGTGTCATGACTTCCTCGTGCACTAGAATTAATAATTCGGGAGATCGACAGAAATTTAGGAACCGTTGCGAAACAACCTGTACTCTCTGAGCCTTTTCGTTACGGCTCCTTATGCCGTTTACGGGATCTCAATTGTACAAGTGTGTTGAGCGACGGCTTCAACCATCGATTCCTAATTGGGTACGCCTCTTAATAAATGATCCCTGCGACAATGTCAATTGAATGTCATTGCGTGCTTTTTGCCAATCCACGATCACTCTTGCCGGGCCAGCTTCGCCAGAACCTCTTCCACGCTCAGGGTCTTGGCCAGCAGCTCCTGCCGCGCCGAAAGGGAATCCTGAAGCACCGCGCCATCCACGGCGTCATCCACGGTGAACGGTCCGCTCCGCAGGCGCCGCAAGGCAATAAGATGGGCGCCGCAGCCAAGGCCGCGCCCAATATCCGCGGCCAGGGTGCGGATATAGGTGCCCTTGCTGCAGTCCACCAGAATGCGCAAGGTGTCTGGTCCAGCCTCCAGTAGCTCTAACCGTGAAATCGTTATCAGCCGCGGCGCCTTCTCAATGGTGATTCCCTGCCGGGCATAATGATAGAGGGGCTTGCCCTTATGCTTGAGCGCCGAATACTGCGGCGGGGTCTGCATTTGCTCGCCCACAAATCCGGCCAGGCAATGCGCCAGCTCCTCTTGCCCAAAGGCCCTGACCTCATGCCGGGCAGTGACCTCTCCCTCAAGATCCTGGGTGGCGGTTTCGATGCCAAGCTGGAGCACCGCCTCATAACGCTTGCTTCCGTCCATGAACTGCGAGATCAGGCGGGTGGCAGGACGTCCCACGCAGATGATCAGCAAGCCGGAGGCAAAGGGATCAAGGGTGCCGGCATGCCCCACTTTCTTAATGGACAAAGCCCGGCGCACCAGTTGCACCATCCGGAAGGAACTCGGCCCCACCGGTTTATCCACCAAAAAAATACCGGCCGCAAGGGCCGGTTCGGCAACGGGTGGTTTCCCGGCCAAGGCAACCTCGGCCTCGGCTGGCATCTCCGGTGGAAGCTCCATCATCTTAACGCGTTACCAGGGGCAACAACTCGGCCAGCAGTTTTTCCCGCACCTCGCCAATGCTGGTGTCCCGCAGCTTGCACCCGGCCGCATTACGATGCCCGCCGCCACCAAAGGCGGCGGCAATCTGCGCCACATCGTGATCCTTGCCCTTGGAACGCAAACTTACCGAAACCAAGCCCTTCTCCGTTTCTTTCAAAAAGACCGCGACCTTGACGGTATTCAGGGAGCGAGGATAATTGATAAAGGTTTCCGCATCCGCCTGGGTGGTGCCGGTTCTGAGAAAGACTTCCCGCGGAGCCGCGATGATTGCCAGTTGGTCATCGGCATACAATTGCAGCGAATCAAGAACCAGCCGCATGAGGTTGAGGCGCTTGACCGTGAAATTATCAAACAGCTTGCCGGAAACCTCGGCCGGCTTTACCCCTTTGCGGAGAAGCTCGCCTGCGATACGAAAGGTTTCGGCACTGGTCGAGGAATATTTAAAGGAGCCGGTATCGGAAACAATGGCTGCATACAGGCAATAGGCGGATTCGTAGCTGAGCTCGGCGCCCAGGGCCTCGGCCAGGTCATAGACCATCTCGCCGGTTGAGGCGCGATCCGGGGCAATCCAGCGAAGATCGCCAAACTCCTGATGGCCGACATGATGATCAACAACCACAAAGGGATGCACGGTCAGCAGGGAGTCCATGGCCGCGCCCAGCCTGTGGCAATCGCCACAGTCCAGGGCAATGGCGCAATCAAAGCCGTTCAGGGCAGGCAACAACGACTCGATCCCTGCGCTGCCCGGCAGAAACCGGTACAGATGGGAAACCTGCTCCTCGCCGTACAAAAAAACATTCTTTCCCAGGGAACGCAGGATATTGCCCATGGCGATCTGCGAGCCAAGGGCGTCGCCGTCCGGGTGGATATGGGTCGACACCAGGACATTCTTGGCCGCTTTCAGGGTACGAACAATCTCTTCACGGGGATGATCCATCTTCTTTCGCTATCTCCCTGAGCAGTTGTTCCATTTCCGCCTGCTTCTGGCCCGCGAGATCCAGCCGGAAATCAAGCACCGGCACATGCCGCAGCGCCAAAGCCTTGGCCAGGTTGCTTCTGATGAATCCCTTGCAGCTCTCCAGCCCCTTGGCAACATCCTTGGGCTCTTCGTTTCCCAGTATACTATACATAACCCGGGCATGTCCAAGATCATCGCTCACCTCCACCGAGGTGATGACAATATTGTACAACCGGGGATCGCTGATCTTGCGCACAAACAGGGAAGCAATCTCGGCCTTGATGGCATCCGCCACCCGGATTGGCCGCCTTTTCGGCTCGCTTCGCGCGAGGCCGGCAGGCAGGCCGAACCGTGATTTTGTTTTTCCGGCCGCCATTACAGCTCTCTTTCAACCTCTTTCAGAACAAAGAACTCAAGCACGTCGCCGATTCTGAGGTCGTTATAGTTGGCAACCCCGATACCGCACTCATATCCGCTCTGCACATCCTTGACATCATCCTTAAAGCGGCGCAGGGAGGCAAGCTGCCCGGTAAAAATCACCACGCCTTCGCGCAGGACCCGGACCTTGGCGTTGCGCTCGATCTTGCCGTCGGTCACATAACAACCGGCAATGGTGCCGACCTTGGGAACCTGATACGTTTCCCGGACCTCGGCCGCGCCGAGAACCTTTTCCTCGTACCGGGCATCAAGCAGACCGACCATGGCCTTCTTGATGTCATCCAGGGCATGATAGATTACGTCGTAGGTGCGGATATCCACCTTTTCATTTTTGGCGAGTTCCTGCACCTTGGCCGAGGGCCGGACATTAAAACCGATGATAAAGGCGTCCGATGCTGCGGAGAGCAAGACATCCGAGTCGGTTATGGTGCCGGTGCCGGCATGGAGGATCCTGACTTTGACCTCATCGGTTGCCAGATCCTCAATGGCTTTGCTGAAGGCCTCCAGGGTTCCCTGCACATCGGCGCGCAGGGCGACCCGCAACTCCTTGACGTTTCCTTCCTGCAATTTATCAAAGAGATTTTCCAGGGAAATCTTGGTGGTGGTGCCCAGCTCGGCTTCGCGGCTTTTGAGCTGCCGGTCGGCGCTCACGCTCCTGGCCCGTTTTTCATCGGGCAGAACGACAAATTCATCCCCAGCCCGCGGCACCCCGCTCAACCCCTGCACCTCGACGGGGATGGCCGGTCCGGCTTCCTTGACGCTTTCCCCGCGGTCGTTGGTCAAAGAACGCACCTTGCCGTAGAATATCCCGGCGACACAGGCATCGCCGACCCGCAGGGTTCCCTGCTCGATCAGAACCGTGGCCACGGGCCCGCGGCCTTTGTGGAGCTGGGCCTCGATCACATGCCCCTTGGCGCGCCGGTTGGGGTCTGCCTTGAGCTCAAGAATTTCCGCCTGCAGATGAATGCTTTCCAAAAGTTCGGGAATGCCTTGTCCGGTTTTGGCCGAGGTTTCGCAGAAGATGGTGTCGCCGCCCCATTCCTCGCTCACCAGATTCAGGTCGGCCAATTCCCTTTTCACCCGCATGGGATCGGCATCGGGCTTGTCGATTTTGTTGACGCACACCAGAATGGGAACCTTGGCCGCCCTGGCATGGTTCACCGCCTCGCGGGTCTGGTCCATGACTCCGTCATCCGCGGCAACAACCAAGACAACGACATCCGTCACCTGGGCGCCACGGGAACGCATTTCCGTGAAAGCCGCATGGCCCGGAGTATCAAGAAAGACCACATCCCCCTGCGGCGACCGCACATAATGCGCGCCGATATGCTGGGTAATGCCACCGGCCTCGCCGGCAGCCACGTCTGTTTTTCGGATGGCGTCCAGCACCGAGGTCTTGCCATGGTCAACATGCCCCATGACCGTGACCACCGGCGGCCTGGGAAGCATCTCCCCGCCGCCTTCCTGTTCTTCCAGATTAAGAATGGTCTGCTCCTCGGTAACCCCCTGCTCCACCTCGTAACCGAAGTCCGAGGCTACCAGGGTCGCGGTCTCAACATCAAGGGCCTGATTGATGGTGGCCATAACCCCCATGCCCAGCAATTTGGCAATGAGCTCGCCGACCTTGAGGCCCATGCGGTGGGCAAGATCACCAACCGTAATGGTTTCCAGCACCTTGATCCGCTTCTTGATCGCCTTTGTTTCCGCGACTTGCAAGGAAGCGCCCTGGCGCTTGCCTTTCTTGCCGCCGCTCCGCACCGAGCGTCCGACCCGCAAACCAGCGGGAATTTTTCCGCCAAGCGCATCGTCAACATCCTCGATATCGATATCTGCCTGCCGCTGCGTGCGGACCGGAGCTTTTTTCGTCCGGTCATGCTCGGCGGTCTCGGTGGTAAACTTCACAAACCGCTTACCCTTCTTCCCCTTGAGGGCATCGCCCTTGTCTCCCTCATCCTTGGCCGCTGGAAGCTGGGCAACAACGGGTTTTCCTTTCACCGGCTCAGGCCTTTTCGCCGGTCTGGGCGTAAAGGTACGGGCAGGGGCGGAGGGCGCAATGACAATGGCAGCCCTTTTAATCACTCGGGCGAACCCCTTGCGATGATTCTCATCCACCACGGGCTCAGCCGCTTCCAATTCTTCCTCAACCACCTCCGCTCCGGAGATTTCTTCCTCTTCGATGGGCTCGGCCGAGACAGCCTCGGCTTCTTCTTCCGCCGACGGCGCAGCCAATTCAGGCTCCTCATCCTCGCCCCTCGGCTCGGACGGCATGGTCACTTCGGCAACCTCGCCCCGTGCGGCTTCTTCGTCGCTTTCCGCGAGTGTTTCCATGGCCCGGGTCGGCACAGCCTCTTCGGCCTCTTCCTGGGAAACGGCTGGCACCCTTGGCCTGACAGGGGCTTCCTCCGCCGGCGGCACTTCAACCGGCACGGTCTTGGTTCTTCTGCGGATAATGGTCGTTCGCCCGGCGCCCTGAATTCTTTTTTCTTCCGTCCGAGTCTGGCCTATCCCGAGTCTTTGCCGGATATCCTGTGCGGTTTCGTCATCCAGAGTGGAACTGTGGGATTTAATGGCATAGCCCATCTCAATGAGGGCTGCCACCAAGTCCTTGTTTTCCATTTCCGCTTCCTTAGCTAACTCGTAAACCCTGATTTTTGTCATTGCTCACTCCCGAAGAGGTCTTGCACCCCTTCGTCAAATCCCAGCACTTGTTGGCGAAACGCTCTGGATAATCCTTTTTTGTTTTTAAAAAATTTCCGCAGACAACCGTCATCCTGACAACAATAAGCATGACGCCCATCATGCTTCCCGCGAAAATCCTTCAATACACGACCGCTATTGTCCACGGCAAAGCGCCACATCTCCGGCTGCGCTTTCCTCTGGCGGCACCCCAGACATGTCCGGATCGGCGCCCTGCCTCTCCCCCCGGGAACGGTGGTCATCCACAATGACCTATTTCTCTTCATCCCCGGTTGAGGCAGACTCTGAATCGTCCTGCCCCTGGGCGGTGTTGACTTTTTGCGCGGAGGCGATCAAACGGGCAACCCTGTTTTCATCAAGGGATTCCAGTTCGGCAAGCACCGTTGCAACCTCAGCCTGGGCCAACTCCTGGGCCGAATTAAAGCCCGCGTCATAGAGCGCTTCCGCGGTCTTTTCGTCCATTCCCTGCACATCGAGAAGCGATTGGAAGCCTTCTTCGCTGAATTTAGCATATTTCTGCTCGCTCTTCACATCAATCCGCCAGCCGAGAAGAGCACCGGCCAAGCGCACATTCTGTCCCTGCCTGCCGATGGCCAGGGAAAGCTGGTCATCGGGCACAACCACCAGCAAGGTTTTCTTCTCCTCGTCCACCACCACCAGGGAAACCTGGGCCGGGGACAAGGCATTGGAAACATAACGGGCCGGATCCGGACTCCAGGGCACGATATCGATCTTTTCTCCCTGCAACTCCTGAACCACGTTCTGGACCCGGGACCCCTTCATCCCGACACAGGCGCCAACCGGATCGACATCCGACTCGGAGGAACTCACCGCAATCTTGGCGCGGGCGCCAGGCTCGCGGCTTACCCCCATGATCTTCACGATTCCTTCGGCAATCTCCGGAACCTCCATGGCAAACAGTTTGGTAAGGAACTCGTCATTGGTCCGGCTCAGGACCAACTGGGGATCCCTGCTGCTCTGGCGGACATCAAGAAGCAGGGCCCGGATCCGATCCCCCTGGCGGTACGACTTGCGGGGCATCTGCTCCTTGGTGGGCAGGATGGCGTCGGTTCGTCCGAGATTGACGATGATATTGCCCCGCTCGAAGCGCTGCACGATGCCGTTGACCACCTCGCCCTTGCGCTCCTTGTACATTTCGTAAATAACATTGCACTCAGCGTCCTTCATCTTCTGGATGATCACCTGCTTGGCGGACTGCGCTGCAATCCGGCCAAGATCAGCGACGCTGTCCATCTTGCTGCCAAGCTCATCGCCGAGCTGCACTTCCGGGTCAAGAGCCAAGGCCTCGGTCAGGGAAATTTCCGTCTGCTCATCCTCGACCGCAGGAACAACATTGCGGAACTGGAAAAGTTCAACCTCACCGATCTCATCATTATAACGGGCTTCAAGCTCCCGTCGCTGCCCGAACTTCTTCTTGGCCGCGGACATTACCGCTTCCTCGATGGCGTCAACCAGCAACTGACGATCAATCCCCTTGTCTCTACTTATCTGATCAATAATTCGTTTCAAATCTGACAGCATTGTTCTCTCCTGTCTCTCTTTCGGCGATTACGCCCAGGCATCAGCCACCGAAAACGGTGCTCTCGCCATGATCAACACCGGCCATGCGGTTTTAAAACTCAATAACCAGACGGGCCTTTTTCATCCGGATAAACGGAATTTCTATTATACCATGATCGACACGCAGGGTTACCGACTCCTGGGTCGCATCTTCAATCAGGCCAATCCATTGGTTCTGGCCGTCGATGGGCTCCCTGACAACCACCTTGGCCTTTTTTCCCTTGCAGCGCAAAAAATCTCTCATGCTCTTCAACGGTCGATCAAGGCCGGGCGAAGAAACCTCAAGGCTGTATGCCTGCTCAATGGGGTCTTCCACCTCGAGAAGATGGGCGACCTCGCGGCTGATCCTGGCGCAGTCGTCGATGGAGACGCCATTTTCATGATCGATGACAAGACGGAGAACCCAACCGGGTGCCTCGCGCCTGAACTGCAGTTCGACCAGTTCACAGCCCAAATCTTCGACCACCGGCCCGGCAAGCTCCAGCAAACGGCGAACCAGGGGTGATTCTATCGCCTCTTCTTCCATGGCACAGTATACCAATAAAAAAAGCGGGCCTGAGCCCACTTTCAAAAAATAACCGAATCGGAATGACCGGTTCTTACAATACGAGAAACACCGCCACGTCAGGACGGGGACCCATGCCCCCAAGAAAACATTGCGTCTTCTTTCCAGTCGGAGGGCCAGAGTCGCCGGCACTTAACTGGAGCGGGAAACGGGATTCGAACCCGCGACCTTCAGCTTGGGAAGCTGACACTCTACCACTGAGTTATTCCCGCCGGCCCGAATAATTCTGCAGATTATACAGTTATTTTACCACTTGTCAAGAGTCTCCCCGGGCACAGGCGGAAACTCCACGGATGAGAGGCCTCTGCTTGAGACCTAGAGGATGGCGCGAACAGCCTCGGTGGCCAATTCGAGAAGTTGATCGGGAAGAAGCCCCATGGCGATGATGACCAGGACCAGGGCAACACTTACCATCTTGGATACCCCGCCGACCAATACGGCGGGACGATCTTCCGGACTGGCTGAGTAGGTCACCCGAACCACGGAGAGATAATAATAGATGGAGATGGCGGTATTGATGGCCGCCAGGATGACCAAGGGAAGATGCCCGGCCTTGTACGCCCCGGTCAGCAGCATGAACTTGCCCATGAACCCGACAAACGGCGGAATTCCGGCCATGGCAAACATGCTGACCGCCAGAGTCAGGGCCAGCAAGGGGGCGCGCTTGTGCAACCCGCTCAGGTCATCAACCGCAAGGTTCTCGCCGTGCTCGGACACCTTGCAGATAACCAGAAAGGCGGCAAGGTTCATCACCAGATAGCCGGCGATATAATACAGCGAGGCGGCATAGCCGACCTCCTGCATGGTGACGAGACCCAACAAGACGTACCCGGCATGGGCTATGCCCGAGAAGCCGAGCATCCTTTTCATGTCGGTTTGCACCAGGGCGACCAGGTTGCCGTAAAACATCGAACAGACCGAAAGGATGATGAGCATGGTAACAATAGCTTGGCCTTCCGGGGTGGCCAGTGCGGTAAGACGGATGAGCATGGCCACGGCCGCAACCTTGGGAACCGAGGCGATGAACGCGGTTGTTTCGTTGGAAGCCCCCTGATAGACATCCGGAACCCAGGAGTGGAAGGGGAATACCGCCAACTTGAAAAAGAAGCCGCCCAGAACCATGGCGATGGCGATGAGGGCTGCGGGGCTGCCCATCATCTGGTGGAGCCTCGGCAGCAGGTCGACAAGGTAGGTCGTGCCGGTGAGACCAAAGAGATAGCTCATACCAAACAGCATCACCCCGGTGGCGACCACCCCGAAAAGGATGTACTTGATGGCGGACTCCATTTGCATCCGCACTCCCGTCCGGTCATCGCGCATGGGCACCAGAAGGTAGAGGGAGTAGGAAGAGAGCTCCAAGGCGATGAACATGGTGAGCAGCTCCACGCTGCTTACCAGCATGAGGAGGCCGAGGGTGCTCAAGGTCAGGAACAGATAATATTCGGGGCGGATCTCGTCATCAACGCCCTTGAGCTCCGTGCTGAACAGCAGAACAACCGCAAACCCCAAGGCAATAACGAGCTTGATGAGCTGCGAGAAGAAATCAATCCGGTACGCCTCAAAAAAAAGTGTGCCCTCCTGACGCAGACAGGCAAAACAGACAAGCACACTGCCAAGCGCCAGAGTCAGCGTCACGGCGCGAGCCGTCTTGCCGCCGACCTTGCCGGTGCTGAGCAGAAAAAGGACCAGACTCCCCAAGAGAAGAAATAATTCTGGAGCAAACAGCATGAGCTTCATTTTGTATCCTTTGCGTAAGCCGTTGTTCAAAAATAACTACAACGTTTAATGCCGCGACCTGCATACAGAGCGGTAACGAAATGGTCGCTGTATTGGTTATTTCGCAACCGCTCCTAAGTTCCTTAAATCCTTGAGAAAATTCCGCTACGGAATCATCAGCTTTGCGACAGAAACAGCACCGTCCGAGGCAAACCCCACCTGCTCGATGAGGTGGGTAACGCTCACATGCATCACCCTCAGGAAAGGCTCGGGCGACAGACCAATCCAGAAAACGAAGAAGAGCAAGGGCGCCAGGGTTACAATTTCCCGGACATTGAGATCCAAGATCCCGGAATGATCCGGATTCACAGGCCTGCCCCACGCCACCCTCTGGAGCATGCGGAACATGTAAGCGGCAGCCAACACCGCCCCCGGAATGGCGAAGGCTGTCACGATCTTATTGTTGGCAAAACCGCCAACCAGGATCATAAACTCCCCGACAAAACTGTTGGTTCCGGGGAAGGCAAGGGAAGACAGCGAGAAAAAAGCAAGAAAGCTCACATACACCGGCATGTATTTGCCGAGACCAGCCGCAGCGTCCAGCTCCCGGCTATGGGTACGCTCGTAAATCATGCCCACGCAGAAAAAGAGGGCGCCGGTGGTGATACCGTGATTGATCATCTGCAAAAGCGCCCCCTCGATGCCCTGCTGGTTGAGCACAAAGATACCAAGGGTGACAAAGCCCATATGCCCGACGCTGGAATAGGCAATCAGCTTCTTCATGTCCTGCTGGGCCAGGGCGGTGAAGCCGCCATACAGAATACCAACCACCGAAAGCCAGAGAATGTAGGGGATGAACAGTATGGTGGCTTCCGGGGTGATGGGCAGACAAAAGCGCAAGAAGCCGTAGGTGCCCATTTTCAACAGGATCGAGGCCAGAATAACACTGCCGGCGGTGGGCGCCTCGACATGGGCGGCGGGCAGCCAGGTATGGAAGGGGAACATCGGCACCTTGATGGCAAAAGCCAGGAAAAAGGCGAGGAAAACCACAATCTGAAAGGTGGTGGAATAATCCTGTCCCATCAGGGCGGGAATACTGAAAGTGCCTTGGTCAAGATAGAGGCCGATGATGGCAACAAGCAACAGGACCGAGCCCGCCAGGGTGTAGAGGAAAAATTTGGTCGAAGCATACACCTTGCGCGGTCCGCCCCAAACCGCGATCAACAGGTACATGGGGATGAGCATCGCTTCCCACAACAGGTAAAAGAGAATGAAATCAAGGGCCATGAACACGCCGAGCATGGAGGTTTCCATGAGCAGCAGACAGATCATGAATTCCTTGACCCGCTTGTCGATATAGCGCCAGGATCCGAGCACGCACAGGGGCATGATCAGGGTGGTCAGCAGAACCAGCAGCAGGGAAATGCCGTCGATGCCCAGGGTATAGTTGATATTCAGGGCGGAGATCCAGGAGGCGTGTTCGCCAAACTGATATTTCGCGGTGGTCGCATCAAAATTCCAGTAGAGAGGCAGGGAGACCAGCGCCGTGACCACGGTCACCAGCATCGTCCAATTCTTGGCCGCTGTATCCCCGGGAATACATAACAAAATCAGGGCGCCGACCAAGGGCAGAAAGATCAGGGCGCTCAGAATGGGAAACCCCATCGCATTCATTATCAAAAAGTCCATTCCCACTATCCTCAGTAATAAAAATTAGGAGCCGTTACGAAATACGCTATGCTCGGGGGCCCCTTTCTTTACGGGTCCTTATGCCGAATGGGCCATCAAATCATCGTGCCACAGCGACGACGGCTTAGGCAAATACGTACAGGACCAGAGCAACTGCAACAAAGGATACCGCATAAAAAATATTGTACTGCAACTGGCCGCTCTGCAGCCGCCGCACCAGGCCGCCGATGTTGCGCACCGTTTTTGCCAGGCCGTCGACCACACCGTCAATGGCGTGCCAGTCAAACCAGGACCAGAACTTGGCCGTGGTCATCAACGGCATCAATCCGATGTAACGATACCCCTCGCTGACACAACTGTCTGCCCACTGGATGGGTCTTTTCGCCAGCCAAAGAAATCCGCGGCCGCCCATGCGATAGAACCAGTCCAGATCGATGCTGATCTTGGGCTCCGGCGCCAGCTTCTTGATGAGCAAAAAGAAGCCCACGGCGGTAAAGAGGAGAATCTGCAAGGTCTCCGACAAATGATACGCGGTGTACGGATGATAGCCCGCGGCAATCTGCGGATACGGCAGCATGTTATAGAGATACGGGGTGTAGCTGCCGATCAGGATGCAGAGGAAAGCGGCAATACCCATGCCGAGCTGCATGTTCCATGGCGGATCCGCGGCCTTGTCCCAGGTTTCCTTGCTGCAGTTGTTTTTGCCGAACCAGATGAAATAGGGCACCTTAAGACCGGTGTGGAGAAAGGTGCCGGCCGAGGCCAGGGTCAGCAGGAAGGCGGCCCAGTAGTTGTGGACCTCAAAGCCTGCAGCCACGATCATCGCCTTGCTGACAAAGCCGGAAAAGAGCGGAAAGGCGGAGATGGACAGCCCTCCGATCATGGTAAAAACAAAGGCCATGGGCATTTTTTTGTACAGGCCGCCCAGTTCTGAGAACTTGCTCTTGCCGGTCATATGCAGCACCGACCCGCAGCCCATGAACAGCAAACCCTTGTAGAGGATATGGGCAAAGGCGTGGGCGCAGGCGCCGTTGATGGCTAGCTCGGTGCCGATGCCCACCCCTGCCACCATGTAGCCGACCTGGCTGATGATGTGGTAGGCCAGCAGTCGCCGGGCATCGTTTTCAAGCACCGCGTAGACAACACCGTAGAGGGCCATGCACACCCCCAGCGGCACCAAAATCTCCATGCCAGCAAAGGCGCGGGCCAGGGCATAAACCGCGGTTTTCGTGGTGAAGGCGCACATGAAAACCGCGCCGGTAACGGTCGCTTCCCCGTAGGCGTCAGGCAGCCAAGCATGGAACGGCGGCACTGCGGCATTCAGGAGAAAACCGATCATGATCAGGTAGGTGGAAAGGCTCGGGCTGCCCACGCCGATGGGGCCGAAGGAGAGGTCGCCGCCGGTGGCCTGGTAACGAAGAATCAACCCGGCCAGCAGGGCGAGGCCGCCCGCGGTATGCACCAGCAGATAGCGGTAGCCCACGGCCAGGGATTCGGGCCGCCTGCGGAACCAGACGAGAAAGACCGAAGCAAAGGCCATCAGCTCCCAGAAGAGGAAGAGCACCAGATAATCGGCGCAGAAGATAACCCCTAATGAGCCTGCCACATAGAGCCACGCCGCGACATGCTGGAAATCATCCTCCACATGCAGCCCGTAGATGGTGCCGATGATGCACATTAGGGTCATGATGTAGGCAAAAACCATGCTCAACCCATCCACCCGGCCAAAGGTGAGGTACCAGTCGAGAAAACGGACCACCCCGAAGGTGCCGTGCTGTCCCTGCATGGAGAGCACATCCAGAAAGGCCAGGGTCGGAACAATGACCAGATAGGGCCGCTTCAGCCATTTGGGCAAAAACGGCAGGATAAAGGCGCCAACAATGAGTATCAGGGCTGGATGCAGCCAGAAATCAGTTATCATAGTAATCCTCACGGGTCATGATCCCCAGGTGGCCGTACCACTTGGAAACAATGATGATCACCACACAGGCGATAAAGCCGAAAGCCGCCCAGAAACCCGGGATCCGCTCAGCCGCGGTATGGGCATGTTCCTTGGAAACAAAGACAACGTCCCAAGCCACCAGAAGCGCCAGCCCGACATAGGACAGGCGGATGACCAGTTGCAACCGGTCACGCAGAAAATCAATCAGTTTCACTATCATCCCGTCACCGCCTTGACAAAGTTCATCATAAAATCAGGGTAGATGCCGATGACCACCGAGATGATCGCGGCAATCATGATGGGCACCACCATGGCCAGAGGCGCCTCCTTAACCCCTTCGTAAACTTCGCCTTCCGGCCGTTTACCGAAGAAAGCCCGATAGGTCACCGGCGCGAAATAGGCCACGTTCAGCAGGGTGGAGGCCAGCAGTACCAGCAAAATGCCGATATAGTGGGACTCCATTTCCATGGTCCCGACCAGGAGTTTCCATTTGGTGACAAACCCGGCAACCGGCGGCGCGCCGATCATGCTGAGCGAGGCGATGCCGAAGGCGGCAAAGGTGAAGGGCATGGTCCGGCCCAGGCCGCTCATCTCGGAGATGCATTTCTTGTGGGTTGCCACATAGATGGCGCCGGCGCAGAAAAACAGGGTGATCTTGGAAAAGGCATGGTTGGCGATATGCACCAGCCCGCCCTGAATGCCGCTGGGGGTAAGGAGAGCCACGCCGAGGATAATGTAGGAGAGCTGACTCACCGTGGAATAGGCGAGCCGGGCCTTGAGGTTATCCTTGGACAGGGCGATGATCGAGGCCACCAGGATGGTGAAGGAAACAAAATAAGCGGTGGGGATACCAAGATTCAACCCATGCATCACATCGGTGCCAAAGACATAGAGCATGACCCTGGTGGTGCAGAACACGCCGACCTTGACCACGGCCACGGCATGCAACAAAGCGGAAACCGGGGTCGGGGCCACCATGGCGCCGGGAAGCCAGTTGTGGAAAGGCATGATGCCGTTCTTGGCGAAACCCAGGAGACAGAAGACATAAAGCATGGTCACCAGGGCGCCGTGAGCATCAACGGTGCCGCCGGAGAAGATGCCGGTGCGGATGTTGTCGGCAAAATCAAGGGTGCCGGTGAGCACATAGATGAGGATCATGGCAGGCAGCACCAAACCCTTGGCCGTGGTGGTCAGATAGACGATGTACTTCTTGGCTCCCTCGTAGCCCTCTTCATCTTGATGATGGGCAACCAGCGGGTAGGTGCAGATGCTGACGATCTCGTAGAAGAGATAGAGGGTGAAAAGATTGTCGGAAAAAGCCACGCCGATGGCGCCGAACAGGGACAGGGCGAAACAGGCGTTGAACCGGGTCTGCGCATGCTCGTGCAACCCGCGCATATAGCCCAAGGAATAGAACACCGCCAGCATCCAGAGAAAGGAGGCGACCACGGCGAAGATCATGGAAAAGGCGTCTACCCGCAGGGTGACGGAAACGCCAGGCAGTATCCGGAACAACTGATAGACGATGGTCTTGCCCTCGCCCAGGGGCGCCGGGGCAACGGTGGTGATCATCGAGGCGATGATGCCGAACATCGTCACCGCCGCGATAAAGGACCACGACTCCCTGATATTGGGCTTGCGACCGGACATCATCACGAGAACAGCCCCGGCCAGGGCCGTCAGTATGGCGAGCAGCGGTTTTACGGAAACAATTGTATCCATGTCCCTTATTCCTTTCCTCTCTAACCTTGCAGATCCACGACATCTTCGGTGTCGATGGATTTGTAGTTCCGATAGACGGCGATGATTATGCTCAGGGCAATGGCGCACTCGGCAGCGGCAATGGCCATGATGAACAGAGTAAAGACCTGCCCCACCGTGGGATCAGGGGCCAAAAAACGGTTAAAGGCCATGAAGTTGAGGGACGCTCCGCTTAAGATCAATTCCGCGGAGATCAACATGCCGATAAAGGTCTGGCGCTGGACCAGGCCGTAAAAGCCGATGCCGAAAAGCAGGGCGCCGATCACCAGATAGGTGTGCAGGCTGTTGCTGAGCACAAGAATTTCCATTACTTATCCCTCCCCTGCCGGGCCAAAACCAGCGAGCCTATCACCGCCACCAATAAGACAACGGAAATCAGCTCGAAGCTCATGCTGTATGTGGTGAGCAACGACTGGCCAAGGTCCTCAACCGTGCCGCGATTGACCAGGCAAGGAGCGGCAAGCCATTCCGTTTTCAGGGCCAGCCCAGCCAAGGCAAAGACCAAAATTCCGCTGGCCAGGATAGCCAGGGGGCCGACCAGCCCGTTGCGCTGGGTGAGCTGTTTGAGCTCGGACGATCCGGCCAGCATCACGGCAAAGATGATGGTGACACAAACCGCGCCAACATAGATCAGGATCTGCATCAGGGCGACAAAGGGGCTGTTGAGATAGTAGTAGAGCCCGGCCACCCCAAGAAAGCAGAGGGCCAGCCCTGCCACGCTGCGGATCAGGCTGCGGGCGCTGGTGGCAATAACAGCCCCAGCCAGGGTCAGCCCGATAAAGCAGAAAAACAAGAGGCCGGAAAGGCCTTCAACCGAAAACAGGGACACCATCAGTTCTTTGCCTCCAAACGTTTTTTGAGATCAAAGATGTACGCTTCCTTTCTGACGCCAGCGAGGTTGTAATCCTTGGAAAAGGTGATTGCCGCGGTCGGACAGCTTTCGACACAGAGCCCGCACAGACTGCATTTGGTGAAATCCAGGGTGTACTCGGTCAACACCTTGCCCTTGACCCCTTCCCGTTTTTCGCCATTCACCGTGATGCAGTTCGAAGGACACGCCTTCTGGCACATGCCGCAGACAATGCACTTGGTCTCGCCGGTTTCCTCGTCCTTCACCAGCTCGATATGCCCCCGAAAGCGCGGGGTCATGGGCAAGGTCTGGTGCGGATACTGCACCGTCACCACCGGCTGGAAAAAATACCGGATGGTAATCCCCAGGCCGACAAACAGGCTCCAGGTCCCGCTGATAATCTCTCTGAGATAGTCGATCATGGTTAAAACACCTTCAACATGGCACTGGTAAGAATCAGGTTAACAAAGGAGATCGGGATCAAAATCTTCCAGGAAAGATTGAGCAGCCCGTAAAAGGTTGTGCGCGGATAGGTCCAACGGATCCAGATGACTGTGAAGATCAGGAAGTACATCTTGATCAGGAACCAGTGCACCCCGGGGAAAAGCCCGAAGGGACAATCCCAGCCGCCCAGGAAAAGGATGGTGGCCACACTGGCGCCGATGACGATGTTGGCATACTCGCCCATGAAAAAGACGCCGAAGCCCATGCCCGAGTACTCGGTAAAAGCGCCGGCCACCAGCTCGCTCTCCGCCTCGGCCATGTCGAAAGGCGCCCGGTTGGTCTCGGCCAGCATGCAGACAAAGAAGATCAAAAAAGCAATGGGCATCAGGGGGCTGGCGGAAAGGTTGAAAATATTCCAGTTCCAGAAGCCGCCCAACTGCAGCCCCACGATCTTACTGAGATTCATGGTGCCGCTGATCATCACCAGGGTCACCACCGTGACCAGCATGGGAATCTCGTAGGCCACGTTCTGGGAAACCACACGGGCCGCGGAGATAACCGCATACTTGTTGCGCGAGCCCCAAGCGCCCAGGAGAAGACCCAAGACGTTCACCGAGGCAAAGGCGAAGATGGCCAAGAGGCCGATGTCCAGATTCCGCGCCACCAGCGTATCGCTGAAGGGGATGGTGACAAAGCTCATGATCGCTGGGACCATGACCAGGATCGGAGCGATCTTGAACAGGACCGGATCAACCCCGGCCGGCACAATGAGCTGCTTGGTCATCAGCTTGATGCCGTCGACCAAAGGCTGGAGCAGGCCAAAGGGGCCGACCTCCTTGGGTCCGATCCTCCGCTGGATATGCGCGGCCTCTTTGCGCTCAAGCCAGACCAGGTAGGCGGCGTTCAGGGCGGCAAAGGCGATCACTCCGACGAGGAATGCCAGCAGCCGTATTATTTCAGGATCCACATACATAACGAAGCTCCTTACCTGTCTATCTCAGGGATGACCAAATCCAGGCTTCCCATCAAGGCAAGGGCGTCAGGCAGCAGCATGCCCTGACAGGCCTCGCCAAAAAGGCTCAAATTGGAAAAGGTTGGGGAACGCAGTTTCAAGCGGTACGGGGTGTTTGTCCCGTCGCTGACCACCCGCACGCCGAACGAACCGCGCGCCGTTTCCACGGCATGGTAATAATCGCCCTTGGCGGGCTTGAGGATCTTGGGAACCTTCTCCGCCATGACCGGGCCTTCGGGCAATTTATCCAGGGCCTGTTCGATAATGCGCAGACTCTGCTCAATCTCGTCCATCCGCACCATGTAGCGGGCCATGGAATCGCATTGCTCGTACACCGGCACATCGAAGTCGAATTCCGGGTAGATGGAATACGGCTCGTGCTTGCGCACATCAAAATTGATGCCGGAGCCGCGGCACACCGGGCCGGTTGCCCCGTATTTGCGGCACATCTCCGCGGAAATCGGTCCGACCTCCTGGAGCCGTTTCATCAGAATGATGTTCTTGGTGACCAGATTGTGGTACATGGGCATCCGCTCGCGCAACCGCTTGATAAAGGCCCTGGTCCCGGGAACAAAATTGTCGTCGATATCGTTGTACACCCCGCCGAAGCGGAAATAGCAATAGGTGAGGCGCGAACCGGTTACCGATTCCAGCAGGTCAAGGATATGTTCCCTGTCGTCAAAGGCATAGAGCAGCGGGGAAAACCCGCCCAGATCCAGGATAAAGGCGCCAAACCAGAGAAGATGGCTGGAAACCCGGTTCAACTCGGCGGTGATCACCCGCAGGTATTCGGCCCGCTCCGGCACCTCGATGCCAGCGGCCCGCTCCACCACGGAAACATAGCCGTGGTTGTAGGCCAGGGCATGGAGATAATCCATCCGTCCGGTGTTGGGCATAAACTGGGCCCAAGTCCGGTTTTCCCCCATCTTCTCGTGCATGCGATGGATGTAGCCCAGTACCGGCTCCGCCTCGGCGATGTACTCGCCGTCCATGGTCAGCTTGACCCGCAAAACCCCATGGGTGGCAGGATGCTGGGGCCCGAGGTTTAAGACAAATGTTTCTTTGGCTTCACTTTCGGCAAAGGCGCTCATGGGCGAAAATCCTTTAGCAAAGGATGATAATCAGCATCTTCCGGCAACAGCAACGGCACGAGATAGGGGTGGCCGACAAAGGTGATGCCGAAGAAATCATGGGTTTCCCGCTCATGCCAGTTGGCGCCGGGATAGATCTGCGAAATGGTGGGAACCTCGGGCTTGCTGCGGGGCACCCTGGTTCTGATCGTCACCCGGCAGAGCGCTTCGTAATGGTTGAAGTCGTACACCGCCTCCAGCGCGTCTTCGGGAAGCTCGCCCTGTTCGGCAACCGGCTCGGCAGGGGGGGCTTCCTCTCCCGCCGCGGCAGCAGCCTCGGCCTTGGCCTTGGCCGCTGCGGCAACTTTTGCCTCCGCTTCCTTGCGCAGGGCCGCCTGCTCGCCCAGCCAATCCACGCCGGTGACCGCCTCGATGAAAAATCCTTCCGCATCGAGCGCCGAGACCGCGGCGACAAGCTGCTCCGGGGCAACCTGCACGTCCAAGGCAAAACCCTTGCGTCCGTATTCCGTTTCGCTTACCGAACCGGCCCCGATGGCAGCCAGTTTCTGTTTGATCGCAGCACAATTCATGATCAGCCCACCTCCACTCTTGGCCATCTGCGGGAACCCGTCACCTTTTCCTCAAGCTCCAGAATCCCCTCGATCAAGGCCTCCGGCCGAGGCGGGCAGCCGGGGATAAAGACATCCACCGGAAAGAGCTTTTCGGCGCCCTCGACAATGCCGTACTGGCCTTCATACACAAAGGGGCCGCCGGAGATGGCGCAGTTGCCCATGGCGATGACCCATTTGGGCTCCGGCATCTGGTCGTAGAGGGTTTCCACGGCAGGGGCCATCTTCTTGCTGATGGTGCCGGCGACAATCATCACGTCGCACTGACGGGGGGAGGGCCGAAATACCTCGGCGCCGAACCGGGCCAGATCGAAGCGGGAGGCGCCGGTGGCCATCATCTCGATGGCGCAGCAGGCAAGGCCGAAGGTCATGGGCCAGAGAGAGTTGGCCCTTCCCAAGGCAAGCAGTTTGTCAAGCTGGGCAAACTGAACTATCGCTGGTTGTATATTTTGCGTTCCCACTTGAACACTCCCTTTTTCCAAGCATAGATGATTATCAGTGACAGGATTCCGACAAAGATCAGGATCTCGACAAAGGCCCGGAGGTCGCCGATATTAAGCCCGGCCTGTCCTGTTTGGTTGTATACAAGGGCCACCGGGAACAAAAAGAGGATATCCACGGCAAAGGCCACAAACATCAGGGCATAGAGGTAATAGACGATGCCGAAACGGATCCAGGCGTCGCCGATGGGCTCCATGCCGCACTCAATGAGTTGCTTTGTTTTTTCCTTGGTGTTTCTGGTGGAGCGGGGAGCCAGAAGGAGGGCAATGATGAACGGACCCACCGCAAAGCCCAGGCCACCCAAGAAAAAGGCCGCCACATAGAGAATATCAAGAGTTGCCTGCTGTTCCACGACTGTATGCTCCTTAGGTTGAAGCGCATTATACGAATAGCTTCCGACCTAAATAGCCCCATCAAAAATCGATGTCAAGCAAATACTGAATGGGTATTCAGAAAAAGCGCCCCCCAAAAAATCAGGGTTAAAAATCTAATTTTTTCCCATTTTTTCAAGAGGTTAAAAGCGCAAAACCCATCAGGTATTTTCCCTGCACTCAAGAAGAAAAACCCAAAGAATTTACCACAAATTCAATGCGTTACCCACGGTACAAGTACCGTGGCGGCAACTACCTAGACCGCTCTTTTTTTATCGTTTTTTTACATCGGTGCGGCGGTGGTTTGACCCAGCAACTCAAGAAGCCGTTGATGGATGTTATCAAACCCGCCATTGGACATGATGGCCACCACATCGCCCGGGCGGACGCTGCCATCAAGATAGGAGAGAACCTCTTCGGTAGTGGAGAAATACCCTGCGGCAAGCCCTCGGCTTGCCAAATCGTCAACCAACCGGCGGGAGGAAAACCGTTCGGCCTCAGGGATATTGGCAAGGGGTGCAGGCTCGCGCACCAGAACCTCTGCCGCGGCGTCAAAGGCGGAGGCGTAAGCCTCCTGAAAAACCTTGCGCCGGCTGGAGTTTGTCCGGGGCTCGAAGACAGCCACCAGACGGCGGCCAGCATAGGCGGCTGCCAGAGCCGCCAAGGTTTCCCGGACTGCGGTCGGATGATGGGCGAAATCGTCGATCACCGTCACCCCGCGCGCCACGCCGCGAACTTCCTGCCGCCGCCGTACCCCTTGAAATTTGCGCAGTCCCTGGGCAACTTCCTGTTGGGCAAATCCCAGGATATCCAGAACCGCTATCACCGCCAGGGCGTTCAAGGCATTATGCCGCCCGGGCAGCACGTTTTCGTAACCGCCGAAGGCAACACCGCGCCTGCTGACCTGGAAGGAGGTGGATTCCGGGCGGACCAGCAGATCCGTGACCCGCCAGTCGCAGCCCTCGGAACAGCCATAGCCCACCACCGAACATTTGGCTCCCTGGCACACCTCGCGGACAACCGGGTCATCCCAGCAGGCCACGAGAAACCCGTCCGCAGGCATGGCGGCGACGAGCTTGGCAAAGGAGGCCTTGATGGCGGCAAGATCGGCATAGATGTCCGCGTGGTCGAACTCGATGCTGGTCAGAATGGCGATCCGGGGACGGTAATGGAGAAACTTCGGACCCTTGTCGAAAAAAGCCGTGTCGTACTCATCGCCTTCGGCGACAAAATATCTCCCTTCCGACACATTGAAATTCCGGCCAAAAGCCTGCACCAGCCCGCCGATCATGAAACTCGGTTCCGCCCCGATCTCACGGAGCAGGCTGGCCAGCAGGGAGGAGGTCGTGGTCTTGCCATGGGTTCCGGCCACAACCAGAGAGGTCTTGTCGCGGATAAAGAAATGGCTCAGGGCCTGGGGAAAGGAGACATAGGGGATGCCGCGTTCGGCCAGGGCCAGGGCTTCCGGGTTTTCCCGCCGGATGACATTGCCGACCACCACCAGATCCGGGCGCGGCGCAAGATTGTCCGGGGAATAGCCGGACTGCACCGCAATACCCTGCCCGGCCAGAAAATCACTCATGGGGGGATAGACCTGCTGATCCGAGCCGGTCACGGTAAAACCGGCGCTTTTCAGCATGCCGGCTAGGGCGCCCACCCCGGTGCCGCAGATGCCCATGAGATGGATGTGCCGAATGTTTTCAGGAAAGCGGTTCAGGGCAGGATCGAGGCCCACGGAAGAAACGGACACGGTCACGACCGGACCGTGTCCCGCACCGACTGATAGATGGCGCGGAACATCTCGTCAAAATTGGACGGGGCAAGCCGGCCCACCTCAATGAATTTCACCACGATCTCCTTGGAAACCTTGAGAATGGCGTCCTCGGAAACAGGCTTCAGGGCAGGCTCGGGCGTTTTAACTGAATGACTCATAGGATTCCCGGAGAGAAAAGAACACCGAAGAGGGGGCAAGAAAAAACCTCTGCCAAACACGAAGAAGGCCAATTCTTAAGGCTGGCAGAGGCTGACCCGTTGAGAAAAACCGGACAGGCCCTCCCCAAAGGTGCGTTTGCAAAGAGTGGTGGAGCTAAGCGGGATCGAACCGCTGACCTCTTGAATGCCATTCAAGCGCTCTCCCAGCTGAGCTATAGCCCCACATGTTCTTGAAGCATCCGGCAACGACAACCCGCCGGACACGCTGGTTCAAATACCACCCCGGGGCATGGCATGTCAAGCGTTTTCTCCAGGAAAAGTCCTGCCATTTTTCTTGCCAAGCCCAGATGAGTCTGTTACAGTCTGGGAGATTTTCTTCTATAGTCATAACTCTCTGGAAATTAAAGGCATTCTAATAAAACGTAGAGGTAACCGCATTATGTTCTCGCCCTTTGATTCGCTGTTCGGATGGCTCTCCAACGATCTGGCCATTGACCTGGGGACTGCTAACACCCTGGTTTTCGTGAAAGGCAAGGGCATTGTCCTGCGGGAACCCTCGGTGGTCGCCATCCGCAAGGATGCGCGCACCAACAAGGTTCTGGCCGTGGGCAAAGAGGCAAAAATGATGCTGGGCCGCACCCCGGGCAATATCATCGCGGTCAGGCCGATCAAGGACGGCGTCATCGCCGATTTTGAAGTGACCGAGGCCATGCTGCGCTACTTCATTAATAAGGTCCACAATCGCCGCACCCTGGTGCATCCCCGCATCATTATCAGCGTTCCCTCCGGCATCACCCAGGTTGAAAAAAGGGCGGTCAAGGAATCCGCAGAATCGGCGGGCGCCCGCGAGGTGTATCTCATCGAAGAGCCGATGGCCGCGGCCATCGGCGCAGGTTTGCCCATCACCGAACCCACCGCCAACATGGTGGTCGATATCGGCGGCGGCACCACCGAGGTGGCGGTGATCTCCCTGGCCGGCATCGTCTATGCCAGCTCCCTGCGGGTGGCGGGCGACAAGATGGACGAGGCCATCCTCCATTACATCAAGCGCAAGCATAACCTGGCCATCGGCGAACACACCGCCGAGGTCATCAAAACAACCATCGGCGATGTCATGCCCGAGCCTCCCTACGACACCATGGAGGTCAAGGGCCGCGATCTTGTTTCCGGCGTACCGAAAACCCTGACCATTACCTCGGAGGAAATCCGCACCGCCATCACCGAGCAGGTTGACGCGATCATCGAGGCGGTCAAGATGGCCCTCGAACTGACCCCGCCGGAACTTTCCGCGGACATCGTCGACCAGGGCATTGTTCTCACCGGCGGCGGCGCCTTGCTCCGCAATCTTGACAAAAGGCTTTCCGAGGAAACCGGCTTGCCCATCATCATTGCGGAAGACCCCCTCTCCTCCGTGGTGCTCGGCTCAGGCAAAGCCCTGGAGAACATCGACATCCTCAAAGAGGTAATGACCACCTGAGCAAGAACGCGCAGGCCGTATTCTTGCTCGGTGTTAAGCAAAAAACCAAGGCGCACTTTCCTCTCTTTTCGGTATTCTCACGAGAAACATGGCGACATATAACTATTTGCAGAGTCTGTGATGAAGAAAAAAAACAAACGCGCCAGGCAGATCAGACTCTTTCTTTTTTTCGGCCTTCTTCTCGCCCTGTTCATTGTTCTCATTGTCTCCACGGTGGGCCGCCAGGAATTCAACGCTCCCCACAAACTAGCCCTTGAGGTCATCGGCACGGCCCAGTATGCCATGACCCGGATGACGGGAAGTTTCAAGAACGGCTGGCGGAATTATACCGCGCTGATCAACGTCCGGGAAGAAAATGCCCGGTTGCGGGAAGAGCTCCAGAAACACAAGGCCGTCAACAACGAATACCGGGAAGCCGTGGCAACCAATGTCCGGCTGGCAAAGCTCCTCGAAATGAAGGAAACTCTCCCGGCCCCCACCCTCACCGCCGAGATCATCGGGGTGGACCCTTCCCAGTGGTTCAAGACCATCATTATTGACCGGGGCAGCAGCGATGGCGTTCAAGCCGGCATGCCGGCCGTGACCGTCGAAGGCGTTGTGGGACAGGTCACGAACACCTCCCCCCATTTTGCCAAGATCTTGCTGGCAACCGACCCAAACAGCGCCCTTGACGGCCTGATCCAGGAAACCAGGGTTCAGGGAATCGTCAAAGGGGGCGGGGCCAACTTCCACATGGAATATGTCCTCAAAAACAGCGAAGTGGCCGAAGGCGACAGAATCGTCACCTCCGGGATCGGCGGAGTTTTCCCAAAGGGCGTGCCGATCGGCACCGTATCAAAGGTCGAAAGATCAGGCCGGGGGATGTTCCAGGAAATCGAGATCCAGCCTGCTGCGGATTTTTCCCAACTTGAATATCTTATTATTGTCATGAAAAAGGATCCGCTGGCCAAATAATGCTGCGCACTTACCGGGAAAAAATATTTCTTATCGAGGACGCGGCACGATTCCCCCAGGCGATGCGCCGGGGGGTGCTTCCAACAATCTCAACCCAGACTCCGACCCAATGGTTCTAAGTTTTCTTTTTCTTTCAGGGACCATTCTCCTCATCCTGCAGACCACCTTGCTCAATTCCTTGCCCGAGTGGTTTGGCAGGCCCAACTTCCTGTTTTTGTTTATCGTTTTTCTCGGCACCTACCTCGATGTTTACAAGGGCGCGGTACTGGCCCTGCTGTTCGGCCTGATCATGGATATCTTTTCCGGAGTTTTTCTCGGCCTGCACCCGGTGATCTACCTCGTCCTCTTCTTCCTCCTCCAGGTCATTTCCAGACACCTGGCCATCAATGAGTCGATTCAACAGATTCCGGTGGTCGCCTTGAGCTATCTCTTCACCGCCAGCAGCATCTTCATCTTCACTTCAATCCTGTCGCCGGAGAGCAGGTTGTACTGGGCCTGGGGAAATGAAATTCTGCAAATGCTTATTCTCTCCGTGCTCTGCATTCCGTTTTTCAATTTTTTCCATTGGCTCACCACGGTTTTTGACAGCAAGAACGCCAACAATCCGTTCCGCCGCCATAAAACAGGAAACCGCTACCGGATGTAGCAAGGATCCCCCTCGAAAAACATGCCACCACGTCCCCTTGCCAAAATAAACAAGATTGACCCGGCCGAACTCAAGATGCTCAAAAAGCGGATTGATATCGCCATGGTCGTGATCATTGTCTCCGCCACCCTCCTCTTGACCAGGCTCTGGTATCTGCAGATTTACCGTGGCGATGAGTACGCAAAGCTTTCGGAGATCAACCGTATCCGCATCCAGGAAATCGCCGCGCCACGCGGCAACATCCTTGACCGGACCGGCCAACCCATCATCACCAACCGCCCTCGTTTCAATGTGGTCTGGAACCGGGAAGACGCTCCCAACCCCGATGCGGTCATAAAGGATCTTGCCAAGATCCTCAACGAAGATATTTCCGTCCTTCTGGACAGAATCCGGGCTGCCACCGAAAATCCCCGCTACATGCCCACCAGGCTGAAAGAGGACATCGACTGGGAAACCCTGGTCACCATCGAGAACAAACACCTTTCGCTTCCCGGGGTCCGCATCGAGGTCATGCCTTCCCGCGACTATCTCTACGGTGATTTCGCCTCCCACCTGGTCGGCTACCTCGGCGAAATAAGCCGGGCGGAACTGTCGGAAAAGCACTATGCCACTTACCAAAGCGGCGACCAGGTTGGGAAACAGGGGGTTGAGAAGATCTTTGAAAAGTATCTCAAGGGCGAAAAAGGGAGGAACTATCTGGAGGTTGACGTCCATGGGTTTGAACAGCGCCAGATGCAGTTGCAGGATCCCTATCCCGGCAACGACCTGCACCTGACCCTTGATGTCGATCTGCAGCGTACCGCGGAGGAAGCCATGGCCGGCAAGGCCGGAGCCGTGGTGGTCATGGAAGTGAACACCGGCAATCTGCTGGTCATGAGCAGCAATCCCCCGCTACACCTCCAGGAATTTATCGGCGGCATTTCGCAAACCGACTGGGACAGGATGCTCAACGACCCGCTGCATCCCCTGCTCGACAAAACCATCCAAGGACAGTATCCGCCCGGCTCCGTCTTCAAGATCGCCACCGCCCTGGCGGCCATTTCCGAAGGCATTGTCACTCCGGACGCCACCTACTTCTGCGGCGGCTCCCTGAATTTCGGCAACCGGAGGTACGGTTGCTGGAAGAAAGGCGGTCACGGCACGGTGGATTTTCAACGGGCCCTGATCGAATCCTGCGATGTTTATTTTTATTCGGTGGGAATGCGGCTGGGAGTCGACAAAATCGCCAAATACGCAAACAGCCTTGGCCTGGGGAAGAAAACCGGCATCGACCTCGAACATGAAAAAGGCGGGATCATTCCATCATCGGCCTGGAAACAGCAACGCTACAAGGAAAAATGGCAGGACGGGGAAACCCTCTCGGTGGCCATCGGCCAGGGGTATGTACTGACCACCCCTCTGCAGCTCTGCCGCATGACCGCGGCAGTGGTCAACGGCGGCACCCTCTACCGTCCCCAACTGGTGCACAGCATCACGGCTCCGGACGGGAAAACCCTGAAAACATTCAGCCCGGTCAGCGAGGGCAAGATCCTCGGTTCCGCCCACTCCCTCGCACTCATCAAGGAAGCCTTGGTCGGGGTAGTGAACTCGCCGGGCGGCACCGCCAAGGCGGTGGCGCTTCCGGATGTGCTCATCGGCGGCAAGACCGGCACCGCCCAGGTGGTAAACCTCTCCCATGTCGCAGGCATGAGTGAAAAATCCATCCCCTACAAATACCGGGATCATGCCTGGTTCACCTCCTTCGCTCCGGCGGAAAATCCGGAGATTGCCATAACCGTCCTGGTGGAGCATGGCCAGCACGGCGGTTCCGCGGCCGGCCCCGTTGCCAAAGCGGTGTTCAAGCGTTACTTCGAACTTAAAAACGGCAAGCCGGAAAACCCAGCGGAGGAACCGCCCCCCTCCCCAGCCATGGATGAAAAGGGAGAATAACATGCTACGCTTTGATCGCCGCCTGCTGCTGAATATCGATTGGGTTCTCATCATGGCCGTGCTCGTTGTCGCGCTCATCGGCCTGGCCAACCTGTACAGCTCGACCCATTTGTACACCAATGTGGGGGCGCCGCTCTATCTCAAGGAACTCACCTACTACCTCTTCGGCGCGGCTGTCATTCTGCTCATCGTCAGCATTGATTACCGGGTGCTGCTCGCCCTGAATTACCCGTTGTATGGGGCGATGATCCTCCTGCTGGTCGTAGCGCTTGCCGTCGGCAAAACAGTCGGCGGCTCCCAGCGCTGGATCGATCTCGGCTTTTTCCGGTTGCAGCCTTCGGAACCGGCCAAGCTGATTCTGGTCGTTACCCTGGCAAGTTACTATTACCGCAAGGAAACGGGAAAAGGCTTCGGCCTGCTCGATCTGGCGGTCCCGGCCCTGTTGACCGGTCTGCCCTTTCTGCTGATCGCCAAACAGCCCGATCTCGGCACAGCTCTTTTGCTGGCCTTTGTCTTTGCCTCAATGACCCTGTTTGTCAAACTCCGCTGGGCCACCCTGGCAACCCTTTTGTGCGTCGGCCTCTCGGCCATCCCCATCGCCTGGAAATTTTTCCTGAAACCATACCAGCGCCAGCGGGTTGCCACCTTTCTCAACCCGGAAAACGACCCCTTGGGCACGGGCTATCACATCATCCAGTCAAAAATCGCCGTGGGCAGCGGCTTGATCTTCGGCAAGGGATACTTGCAAGGAACCCAAGGCCAGCTCGACTTCCTGCCGGAGCGGCACACCGACTTCGCCTTTTCGGTCTGGGCCGAGGAGTGGGGATTTTTCGGCTCCGCCCTGCTGATAATCTGCTACTTCTTCATGATCCTCTGGGGGCTGAACATCGCCATCTCCGCCAGGGATAAGTTCGGGGTATTGCTTGCATTCGGCGTGGTTTCGCTCATCTTCTGGCAGGCATTCATCAACCTGGCCATGGTCATGGGGTTGCTGCCCGTGGTGGGAGTGCCCCTGCCCCTCTTCAGTTATGGCGGCTCCTCGCTGCTCACAAACCTGGCAGGCCTCGGCCTCCTGATGAATATCCGGATGCGGCGCTACATGGGGACGAGCTGATCGACGCGGTCCATTCAGGTCTTAAAGAACTTCAGTTCGGTACAGACACGTTTCTGCTGATCGCGCACATCCCCGCTTATTTCCGCTTTCCCAAGTTCGTTGCAGATATTTTGGATTTTTCGGACGCGGTCCCGGATGCTGCCGATAGTTTGATTGATGGTTCCGACCAGATCCCGAAAGGGATCTCGGGGCCGCAATTTGATTTCCACCGTCAGGTTTCCCTTGCCTACTTCCGCCAACTCCTTTTCGATCCGATAAATCGGCCCGGCAATCTTTTGCGGCAAAAAAACGGCAAGGAGCATTCCGCTCAACAAACTTACCAGGGAACCTGCGGCAACCACCGGCCAGAGCAGATCACTGACCCGCCTGATGGTAATATGGGCATCATAAAAAGAATCGCCGAGTTCCTGGTTGGCATAAAAATACAGAATAAGAGCGGCAATCAGGGAGCTCAGGAGAACCACCCCGAAAATCCGCACCAGCAACCAGCGCTGCAACTCTTTTTTCACCGCCATATTCAATTTCTTTCTTTTAAAATCGGTCATGCCTCTCCCTCATTTTTTTGTTTCCATCCCGCTGTCGGAACATCAGCCGAAATTTTTATGACAGCCAAGGCATAATCTCTTTTTATCGCTCTTTACCACCCGGGCTTCATTGTCCGAGGCGTGGGCCACATGGCAGGTCATGCAGGTGAGCCGGCCATCACCAAGAATTTTATACTCACGGCTATCAATGATCATTCCTCGCTTGGGTTGCACATCCACGGGATGCGACAACACTCCCTTTGTTTGCGGATGACAGGTCAAACAAACGCCGGTATTGAGAAAACGGGGATCAACCAAGGGCAGATGTTCCGACGGAAGCTTGCCGCTCTGAAGACCGGAGTCTTTACTCGAAGCATGCATCGGCCCGTCAAGTGTCCCGAGCCGCATACTGGTCGGTTGATTAGTGACAAATCTGGCAAAAAACCGGTTGTCCACCCTGAAATATTTTCCGGAGACCGTGACCTTTTCAGTCGTTTTTGTTTTTTCGATACTCGGCTTGCTGAAAAATGCGTGAGTGGAAAACGTTTTGAGAGGCGAAACCTTTTGGTTGCCGAAAATATCCCGTGAAGCAACAGAAAAAGTGTACGTTTTGCGCGGCTGCAAATCCGTGAGCAGCATTTCATGATCCTTGGACAACCAGGGATCAACGATATTTTTGCGCGTCGCTTCGTTTTCACCATACAGCACCGTCGAGTCCGTAACCCTGTCGGTTTTCCAAGTAACCCGCGCTGTCAGAAAAACGCCCTGCTTTACCTCCTCCACATTGAGTTCTGTAATTTCCGGCGGCTTGGTAACCGCGGCCAACTGCTCGGCCTCCTGGAAATTCGGCAACTGCACTTCCAGCCGCAACGTTTTCTTGCCCTGTCCATCCGCCTGGAGAATGATCTTCTTGCCTGCCAAGGCCGGCGGAATGGAGAACCAGTATTCCATCCCCTGCCGAGGATAACTCCCTGGCAGCCAGCGGACCTTGCTCTCCTCTTTTTTGGCAACAGGTGTCCGGTCCGCTCCGATTGTGGCAATGTGGCACAATGCACACTGTTTTTCCCGGACCGGGGCATGCACATACCGCTTGTTCGCCGTATCCTCGCAAACCTCCCGGTGACATGCGCAGCACTGTTCAGGGCCAATCACCCCACCGGCAATCCCCCCTCCATGCCCAGCAAAAAAAAAAGGCCGCACACAACACTCCCACCACGAGTACGAGAGCGAAAGGTCTCAAGCGATTATGCAAAACGTTCTCCATCTTTTCCGTTTTTCCATTCTTGGAATACCCATCGCGGGCTTACTGCACAACGAGGAGATGCTGCGGTTTCGTGCCGAGTTCGACATGCTGAACAACCCGGCTTGCCGTCTGGTCGACAACAGCAAGCCTTCCCGTGGCCTGTTCCGCGACATACACCCATTTATGCCTGGTGGAAACCGCCATCTCCAAAGGCATCCCCCCAACTCGAATATCCCGGACCACTGTCTGCTGCCGGATGGCGAGCAGGGAGATTGTACTATCCAGAGAGTTGCTTATATATATCCGGTTGTCATTTTGAACCAGACGTCGAGGCCTGGACCCGACATTGAGCCTTTTACTGATCTGCCCGCTGCGCACATCATAAATACCCACTGTGTTCGACGCGCTTTCCGCCACAAAGAGATAATTGTCCGTGACCAGCAATCCGTCCGGCCCATTGCCCGTCAAGACAGTACTCCTGGTGGCCAAGGTTTCCGGATCAAGCAAATACACCGCCTGTGACAGGCCTGACGAGATAGCCAGTTGCTCACGATCGGGCACCCAGAGCATAAAACGCGGCTTGTCGCCCAGACGCACACGCCTGTCCAGGGTGCCTTGCAGCAGATCGATTTTGAGCAAGGAATCCCCGTCTTGATCAAGAACGTATCCCCATTTTCCATTATTCGTCACGAAATAGGACGGATTGACGCTCATGGGGATCTTGATCCGATCGATAATTCTGCTTGTGGCTGCTTCCACCACAAAGATGGTTGCATCCTTCGTGGCCAGCACATACAACCGCTTCCGATCCGCGTCATATGCCATGTATGTGGGCGTGCCGCTTATGGCAAGGGAACCGCAGACCCGGTTATTATCGGTTCGAACCAGATATACCGTATCGATTTCCGGACAACTCACGTAGGCCAGATCGGCAAGCAGGGGAAATTGTTCTGGCAATACCGCCAAGCTGGGGATGAAAAACGCGCTATTCCGTAAGGATGCTTCCTCATCCCAGGCCAGGAAAAGGGATCGGCTCATTCCTGCGTCCAAACGGAAATCGCCGGGCAGGGGCAACTCCACCACCGGTTCCGGCACTGCGAGGAACAGCTTCTCGCTCTGCCGTACCACCGCGGCTTTGTTGATGGTCAAACGCAAGGCCCTGTAACGGCCGGGCGCCACTGGCCCTCGAGCGACAAAACGCTGCCCGCCCATAATTTCTCCGGCTCCAAACGGCGTTGCTTGCATATCCAGGGGAATAACCGTATTTTCGCCCACCAGGGCCACGGAATCCACCTCCATCCAGAGTCCGGCGGAAGCAGGCTTGACAAGATGCAAAAAAACGGAAAGCAGGGCCTCATTGGCTGCAGCCGTCCTGGCCGGCGCAAGGGGAGGAGCCGAAGGCTTCACCTCGGCGCCAAGACAGGAGCTGAGCAGCAGGGCCAGAAGCAGAAGGACAAAACCGTTGCGCCCTCTCTGCCGACAGGGCCTTGAATCAATATCGTTTTTGTTTTCCGATCCGAATGATGTCATGGCTTCCTTGCCTTGCTGTTAATTCGTTGAAACCACATCCTGTACAATACCAAAAACGGCATGGGTGCCGAAGCGGAAAAGGCAAGAAGCACTGGGTATTCCCTTACTACGCCTAAAATGTCTTTCGATATGTCGGTGTTTTCCCCTTAGTTAACAACCAACTGTCATTAGAGCCATGGAAATGGCAGTTCCCGCAGGGGACCGGGTTGGAGGACGGCTGCCCCCCATGGCAGGATGTGCACTGAACCGGGTTTGGATAGGGCGCATTTGCAACGAGGTGATGAATCGATTCCATGCCTCCGGAATGGCAACGGCTGCAAAGCGGTCCCAAGGCATTGACAGTGCTGATTGCCCCGGAAAGTTCGGCCCCGTTTACCCTCCGCCGCAGAAGCATGATGTTCGATGAACCGTGGGGTTCATGACAGTCCAGGCAGGAAAAAACGAAATTGCTCTTGGATGAGGCTGCGGTGTCGTATGGTTCCCTGAAATTAGCAGGGTTACTGTCCCTGGCAAGGCCTCCATGCTTTTCCCCGCCGACCGCCCAGTTTATCACTCTGAGATTACGATTCAGGGTGGTGCTCCAGATGGTATTGGTGCTGGAATGACAATCGGTGCAGAACCCCACATAGTCCGGGGTTTTAGAACCGTCCGTGATGCTGCCCCCATCCGGCTCCCGGTAGGCGCTGACGTATGTGCTCTGCCAAGTGAGATAGGGCGCTTCGTAGCTATAGGATGACATCAACTGGGGGGAAGCCTCTCCCCAGAGACTGAAATGACTGGAGGGCTTTGAAATGGCGGAGTTTGCCGGAATGGAAACCCAGTTCCGCTTGGCCAAATGCGGATTATGGCAGCCGTCGCAGGGATTGCTGGAGTCGCTGAACCAGAGGTATGCGCTGGAATTGTTGACAAAGGTTTTGATGTCGCCGAGGTTATGGTAGGAGGCCTGGTTGAAGGCCGCAATGATGGATTGGGGGCCGGTCGCCAGACCTCCGCCCCCAAAGGTTGCGCTGTAATCCCGGTTTGTTACCTGCTGGGCCGACCCCGTGCTGTTGTGACAATAAAAACAAAAATTGCTCGTTTCGAGATACGGTTTTACCGCCGGATCAAGGCTCCCGGCAAAAAGCGCATAGGGGCTTGCCGCTCCGCCCGCCGGCGCAGGTTCATCGCCGGTGAGGCTGGCATGCATTTCATGGCAATGTCCGCAGTTGCCCCGACCGTATCCGGCGCTGGCCATCACCGCACGTTCCACCCCGATCGTGCCGGAACCGTGGGCAGAGAGCAAATAAGCCCCGGCCAGGGCCGCAGCAGGCAGGAAAAGGCAGAACAATCCAGCCCCAAAAGCAGCCTTGCGTGTTAGTTTTTGCTTGTATGACATACCGCGCACCCGTTATAGCCATCCGCCTGCGGCCACTTTTTGTAATCCCAGCGCATTATTGCGTCATACGGGGAGCCATGGGCCCGATGGCAGGAAAGACACATGACGATGGCATCATCGCTGGCAGCATAGACAGAGGTGTTCACCACGGGAGTGGTGCTGGCGGTTGCAACGGGAGAGATGACACTGTAGGGGTTGGCAGTGCCGGTTCCACTGTTATAGGTTGCATATTCCGTGGATGATACCGACCGGCTCATGTCAAAATCAATAGGATGCCTGAGCCAGACCCCAGCGCCAAAAGAACCTGCCGCCATCTTACCGCCGCCGTTATGAAAATCGCCATGACACCGGGCGCAGTGACTGCTGATGGAGCCGGCGGCCAGATTGGCCTCTGAACTGCGATCCACCCCGTAATACTTGTTGTGTTGATTCTGGGTGGGCCGAAACTCAAAATTCGGGTCTTCCCCTCCCTGGACGCCATTGAGAAATCGATAGCTCTTTGCCACGGAAGTACCGTCCTGCCAGGCGGTCATGTCTTTGCCGTGGTGCCCACCCATGATCGCCTGGGTCGGGGTCACGGCCGAAGAGCTGCCATGGCAGCCCAAGATTCCGCCGCAGGTGATTTGGCCACCCATGGCGGCCCCGCCCGGCGGGGTTACCCCGTGGACGGAATCCAGCGGCGTAATCCCGGCAACATTATGCCCGGTTCTCTCCGCTCCCATGCCGACCCAATGGAAATTTCCCCCGGCCAAGGTGGTTGTGCCTGCTTCGGTGCCGGTAAGACCATAATTGGGCGCACTTGCGTCGAAAACGAAAGGCACCGATCCACTGACATTGGCGCCTTGATGACAACCGATGCAATTGGTATTGAGCAAGCCTTCGTTCACCAGGCCGCCGTAAACCTTGCTCCCGCTGCTGATCGTAAAAGCCATTGGGCTGCCGCCCTGGCTGTTATGCATGGTATGGCAATTCACACACGGGCCGCTTACCTTGGCCGGAGATCCGACCGGACAAGCCGCCAACACGATGAAAAATGTCCCCCACGCTGCCAGGTGCCGCATCATCTAGGCCCTATCGTTTAAAAACCATGACTCGGCTGTTGCCCTCGTCCACCACACACAACCGCCCCAAGTGATCAAAACGTATCTCCTGGGGAAAGTAGAGATTGTCCCGCCCCTGGCCTTTGGTCAAAAACTGGTACTTGACCTCGCCGTTGCGGCCGAAAGCGACAATCGCGGCACGATGCCGGTCGAGAACATACAAGAGACCCGCCGGATCAACCGCCAGAGACACCGGGAAGTCAATGCCGGTTAATTGTATCGCAGGGCTGGGGCGTCCATTCTCGTCGTACGAATACACCTGTTTTTTCTTCTGATCCAGAACCCAAACCTTCTTCTCCGCCACCTTGAAGTCGGCAAGCCAACCGGCGCCGGCGGGCATTGTATAGCTTTTTGCCGTCTGCAATGTTTCGTCGAGTTGTAAAATCCGACCGGATGACCGATCAAGAACGTACACCTTGCCCCCGGCGATTTCCAGACGATCCACGAACACGTCCTGGCCCTGATGCTTTACAACAGTGTGCACTGTCTTCTTGTTTTTCAGATCGACCCTGGTCAGACTGTTACGGCCCTTTTCCACGACCAGCAGGGAGCCATCCGCCAAACGCACCATGTCGTAAGGCTTTTTCAGGTTGCCTTCGGCGGTGAACTCCTGCAAGTACTTGCCATCTGCGCCAAAGGAGACGAGCTTGTTGCCGGTGCTGTCCACCACATAATAGCGTTCTTTTTCATGATCGACATACAAGGCAACCGGCAAGGCCATGCCTTTGCCTTGCCCTTGAAGACTAAAGACAAATTTCCAGGGAGATTGCACTTCCGCCGCCCACACAAGGGAAGAGGCGGAAAAAAACATCCCGCAAAACAGCAGCCAACCGAGACGACACCTTGGGTTTTTCCGGAGCATACTCTCTCCCATGCGTTGGGTTAATAACTGCGATGACATTGCGTGCATAATTCTTTTTTCGCGCTCAAGACGAGATGATAACGATTCGGCGAGCCCATTGGATCATGACAGGTCACACAGGTCATCATCTGCCCGGTTCGCTGGTCAATCACCTTGTCTCCCACGGGATGGCTGAACTTCCCTTGGGTCAAATGGCAGCGCGAGCAGACCTGGTTGCCGTCATCCCGCAGCATGGCCAGCCGGTCGGAGCCATGGACCTCGTGGCATTCACTGCAAGAGCTGACAGGCGGGTGCCGATGCTGGCTTTGCGCATACCGGGCGAAAGTATCTTGATGGCAGGGCTGGCACACCTTGTTGCCCGAGGTCTTCAGCATTTTTTTGTCGTCCCCGGCATGGGGGCTGTGACACAGGATACAACCGTTTTCCGTGCCGGCGAACATATGATTATGCGGGGCCATCATGGTGGTCTTCATGCCCGCGTGGCACCGCAAACAGGCTTCGCTCCCGGTGTTTTGCTGAGCCCCATGACAGGAATCGCATTTTTTTTCGGCAAAAGGCTGATGCAAATGCTGCCGGACAAGCCCCTTGCGCGAGCTGCCATGGGGGTTATGACAGGACAGGCAGCCGCTGAGCTTGCGTGGAAAGCCGCGATGCCCGGCACTGCCTTGCGCCTGCTGATGACAGGACAGGCACAGGGCATCGGCATCCATCTTGAGAAGCTGGTCGTTTTTTGCCTGATGGGGCTGGTGGCAAACAGTACACTGCCCCTGGGCAAAGGGTTTGTGGCTGACAGCCTGCGGTTTTGCCATCTCCTGATGGCAAACAAAGCATGTTTCCGCCAGATTTTTCCTGAGCAAGCCATCATGCCCCGCGGCATGGGGCGCATGGCAGCCAAGACATTTTCCATCTCGAACAGGTTGGTGCACCACCCCTTTGGCAAACTCGGTTTTGGCCCGCTTATGGCAGGAGTAGCAGAGCGCCGCCCCCTCTCCCTGCAGCAATCCAGGATATTTGGCCACATGCGGATTATGGCAATCTCCGCACTTGCCTTGGGACACAGGACCATGAGTGAATTTGCCGGTGAAGTTTTTCTTGTCATGGCACTTGTAGCAAACCTCACTGGCCAGTGCAACAGAGCAGGCAAGCCCGGTGAACAGGCCGAATATCAGCAGAATAATAAACAGGCGCCGCATCAATTGTTCCTCCCAGGATGACAGGCTTTGCAACTTCCCTGCTTGAAGGGGGCGTGTTGCACCGGATACAGGAGCCCTTTTGCAGGAGCCCCATGGGGATCATGACAGGAAAGGCATGATTTCCCGGAAGGGGTCATCCCCGAGTGCGCCTTGGCATACCGGGCGTCATCTCCCTTGTGACAGGTGTTGCACAACTTCTCCGGCGCTGTTTTCAATAAAACAGTCTGGTTGCCGCCGTGGGCTTCGTGGCAAAGACCGCAATCCTTGCCTGCTGGCGAATGGACAACCCCGGTTTGCCAGTGGATGGCAATCTCCGGATGGCATGTCAAACACACGTCCGGTTTCTTCTTTGCCAGATGCTTTTCCTGACTTGATCCGTGCGCCAAATGACATTCTCCGCACTGCTGGGCTTTGAACGGTTCATGGATGTTCTTTTTCTCTGCCATCTCTTTCTTTGTTGTGGCATGGCATTGCAGGCAGAGCTCCCCCGGTTTTTTGATCTGCACAAAATCATGTTCCGTGGAATGGGCGCCATGACAGCCCAGGCAAGCGCCCTCTTGGAAAGGCGGATGCCCTTTCCCTGCCACCGGTTTTTTGAGCAGATTCGCATGGCAGGTCAGACACAGCTCCCCGCGGGTTGTGGGTTTGACAAGAAAGGCTTTCTCGCTCCCCTGGTGAGGGTTATGACACCGGCTGCATTCCCCGGCGGCAAAAGGCCGGTGCAGGCTGAACCGGGCAAGCTGTTCATCGACCTGCTGATGACACCCGACACAGATCTCGCCATCGCGCTTGAGAAGCAAACTCTTTTCTTTCGACTCATGGGGGGTGTGACAGGTGGCGCATTCATTCTTCGCCGCGGGAGAATGGCCGCGTTGCCCAGCCCCGTACTGTTGCCGGGGATGACACTGTGCACACAACTCGGACGGCTTTGCCTTCAGGCCGGAATTTTTACTCTGACCGTGCCCGAAGTGACAGGCCAGACAATCGCCTTTTTTCACCGGAGCATGCACACTCTGCATCGCACTTTTTTTGCCCTGCGTATGGCATTTCAGGCACAAGGTTGTCGCGGGCATAACCAACAGGGCCGGTTCGCCGCTGGCATGAACGCTATGGCATTGCGTGCACTTGCCTTCCTTCACCGGCTGATGCTGCCCAACGAGCATGGTCTGGTCCTTTTTATGGCATTGGACACAGAGCGCATCCGCCTTTTGCGCGGGCTTGACAAAGTCCGTCCCGGTTCCGTCATGGCAGCGCTTACATTGACCGGCAACAATCGGCTGATGCACTACTGCTTTCAACAGGCCCTTGTTGTCGCTGGCATGCGGGTTATGGCAGCTCAAACAGTTCCCTTTCAGCAGATACCCCTGGTGCGCTTTGCGCATGGATTCCTTGCCGCTCTCGTGGCACTTGAGACAGAGGCTGTCCGCCTCCTGCACCAGCAAGCGGGGCTGCTTGCTCTTATGGGGGGTGTGACAGGCAGCACATCCCTGGCTGAGTGGGGCATGGACATTTTTTTTCTCAAAAAGGGCGCGATCATGGCATCCGTAGCACAGCTCTTTCTGTTCCTTCAGCAACAGGCGGGGATGGGGAGAATTATGGCTTGCGTGACAGGCGGAACAATTCCCCTTTTTCACCGGCTCGTGGCTGGAAACCGCGCCAGGCTCCGGCGCCACGGCTTGATGGCAGCGCAAACACAGCTCCGGTTTTTCCTGCCGTAAAAATGTGCCGCCGATTATGCCATGGGGCAGATGACAGGCATCACAGTTTTTATCCCGGACAGGAGCATGGACAACCCCTTGCTGGAATTTTGCCACCATGTCGGCATGACAATCCACGCACGTTTTTCTGGGCTGTTGCGCAAAAGCTACCGGGCCGCAGGAAAACAGCAGCAGACCCGTAACAACAGCGACCAATCTACTTGTTTTTGACAGCGACATCGGCATTTGCCAGCTCCTTTCGCAGCTTTTTCCACACCTTGGGATTGATGCTGATCTCAGATCCTTCCTTCAACCTGCGCAGTAACTCTTCACGGGCCTGTTGATATTTCAGGCGGCTCAATTCCTGGCGAATCTGTTCCTTGACCTGAACAAAAGGCACAGAGACTTTTTCCTTATATTTTACCAGCCGCACCAGAGCACTACCATTTTTAAATGCAAAGGGAAGACTTACCTCGCCCGGACGCAGGGAGGAAACAATCTCCTTCAGTTCCGGGCCAAGCTGACTCACCGGCATCTGCTGAAGAGAAGGCCCGCCCGGGACATGCTCTGCCGCGACTTCAAAAAAATCGTGCCCAATGGAAATCTTCTGCCACATTGCGCTGATCGTTTGCGTCTCACCTTCCAGCAACATAAAATCCACCATCTCCGGATGCGAGAACCGCTCGGAATTTTCCCGATAAAATTGCTCGAGCTCCGGTTCGTCAACCTTTACCTTCGGCTCGACGAGACGTTTTTCAATCTCCTTGTTCAGCCGATGGTCACAGTAAAATCGATACACCCACTTGAATGGCTCCTTTTCCTCATAATGCCGGTCCGCGGCCTCCCAAGAGACCACGGTCTGCGAAATCATGCTGGCCAAGACCCTTTTCTTAAGAACGTCAACTTCCTCGGGTGGGAATTTATTTTTTTCCCTGAAGTTTTTTTCACTCTGCAAACTCCCCCAGAAATTCGCCGCGGTAACATCCCCTTGTTTTGAGCTGATCACCAGCTTGTTAGCCAACTCCTCGGCCGGGGGCGACAGATCGATTTGCGCCAAAACCTCCTCATCCACCTGCATGTTATATTTTTTACCCAAAATATCCACCAGACGGGCGGTCAGTTCGTCAGCTTTCCGGGCTTGCAATTTTTTGAGTATGATCCCTTTGAGCTGCTCCATATCCTGCGGGTCTTCACCTTGCCTTTCTTCGATTTTCAAGACAACAACACCCTTGTCCATCGTGACCGGTGGCGTTATCTCCCCAACCTTGGCGTCCTCTAGAAGCGTCCGCCATTCTCCCTGCAACTGGGGAATACGGAACACTTTTTCTTCATGATATGTGGCCCCCCCTTCCTCGGGCTTTAAGGCAATAAACTCTTCAACGGACAGTATACCATTACGCAAGGCGGTTATTCTCTCTTCCGTCGGGCTCCCCGCAATATAATAAAAAACCCGGGCTCGCAATTTAGGGATATATTCTTCGCGATAAAAATTACGGACTTCCCCGTCGCTTACCGAGACTTTTCCGTTCACCTCTTCTTCTTGCAGCAACATAAGAGAACGAACTTTTAAAAAGGTGCCCACCTTGCTTCTATAGGTGGGCTCTAAAAAAAGCTGCATCTTGGTCGCTTCCTGAACCAGAAGCTGCCACTCAATAAACTCTTCGGGAGACTCCGGCAACGGTGTCGCTTCTTCCCGCCAATTCCACCACCAGTTTTTGAAATCTTGCGCGGAATACTCCGTGCCATTCACCGTGGCCAGGTTCGTTTCCTCCCAAAACCAGGCAGCCACGGCCCGTTCTTGCGCAAGCCCGGCGTAAGACAGCAGAAAAACACAGACCCCTATTACGAATCGACGCATGACAACAGTCCCTTTTCTTTCCATACTCCCAAAATCTCCTGCATCATTTTTTTCCCGAGCTCGCTTACCGTGTTTACCATGCCGAAATGCATCATTTTCTGATAATCTCCGCCCTCCCGGCGATACAGGCTGGACCACTGAAGAAGCCCGCTCTTCCCATCATAGACCCGCACCTGGATACTCAATACCGGGCTCACTCCGCTTGACGTGACTTTTTCGTCCATCTCAAGCACTTCTCCCACAATCAGAGTATCAACCCCGAGGCGCACGGCAATAATCCGCAATTGCTCAACATCCGGGACTTCCCACGGCTTGAGCCGCATCTGCCTATACAGTTTAAGGACATCTCCTTCCAGCGCCACCCGCCAGTTGCACTGCTTCACCAGCTCAACCAACACAAGGCGATAAACAATCTTCGCCCCCTGATCATAGCCACTCCTGTCGGCAAAAGGCAACACCGCAATGCCTTGAGGTTCATGGGTTGTTTTTTGGGAAAACTCCTGGACATAAGGTTTTTGCCCGCCGCATCCGGTCAGGGCGAACATCCCCCACAAGAAAACAGTTACTCCCGACAACACACAAAAAACCTTTTTGCGTTCATCCATTATTTTTTTCCCACAGCACATCCTCACCATCACGCGACCGGCGGGGAAACCTATCCCCGCCGGTTTCCTTGGGCTTTCTGCTAAAAATCCACCGACCAAGCATTTTCCTCGGCGCTTTTCTCCTCGGCCTGCTCTGCTGTCTTCTCGCCCCGGGGTTTCAGGGAGACGATATTATCGATGACCTGCCGTATCTTATTGCCCAAGACATCCTGTCCATAGATGCGGCAAGAAATTTTCTCGTTCTCATTGCTGAACGGCACCGAGAACCGAACCGGCAATTTTTCTCCATTTTTCTCCAAAAGAATCGCTCCGGCACCGTTTCTCAGATCAACCCGCCAAAAAGCCAGGGGGACCTTCCCGTCATAGTTCAAATCAACCTGTATCTCTCCGCCCTTTTTTTCCGTGACAAGGGCAAGCTCCGGTCTTTTGCGCACAATACGAAATTTTTCCGTTGCCACAGCGTTGTTTCCAGCTCGATCCGACACCTCCACCCGCACGCTGTACAGGCCGTCTTCCGCCAGCATTCCATCCTGGCGTTGCCCCCACCAGGAAAACCGCCCCGGCAGATTGCCGCGACCGCTCTCCGACTTGACTACCTGCTCGGAACCATCAAGGATGCCGATATTCCAGGAGACGAGGGGTTCGGGTTCTTTCAGCACGGAACTGATCGTCACCTGACGCCGCAAAACAACCTCTCCATCCAGTTCCTGCCCTCGCAGCGCGAGAGTAATTTCGGGTGGCTGGCCGTCAACCAGAAAGCTTCCGGCAAAAACATTTTTCCTGCCCTGTTGCCCTCTGTTGATGCTGACGGATACCGGATAGCGGCCATCTTTTCCTGTTGCCGGCCAAACAGCCTCGAAATACTTTTCCTGGGGCAGATAAACCGCCTCGATAACCTTGCCGCTGACCACTACGGAAACGGCCACTTCAGCCTGCTTCGCATTGGTCTCGCCAAAGCGGATCCGGCAACGCATTGTTTCTCCCGGCTTTACCACCTCAGGGCTGAGATGAATCTCCTCGCTGAAATTTTCCTTGGGAGCCTCCGAACTTGCCGGCAAGTTGTGCGGCATAATTTCCATTGCCCGCACAACCACGATATCCTCTACCTCCGACAGGTTCTGCGGCTCGGCAAGGCCGAGAAATTTACGAACATCCGCCCGGCAGAGCTGGACGCTTCCGGCCCAGATCATTTTGGCATCGTTTGCCCTAATTATCTGCAAGGAAATACCCAAGGCCGCAGGCTCTTTGTCCCGCAACTGATTCACCGAGCCGAGCAAGAGATAATCAATGCCGAGTTCCTGCCGAAGCCGCAAAATATTATTGGAATCAAGGCTACCCACCCTGCGGATGCGGTTTTTTGCCATGAAATCGATAATCCGTTTCTCTTCAACAACGGTATAGCCTTTCCGAATGAGCACCTCGCGCAGCCTGCTCGTCATGGACGGATTCAAGCCATTATCCCCCTGGCTCAGATCTTCAACGGGAATCACCGCCATCTGTACGGCAAAAGCCTGTTCAACCACGAACAGCAGCACGAACAGCAGTACGCTGATCCCTGCTCCTTCTTTCCGCCTGTTTCTTCTCCGGTTCAGCGCAAGCATGAAAAATTTTATCGGGGGATAGTATGCAGAATGTCTTCCAACAACGACACCGTCACCTGATATTTATCTCGTCCGGCAAGACCGAAAAGCCGACGCCAGACCGAATCGCCACTTTCATGGCCACCGGCTTGCCAGATAACCAGGCCTGTTTCCACCTCCAGCAGTCGTAAGGTAACGGACACTTCGGGATAACTCATTGTCCCTTTGCGGCTGTCCGCTGCAATGTCCAGGGTCGTGAGCAACAGGCTCTGCACATTGAGTTTCTGCCCCAGCCGTTTGATTGTTGAGACATCAAGAGGCTTACCCGGATCGATGGCCTCTTCCCGCAGAAAACTGTCCACAAGCCCTTTGTCCGTCACATCAAAAAGTTTCATGGCAAGGATCCGGGTGATCGTGATATCCCGCACCAATTCCGGAGCAAATTCGTCCTTGCTGTTGTTTTCAACAGGCAACACCGCAATTTTTTGCACAAACCCGAAGTCTACGTTCTCGCGGACAAACGCCTTTGATTTCCCCATAAACGGAAAGCCACAGCCGGCCAAACCGAGAGAAACGCCGATCAACAGCAACACGCAGAAGGTTTTTTTCCCCAACCGGAAAAACGATTCGGACCGTTCCAACAGTATCGACGACAACCGCATCTTGATTCCCACTGATCTTCTCTCCTCGACACCAACTCTCATTCGTCGGATCAAAATCTGGCAATCAGTTGAGTTCTGATCTGCCAGTCCGTCTCGGCCCCTTGCGCCCCGAAAACAAAGCTTTCCTGCTCACGCTCAACATAAAAAACATTCCCCTGGAGAGTCAAATGAGGACCAATGGCCCAACTTCCGCTCAGGGCGTATCTGCTGAGATCGTTGTCGTCATTAACAACATAATAACTGAAAGAAAATTGGGTATTCTCCGTTGGCGCCACCGTGGTTTGAAACAACCCGTCTTCGCCGGCGCTTTGCCAATTTTCCCATTTTTTACCAACCGCTGTCAAAACAGAAAGGATATCGGACACCCGCCAATTCAGGGTAAGTTTGTTGTCCAGCAATTCCGTGCCGACAGCTCCCTGGATTTTCTGGTAGTCGGTGATCAAATCCGCGGTCAGGCGCGGAACAAGCCTGGCGGTCAGGGTCAGACGCGAACCATAATCCGTGGTCGTTGTTCCTGAATTTTCATAGCGAGAACCATAAATGGAAGTCAGCGTGGAGGTCTGCTCATATTCCGTCCGCCCGGTGGTGAGATCAAGATTGGCATCAAGATCGGGATAGAGGGCAGCAGAGGTATAGAGTCCCGTCACATACGAGGTGGACAGCAACTGTTTTTCTTCATACCGCTCGGTTTTGGATAATCCGAGGTTGATATCAACGCTGGGGACGGGAAGAGAATTCAAGCGCAGCGAATAGGCCCTGTTGAGGGTCTCCGGCAGTCCTTCAATCTTTTCCATGTTCTCGCTGACCCCAAAAGCGGAGGAAAAATATTCCCAAGGAGCCCACCGCATTTCGCCGATCTGATTCTGCCGGCTATAATCAATTTCCGAGGCATAATTCCCATTTTCAAGGGAAAGATTATAGGTCATGCCCAAGGCTTGGGAAAGTTTGTATCCCACATTCAGATCGCTGATATTGCTTAATGTTTTGTCCTTTCGAGTGACAAAATCCTCGGAAGAAGCGACCTGGCTATATGTCTCTATTTCTGTAAAATCCACCCGCTGGACAGGGCTGCTGGTAACAACCAGCTTAAGCCACCGGAAGGTGACGTTGCTCGTCTCTATCTCGAAGCGTTTTTTTGCAGAGTCATACGTAACCAGTTTACTAGGGACAATATTCTGCTCGATACGCTGATAATCGGTGCCGTTCGTGCTCCCATAGAGATCCATGGTGAAGGAGCTGGCCGTCACCTGGCCGATATTTTTTTCCGTGTACAGGAAAATCCGGTTGACCTCCCGCAGATCGACCCGGAAGGCAATGTTAAGCGGCGGATTATCAAAGCCATCCGTGTATACTCCGCTCACGACCTCAACATCACTGTCGGACATCAGGGCGTTGGTGCTCAGTTCGCCGGAATCGCTGATGAGCGGGGTATCATCCTTGCCCACGAGAACCTGGCCGATGCCCTGTTTTATCAGGGCAAGTCCGCCTGCGACCGCAGTGGAAGATTCGGTCTGGCTTGTGGAAAACTGCTGGGAAAAACCAAGGCTGAGCCGATTGTCGAAAAAACGGCCGGAACTGTCCAGTCTGGCAAAGTGATTGGTGGCGGTGGTTTCACCAAAAGTCACATTGTCATTCTGCTGGGTGCGATTAAAATTATAATGGGTTTTAAACAGTTCGAAATCCCAGTCTACCCCCACGGACTCCCGGGTATCATCGGTATCCTGCAGATGGGGAGTTTCGCTGTCGCTACTGAAATCCCTGCCGTAGGAAGCCCGCAATTTCGGCCAAAAACGATCCTGCCAGTTACTGGCCCAGGTAGATTCCCAACTCCGCCGGCTTCGATCCGTGGCAATGGAACTCCGCTGTTCGCTGACCGAACCGAACAGGTCAAAAAGAAAAATATCGTTCTGGATGGCAAAACGCAGACTCGGATCAAATCCCTCCGTGTCTTCCTGTTCCCCCCAGTTCCGATTATAGCGAAACGCCTCCTGCAATGACATGGCCTCGGTAATCTCCTGCTTGAGATCAACCGTATACGTTACCCTGTACTCATCGGCCTCGGGATCGTCTTTTGTGTTTTCATGCAGCCAACTGGAGGTCAGGGCCTGTCCTGCAAACGCATTTCCGGCGGAAGAGACCAGCACGGCAAGGGCCGAGAGAACCATGCTCCGAAAGCATCCACGCCGCGATCTCAAACAGGGCATTCCTCCTGCTTATCCTTCAAAGGGCAAGCCGAAATGGCTTGCCCCCAATTCACCTGCCGCCATTGCCGGCCGTACCATTTCCGGAGTCCGAACGCCATGGCCCGCGACAGAGATCATCTACCTGCTCGGTTTGATTTTCGGATTTTTCCGGTCATAGGTTTTCGGCGCGTGGCAGCCCACCACGCACGTTCCGCCGGTTTCGGTCTTGGTCATGGTAATGGGGTACGACCAAGACCCGAACGGAACCTCCTTGCGGATATGCTTTGCCTGGCTGCTGGCATGCGCATCGTGACAAGAGACACAGTTTCGGCCCTTTTTCATATTGACATGATAAAAGTGCAGATTGTATTCGCCATCCCGGAAATTGGTCAGGGTGCTGGTAAACTTATTCTTGGCAATTTCCTTGTTATGGCAGCCGAAGCACAGATCGTAATTCTCCGGACTGTATTCCTTGTAAAACTCCTCGGGATAATACCGCACAAGAAGACGGCTGTACTTGGAGCCATGCACCTTATGGCAGGCCATGCAATCACCGGTCTGCACCGGGCCATGCTTCGACTTGCTGCCGGTGACAATGTCGCCCAACTCATCATGGCAGGTAAAACACATTTTTGTTGTGTTGTCTTTTAGCAGAGCCTTCTCGTTGGAAGAATGCGCCCGGTGGCATTCCGTACACTTGCCCTGATCAACGGGCGCGTGTTTGAAGGTGGCGGTTTTAATATCACTGTAGACAGCAGGGCTTAACTTCTCATGACATTCAGCGCAGAGCGCGCTGCTTTTTTTATGTAACTGAAACTGGGAATCGGAACTGTGCGGATCATGACATTTGTTGCAGTTTTCATTCACCGGTTTATGGACATTTTTCATGCTGAATTCATTTTTTCGTTCCTGATGGCACTGGAAACACAGCTCTGCTTTTTCAGGGGAAGCAATCAGCAATTTTTTATGCTTGCCGGAATGGGGCCGGTGACAGGCGATACAATCCCCCGCGCCGACTGGACCATGGCGGTGGGATTTGGTAAAAACCGCTGCCGCATGACAGTTGAAGCACAGGCTGCTGACGCTTGAGCCATTCCCGCGCAACTGAAAACGCATCGGGGATTCGTGGGGATTATGGCAATCGACGCACCCTTCCTTTACCGGTTGATGCACAACGCTGTCATTAAATTCTGCCTGCTTTGCCTGATGGCAGACCAGGCAGAGGTCCTGCCCGGTTCGCTCCATGGCCATGGGATTAAAGGATCCGTGCGGGCTATGGCATGAGATGCAGACCCCGGCGCCCACAGGCCCATGCACATGGGCGGCCTTGCCCATATTGGCATGGCATTTTCCGGTGGTACAATTGGCTCTGGTCGGCACAATCTTTTTGAAATCATACTGCCCGCGTCGCAGCCTATGGCATTCTTTACAGTCCAACGCCACGGGATTGCTATGCACATAAAAACGCTTGTAGCCTTTGGGGCCTGTCTTGTCTTTTTGAGGTGGCCCATAAAAAACCTTCACCTTTTTCTGAAGCTTGCCGGCGCTCAAGCTGATGACATTTTCCCCTTCCCTAAGAGAAATCATCCCCCCGAAGGCTCCCCCTTCCACCGGCAGAACTCCACCCGAAGCCTTATTACTCACCCCTTGGATGGCAACGCCCTTAACCTCAACGCCACTCACAAAGCCTGCCAGAAAAAGGTCTTTCCCGGTCACCCAGGCGCCATCGAGCGGAGAAACAACGGTGATCTCCTCCTGCGCACCCCAGGTTACCGAAGGCGCGAAAAAAATACCAAGCCCGACAAAAAGATATAATGCCGCGAGGATGCCTTGCAACAAACCTGCTTGTCCCGATGGCCTGTTGCCGCTCTGTGTTGTACCGAAAAAGCGTTTCAAGTTTTTTCCTCCCAGCACTATTTTTATTCCAGTCATCTCGCAGTAGTCGCGAGTATCAGTTGTCCTTGGCGGTGTGACAGGTAAAACATCCCGTGTTTACATCCCCGCTTTGGTGCGCATTCATCTGGCTGTAATCCCAGCGAAGCATGTCCGGATACGGGCTGGCATGGGCCATATGGCAGGAGAGACAGGTAATGACATCGGCGCCGGGAGTCACAACGCTGCTGGCGGAGGCCGGTACCGCGGTGCGGCCGATGGGAGCCTGAACACTGTAGGTGGTGTAATTCTGATATTCCTTGGAGGCCGGAAGCACGATATCGTTGGGGTGCCGGATGAATGGCGAGGTTATGTTCGGACCTATGCCGTCGTTGTCGCCTGCCGTGAGGGTGTGAAAATTACCGTGGCAGGTGCCGCAGAACCCGCTGATCGTGTGGTTGGGCGGGGAGACGCCATTGCTTCCATGGCAACTGGTGGCGCCGCAGCCCAAAGTCATGGGCGTAGTGGCTCCGTAATATTCATTATGACTGGAAGGACTCGCGTTCTGCCATCTGTCGGTTTGGTTTTCATAGCCTCTGACTCCAACCAGAAAGCGATAACTGTTTGCCGCGGTGTCGGCCACCAGCAGTTGACCATCCACATTGTTGTGGTGAGCTCCCTTGAGTGCGACAACATCGGTCGGTGAGCCGCTGGTCAATCTATAGCCATGGCATCCGTTTACCCCGGCGCACGTCAGGTTGGAGGCATTGACAATATACCCATCATGGAAAGACTCTGCGATTCCGCCGGGCAGTGTGCTGACAAAGGTGGCATCTCTAAACGCCTCGCCAAGAGCAATGACATTATGGCCATGGCTGTTGGAAGCAATTCCTTTGATTCCGGTAATATACCCGAAATTGCCTGCGGCAAGGTCGCCGCTGGGGTCGGAATGCATAACCTGAGGAACAAGACTGCCGTTTATGTTGACGATTTTCTGCGCGGTTGCCTGACCATGACAACCCAGGCAGTCTCCCCGCAACAGGTTTCGCTCCACCTTGGCAGTCGAGTTAAATTGCATGCTGGCGCCTTGCTGACTGTTGTGCATGGTGTGGCAATTGTCGCACTCGCCGGTGATTTTTGCGCTGACCCGGGTTTGCATAGCTAAAAAAAGTAGGGCGCTCAGGGCGCAAGAAAAAACGACATGGCCAGTTCGGCAGATCAGCCTCACGTCAATTCCCCCCCGGAAAAAATTAGTACTACGAGTCACTGCCCCACATGTTCTTTTACACTTAACCCGCTGTCTTTAATAGATATTCTCAATCTTGTGCCGAGGCATAATAAAACACCGCGCCGGGGCATTGCCAACTGACCGGCGCGGTGTTCATCATTTCCCAGCCACCATGGCTTACTCGCTACGCCACAGATCAAGTATCCTTGGTGGTATGGCAGGCAAAGCAACCGACATTGCCACCCGCGCTGGCATGGGCATTCATGGCGGTATAATCCCAGCGCAACAGGTCGGCCTGATCACTGCCATGCGCCCGGTGACAGGAGATACAGGTGACGATGGCGTCGCCGGCAATCTGCAGGACCGTAGACTTCACGGCAGCGATGCTATTGCTTGCCACTGGCGCCTGAGGCACATAGGCATTGACTCCGCTTCCTCCGTAATCACCGTATTCTTTCGCCTTCACGGTGAACATGTCAAAATCGGTTGGGTGACGTACCCACGGAGAGGTCATGTTGTTCGAATAACTGATCCCGACATCATTGGCGGCATGCGCGGCGCTTGAAGCGTGGAAAGCGCCATGGCATTGCCCGCACAGGGCGCTGATGGTTTGGGCAACAGCCGCATCAGTGGTACGCGCCACCCCGTAGTACTGGTTGTGGGCAGCGGCAGAAACCGTCTTTTCCCAGTCAGCGGCCTCAATTCCCTTCGTTCCATTGAGGAAGCGGTAGCTATTGACCAGGTTTGATCCGTCAACAGCACCGGCGACGCCTCCGGAATTCTGTGGCGGCGCATGATGCGAGCCGCTGAGCGCCGCATATTCATCCCCTTGGGCTCTGTCGCCATGGCAGCCGGTGGTGCCGGCACAGGTCAACTGCGAGCCCAAAGCCGCCCCTCCCGGAGGGGTATTGCCCAGCACACCATCCACGCCGGAGACCCCCTTCACATTATGCCCTTTGGCATCCACGGTCTGCGCCCAGAAGAAACTGCCCCCGGCCAGGGTCGCCGCAGGTGCGGCAGTATGATTCACCTTGGGGATATTATTGTCCGTCAAATCGGTTGCCGCGCCGGTGTGGCAGCCCACACAGTCGCCCTTGGTCAGGGATCGATAGACGGTGGACGTAGCAGACATGCTCGCCCCCCCCTGGCTGTTATGCATGGTATGACAATTGACGCATTGGCCAGTTACCTGGGCATTGCCGCCTTTCGGCAACAAACAAACCGCGCCGAGCAGCACGGCTGCCATGGCAACCGACATCTTCCGTACGGTGAAAATACTTCCTGTTGTTTTGGATGTGTAACGCATTGTTCTCCCCCCTCCGTTTTTCCCCGATTCCATAAGCTCACTCAGCCCATACATCCCCTTCCGCCTTCCTGCTCTCCTTCCTCGACTCTACAGATTTTCTCAACAAAAACACAACTCCTTCATATATACGATATGACATAATCAACTGGTCGTCAATTCAAAATAAATATCGCAAAATCAGGGAGCAATCGCTCAACCTGACCCAGAATCCAAAAAATATAAAAGCAAGTCTCGTGCCACAAAATGGAGCCAAAAAAAATGAAAACCGCCGGACACTCGAAACCCGCTCCGGTCAAGCAAAAATGAGGATGTACTGGAACTATTTATTTTTTTAGACTCAGCAAAGACGGGAATTTGCAGATGAAAACAAGCGGCAGATGGTCAGTTTCTGTTGGGCGCACAATCAGAAACTGACCACCGGATCAGGCGAAGGGATTCAGCAACTCATAATCGACAATTTTTTTCCGGAGGGTGGTCGGGGAAATATCCAACTGCTTGGCCACCTTCGTGATATTCCACCGAAGGCTGTCCAGCGTTTTTTCGACATGCCGCTTCTCCGCTTCAGCCAGAGTGGTCGGCCTGGCGCCGCAGTCTTCCGCCGCCGCGCTTTCCTTGCCCGGACCAAGTTGCAAATCCTCGGCCGTGAGCACCGCATCGACGGCCAAAACAGCCGCCCGGGTCAAAACATTTTCCAATTCCCGAACATTGCCCGGCCAGTCATAGGCCAACAATTTTTGCAGGGCATCCTCGGAGAGCGTTGGCTTATAGCACTGGAATTTCGCGGTTATTTTTTCAAGCAGCGCCTCGGCCAACAGGGGAATGTCCGATCGCCTCTCCCGCAACGGGGGCATCTGAAGCGAAGACACGCTCAGACGGTAGAAAAGATCCTCCCGGAACCGTCCTTCGCTGACAAGCCGCCGCAAATCGCAATGGGTAGCCGCCACAATGCGCGCCTTAAGCGGGATAGGTTCCAACCCCCCGACCCGGACAAACTCCTCTTCCTGCAAAACCCGCAACAACTTGGCCTGTAGATCCATGGCCATATCGCCGATCTCGTCAAGAAAAACCGTACCGCCGTCGGCATACTCAAGCTTTCCTATTTTCAACCGGTCGGCCCCGGTAAAAGATCCTTTCTCATGGCCGAAAAACTCGCTTTCCAGCAAAGTCGGCACCACGGCCGAGCAGTTGACGGCAACAAACGGTTTGCCGGGCGAGCCCGCCTGATGCAAGATTCTGGCGGCTAATTCCTTGCCGGTTCCGGACTCCCCCTGAACGAGAACAATCACCTTGGTTCTGGACAACAACCCTATTTTTTTATGCAGCGCAACTACTTTGGGGTGGGCGCCGATCATATCAAAACCAAAGCCTTCGCACAGAACCTTTTCCGGAATTTTCCCCTCCGGCTCAACCCAACTGCGGTGGCGCTCCACCCGGGTCACGATGGCCCGGATCTCGTCCATATCCAACGGCTTTCGCAGGTATTCAAAGGCGCCGCGCCGCATGGCCTCAACCGCCGCATTATTGTCGGATTCCCCTGTCATGATGATAACCGTCGGCGGGCAAGGCCCCTCGAGCAGCTTCGGCAAGGTTTTGAGCCCGCTCTGATCAGGGAGATTCACATCAAGAAAAACAATATCCGGAGAAAAGGCCTGCGCCTCAATCCCCCCCGCGTCTGCCGAAAAAGAGCAACGCACCTCATGCCGCTTGAGAGTAAGCGCAATCTGCAACGACCGGCATAGCGCCTGATCGTCATCAATTATCAACACCTTCATCGGGGTTACCCTCCAGAAACGGTAACTGTCCGGCATTGAGCCGGCCAGTTACCGAGCAAACAACACAAACCATGACACAAAAAAAGCCTTTTACCGAAAAAAGGCTACCTCACTTTTTGCAACAGGTCAACGTGAACCACACTGCCAGCACGCATCGCCCAAAATATGCACACCCGTCAAGATTCCAGAACGGGCAAAGATCCTCCAATTTTTTCGAATCTTTTTCACAATTAAGTTGTTGATCATTCGAATCAAGAGGAGTATAAATGTGAAACTTATATGGTAATTCCCCATTGCCATAAAGCCTTTCACCTCTTTTCTTCATTGCTTGATTTTCCATGGCATTTAAATGCATGCGGGCCGAATTCCGCCACGGCTCAGCATACACAAGGAGAGAGGTGCGCCATTGAACGTCCGTTCCCATACCGCCATTTTCAGTTTCCTCGCAACATTCTATTTCGTTTTCAGCACCGGGGCCGCGGAATCCTTCCCGTTTCGGTCGGTCAACCCCGGCGACATGCTGCCTGTCACGACAATCTCGCAGAGTGATTCCGGCAAAAAAATTACCGTGGGCAAACCGGGAGGCCGTATTACTGTCCTCGCCTTCTGGGGCGCCGATCTACCCACAAAAAAACAGCGGTCCACCCAAGCGCTGAACCAGCTCCAGCAACTGGCCCCTTTTTTCCGGGAAAAACAGGTCGATTTGCTGGTGGTCAACGCCCAGGGAGACTCTGCAGAGGTCATGAAAGAGGTTATAGCCGCCTCGGGAGTCTCTTCCCCGACCTATCTGGATTCGGATCAAAGCGCTTACCAAAACCTGGGCCTTCTGGTAATGCCGGCGGTAATGCTCGTTGACAAGGGGGGCAAGGTGGTCAATGGGTTTGGCTACAGCCAGGAGATGGTAAGCAGGCTCAAGGGCGAAATTGAGATTCTGCTGGGCGAAAAAAACCGGGCGCAATTTGAGGCCGAACTCCACCCGGTCATGATCGACAAAAGCAAGGAAGAGAAAGATGGCGCTCGTCACCTGAACATGGGGCGCGTCCTGGCTAAAAAAGGTCAGCCCGATGCCGCCGCCAGGGAATATGCCCTGGCCATCAAAAACTCTCCGAAGCTTGCCGACGCCCATATCCAACTAGGCTGTGTCCTCGTAGAGCTCGGCAAACTCGCGGAAGCGCAAACCGCCATCGACGCTGGTTTGGCCCTGAATCCCAGTTCTCTCGAGGGCGAAATCTGCAATGCGCAAATACGGGCGGAAAAGGGAGAGGTTGCCCAAGCTATCGCCGACCTGCAGCCCATGGTTTTTCGCAACAATCGCAACCACCATTTACATTATATCCTTGGCACATTCTATGCCAAAAAAGCCGACCACGAAAAGGCCTCCCAGGAATTTCGCAAGGCCTATGAATTGCTCAACAAGCAGGCACACGCTGAAGAGTGATCCCGTGGAAGTTCAATTGCCAGCCACATGCACTCAACACAATACGGGATGAAGATGAAAAATCCTCCGGAACACGCATCGGACAAACGGTTGCCCCGAAAGAGCAGGACAGTGCGCGCCATGCTGTTTCTTGTGCTTGCCTCGTTCTTTTTCCCTGCGGCCGCCTGGGCTGAAGAGCCTGAGATCCTCTACCCGCCGGCAAAAGCCGTCATCCATGCCAAAATTCCATCGATATCCATTATTGCCCGGCAAAAAGACGACAAGGGCCTCAGCCAGATCCGGGTCAGAAGCGGCGATATCCTGTACGCACCGCTCGGCATATGGGCCGCCCAGGGCTCCCATTATCTCCATTTCAACGTGCCGCTCAAGCCCGGCAAAAATTCCTTCGAGCTGCTCTCTTCCGGAAAAAATATTTCCATCACCTACAAACCCTTGCGTTCCCTGTCGACTTTCAACCCCAACGACAAGGACGCCTATCTTTTCCACCGCACTGAAGTGCTGCCCGAGAGCTGTACCCAATGTCACGACCCCAAAAAAATAAAGCTCTCGGAGAACCTCAGCGGCGAGGCTCAAGCCCTCTGCTTTTCCTGTCATAAAAATATTCTGGGGAAAACTCCATGGCAACACGGACCAGCCGTCAACAAACAATGCCTTGCCTGCCATAAAGAGCCGGGCTCCCTTTTGAAAATCACCATCCCCGGCGGGAAATCGGAAAACCTCTGCTTCCGCTGCCACGTCAACAAAAAATCCTGGCTTCAAAAAAGCCACATTCACGGCCCGGTCGGCACTGGGGATTGCACGGTTTGCCATAATCCCCATGGCGACATCGAGCGATTCCAGCTTTGGGCTGCCGGCAAAGACGAACTTTGTGTCGCCTGTCATACAGACAAAAAGAGCTTGGTCAACGGCAAAAAGCCCGTCTACTATGTGCACGGAATCTTAAACGGTATCGGTTGCATCGCCTGCCATGATCCCCATGCCACCAACAATGCCTTCCAGCTCTATAAACCGATCAACGATCTTTGCACGGGGTGCCACACAACCCTTAAGGGAGTCACCAGGGGACACCCGGTGGGAGGGCATCCGGTTTCGGGCGCAAAAGACCCCCGCAGGCCGGAACGTTCATTCACCTGCACCAGTTGCCACAACCCCCACGGCTCTGATTTTAAGTTCCTGCTGATCGGCGATATTCTGGGCGGCCATATCTGCAGTCAATGCCATTATTAATAAGGCAACCTATTCATGGCATACTTTTTCCTCCGCACGATAACCGCCCACGCAAGATCTCCGCGCCCAGCAGGGGCGGCAGGACGCTGTGCACGCCACTGTTTTTGCCTCGCATTCTGCCTCCTCTGCATTACCGCCACGTCCGGCCGCTGCCGGGCAGAGGAGCCGGCGGCGGCTCCCGTTCAACAACCAATGAGCGTGGTGACCATCCTCACCGATGACAACCAGGGCAAACCGTTACGGTTTCCATCCACCGTTGCCTTTGATCCGGAACAGGAAGAAATATACGTCATCAATGGCGGAAAAACAGGCTTTGTCATTTATGACAACGACTTCATCCCCCACCTTTTCCTCGGAGCCGGACGAGGCATTGATTCTCCGCACAGTGTTTTTTTCGACACCAGGGAGGGAAACATCTTTGTCTGCCAGGGGAAGTCGGCCGACCATCCGCCGCGGCTAACCATTCTGAACGGCGCTTTTTTTCCGGTCAAGGAGATCCTTTTCGACACTATTCCGGAAGCTGAAAATTTTTCCCCCTTTCGCGGCGCCCTGGGAAAGACGGGCAACATATATTTGGTCGACAACAATATTCGCGGCGTCCTGGTCCTTGACAGGGACGGGAATTTTCTCCGTTGGCTCAAGCCCAAGGACAAGATTCTCCGGAAGATCGTCCGGGAGACTGCGGACAAGAATTCGCCGACCGAAAAAGAAGCCCTTGAAACGCCCTCCCCTTCGGAACCTTCCCCCGAAACCGCCCTCCTTGACCTGCCGCCGGAACTTCGCCCAAAGGCTCGAGTCCGCGTAGCGGAATCATCAGGAGGCCCCGCATCGGAACCGATCACAATCACCGACATCATGACGGACAGCGATGGGCATCTTTTCTTCCTCAGCGAAGAAACCAGCAAGGTCTATGTATACGCGACCAATGAAGAATTCCTGTTCAGTTTCGGCGAAAAGGGCGGCTCCACCGGAAAAATGAGCCGGCCGCGAGGGATTGCCATCAACGAAGGCCGCAAGATTATTTACATCGTTGATTACATGCGTCACACCATCCTGGCCTACGACCTGGCGGGGAAATATCTTTACGAGTTCGGCGGACGCGGCAGCGGCCCGCTCTGGTTCAACTTTCCGAACTCCATCACGGTTGACCGGAAAGGACGGCTCATTGTTGCCGACCTGTTCAACAATCGTGTCCAAATTCTCAAAACGGAATTCGACATGACCTTTACCGGCTCCAAGGGGCTGAAAACCGGGACTCCACCCGCGGCACCGGCGGATACGCCGCAAACCGTAACGCCAGCGGCAGGATCGCCGAACCTTCCGCCGCCCGGGGCATCCACGCCGGAAGCGATACGCAGTCCCGCGAATAATTTCGACCTGGAGACAGGGGCAATACCAGACCGGCAAAATGGTGCGCCGCGATAACAAAAAAGTGGGCTCCCCCGGCACCAACCGCACCCGAAGGCTCTGCACGGCGCCGTTCGTCCCTTCCCGTGTCGCTGGATGCCATTGAATTGTTTAGCAGACGAAAAATACAAAATTGAAGCTAAAAAGAACCACATACATATTGCTGATCACGCTCGGCCTGCTATTGGGAAGCACTTTCTTCGCAACGGCGGCGGACTATATCCTCGTGGTGAACAAGGAAAATCCCGTGGACAGGTTAACCCACCAGGAAGTGAAGGATATCTTTCTCGGCAAGAAAACCAAATGGGGCAACGAGTTACCCATTACCCTTGTCATGAACACCAATGACGAGATCCATGAACGATTCACCAGGATCATGCTGCAGAAACCACCCGTCCAACTTTCCGTCTACTGGAAAAAGATTTTATACAGCGGAGGCGGCATGCTGCCCCTTGCCGTAAAGGATGACGAGGCGGCGAAATCATATGTTGGCACACACAAGAACGCCATCAGCTATATTACCGAAGACGCCTTGGACCGACAGGTGAAAAAAGTGGAGACCCGCTGATGAGTGGCGGCGGGAGCATCCGTGCAAGAATCTGGCGTTGCGTTTTGGTCGCCCTTATCGGCTATTTTGTGGCGACCATGGCGAGCTTCTATCTGAACATGTCGCAATACGACAGACTTTCCAAACTGGTCCAGGTTCATTTTCCCCAGGCAACCCTGGGAAACGATATCCTGTACACCTTCAAGAAACAGACAGAGCGGTACGAAGAAGCCTTTCTCACCGGGGAAAGCGAATTGGCCGCCCAGACGGATGGGCTCAGCGCCGACCTGTCCACCATGCTTGATACGCTTCTGGTGGCGATTAAAAACTCTCCCCATCCCCAGGTAAGTCCGGCCTATGTGCAAAAGCTGCGGGATGATTATCGGGATTACGCGCAGATTGCAAGCAATGTGTACGCCCATGTCTCCGAGGTGGAATCTTCCCTTGATCTGCAAAAAGAAGTGGCCCAACTTGGCAGATCACAGCGTCACCTTCTTGCGGGATTCACCGATCTCGACAAAAGACTGAACACCTTTCTTATCAGCGAAATCGAAGAAAACAAGACCAAATCACTCAAGAGCACCATCTTCCTCGGCACCTTGTTCGTTCTGGTGCTCCTGACGGTCACTCTTATCATTGACCGCGTGGCCCATCGCCTGCTGATCACCCCCCTGGCCAGACTCCAGGAAAATGTGCACACGTTTTCCCGAACCCAGGATGCCATTCGCCCGGAACAGGCCGGCGCCACAGACGAAATAGGCCGTTTGGCCAAGGCCTTCTGGGAGATGACGCAAAACCTCAAAAGTACCACCGTTTCTAAAAAATATGTCGACAACATCATAAAAAACATGACCGGCGGGCTTGTGGTCGTTTCCCCTTCCGGAACCATCCAGACCGTGAACCAAGTGACCCTGACCATGTTCGGATACAACGAAGACGAGTTGCTCGGCAAGATGGCCGCCACCCTGCTTACCCCGGAAGACGAATCGCTTTTCTCCGCAAGCCTGATCAACACTCTGGAAAAAAATGGCCCGATGAAGGACAGGGAAATCACCTGCCTCACCAAAAACGGCCGCCGGTTTCCCGCCCATTTTTCCGGATCGGCCATGCACCATGAGGCGGGGTCCCTGGAAGGGATTATCTGCGTATTCAATGATATTACCGAGCTGAAAAAAGCGGAACATACCCTGAAAAAGATGGCCCATTATGATGCCCTCACCGGAGTCGCCAACCGGAATCTCTTCTTCGAGAAGCTGGAAAACTCCATCCGTGAAGCACAGCGAGAAGAGCGTATTTTTGCCTTGCTCTATCTCGATTTGGACAAGTTTAAAGCGATCAACGACAGCATGGGCCACGAAATCGGCGACCTGGTTCTCAAAACCGTGGCAAGCAGACTGCAAGAGGTTGTGCGCACCGGAGATATGGTGGCAAGGATGGGCGGCGACGAATTCACCATTATTCTCAATGCCTTGCATTCACCCGCAGATGCCGAGATCCTCGCCAAGAAAATTACGAAAACCATCGCCGCCCCGGTTGCCGCGAATGGATTTGATTGCACCCTGGGTGTCAGTATCGGAATCAGCCTGTTTCCGAAAGACGGCACCCATACTGAAATCTTGGTAAACAAAGCAGATTATGCCATGTACCTGGCAAAAGCGGCCGGACGCAATACCTTCTGCCGTTTCACGGAAGAACACCTCGACAATTATCTGGCAAACAGCCAGCAAAGGGACCATGAACTGTAAACTGAGCAAAATATTTTTTGTTGCCGGCAACATCAGAACAAAAGTCTGGATATGTGTGCTCATCGCGCTGGTGGGATACTTTATCGCCACCCTTTCCAGCTTTTACTCAAACAGCAGGCAGGCCGAGAGGCTTGCAACCCTGCAGACCATCCACTTCCCCCTGGCGCGGCTCAGCGACGAAACGGTCAACACCTTCAAAAACCAGATAGCCAAATATGAAAATGCCTTTCTGACCGGGGAAACCGACCAGGCGATCGAGGGCAACCATCTCAGCGCAACAATTCTGCAGCTTCTGGAACAGATGAAAAAGGTGTCCGATCAAAACACCATTTTTTCGCCCGAAGCAGCCCTTATTGATGAACTGCAAAAGCAATACAATGAATTCTATCAGTTGGCGGCGGAGGTCTACCTCAGAACGCAGTCCATCGAAACCTCTCTGGAACTGCAGCAAAAAGTCCAACACCTCGGCAACATGCAAACCCGCTTGCTCAATGATTTTCTCGATCTATCCCAACACCTCGCCCATAGCGTTGAGCAGCACATCCAGGACGAAAGACGGCATGCCCAGACAAACACGCTGTTTCTCGGCCTTCTTTTTGTGCTGGTTTTGATCAGCGCAACTCTTATCAGCCGTTGTTTTGCCAATAGACAACTCATCGAACCGCTCACCCACATACAGGAAATGGTGGTCCGCTTTACGCAAACCAGGGAGATCCTTCGTCCGCCCCAGGGCAACCAGGACGACGAAATCAACAACCTGGCCGCCTCCTTCTGGAGCATGACCGAAGAACTCAAACAGACCATGGTTTCCAAAAGCTATGTGGACAACATCATCAAACACATGAGCGGTTGCCTCATGGTCCTTTCCTCCGACCGAACCCTGATTAAAATCAACAACAACGCCGCAACACTTTTGGGCTTTTCCGAAGAAGAGCTGCTGGGGTGCCAGATTGACGAATTCATCAGCAACGACACAATCACCGTGTTCAAAAATTTTGGGCTGAATGTTCTCGCTCGGGGAGAAGAGGTCAATAATCTGGAGATTTGCTTGATGACCCGGCAGAGAACAAAAATCCCCGCTCTTTTTTCCGGTTCGGTGATGCGCTCTCCTGACCGGGAAATCGAGGCGATAATCTGCGTGGTCAACGACATCACCCAGCGCAAAAAAACAGAGGAGATGCTGCGGAAGGTCGCTGTCGAGAGAGCTCTTGCGAAAACAGCATCCCTGGCGGCGATCGGAGAACTGACCTCCAGTATCGCCCATGAGATGCGCAATCCTCTCTCTTCAATAAAAATGAACATCCAGACGATTCAGCAAAACTTGGGCAGCAAGGACGCACTTTTTTCCGAGCTGGCGGAAATCACCTGCCAGCAGTCGCTGCGCCTTGAAACCATGCTGAACGATCTGTTGAGCTACGGCAAACCCTTACAGCTCAACCTGAGCCGGAGCAGCTTCCCGGAACTCATGCAAAAAACGCTTGTTGCCATAGCCCAGGAAAAGAAAAACAAGGGCGTCATCTTGGAAATCAACAACAGCCTGGGCGATGATCTGCCCTTGGTGGTGGATGTCGAATTGTTCATCCGGGCCTTCACCAATCTGATCTTGAACGCCATCCAGTGGTCGCCCAAGGAAGGGACCGTGCAGATCTCGGCCCGGATCGCACAAAGCCAGGACGACCAGGAAAACCAGGTGGTTATTCTGGTGCGGGATAATGGCCCGGGGATCAACCCGGAAAAAATCGGCCGTCTTTTTCAGCCTTTCTTCACGACCCGCGAAGGCGGCACCGGCCTGGGACTTGCCAATGTCAGAAAGATCATCGAATATCACGGCGGCATGGTCACCGGCAATAACAGTCCCGACGGCGGCGCGGTGTTTACGATTTTTCTGCCCCTGTTGCCGCAGCAACCCGCCATGCGCGCATAAAAAAGCCCTTACTTTTCGGCATCGCACCGACAGTAAGGGCCTCTGCATCTCTCGCAAATCCCGGGGTCATCACACATCTTCTTTTCGCCCCCACCTTCCGGAGTCAGGCGAAATTCAGGCCCTCATCTCACGCCTCCGCCAACTCCTCCTGAACATCCAAGCCAAACTGGGCAATCTTGCGACGCAAGGTATCCTTGGAAATGCCCAGTTCCCTGCAGGTTGCCATGCGCCGCCAGCCGTTGCGGGTCAAGGCGCTAAGGATGGCCCTTTTTTCGATCTGAGTAAGGGGCAGCGGCCTGTTCAGGTCCATCCCCCCCATCACCGGGTCCAGTTGCGCGGCCAGCGGCGAGGGCAGATGATCCGGCTGGATCAGGCCGCCCGGACACAGGATGAAGGCATATTCGATAATATTCTGCAACTCCCTGATATTACCAGGGAAATCATAGGCCATCAATATCCGCAGAGCCTCTTCGGACACCCCGCCGATATCGCGATCTTTCTCGGCATTGAGTTTTTCGACAAAATGCTCCACCAGCAGCGGGATATCCACGGCCCGTTCCCGCAAGAGCGGCAGCTCCAGCTTTGCCACGTTCAAGCGGTAAAAGAGATCGTCCCGGAACTTGCCCTCCTGGACCAGCAGTTCCACATCGCGGTTGGTCGCGGACACGATGCGGACATTGGCCTTTATCGTCCGGCTGGAGCCCAAAGGCTCATAGCATTTGGTCTCAAGGACACGGAGCAACTTGACTTGCATGGCCGGCGAGATATCGCCGATCTCGTCGAGGAAAAGAGTACCCCCCTCCGCTGCGGCAAAACGCCCCTGACGGTCCTGCTTGGCATCGGTATAAGCGCCGGCCTTGCAGCCGAAGAGTTCCGATTCCAGGAGCGTGTCCGGCAGGGCTCCGCAGTTGACGGCAACGAAAGGCCCCTTGCATCTCTCGCTCATGTTGTGCAATGACCAGGCAATCAGCTCCTTGCCTGTTCCGGATTCGCCGAGAATGAGCACATTGCTTTCACTCTGGGCAATCTGCGGCAAGATATCAAAAATTTTCTTCATGGACGCACTTTTGCTGATCATATCGCCCAACCGTTCCCGCTGAAAAATCTTTTTCTGCAACGCCTTGACCACACGCAGATCCCGAAAGGTTTCCACTCCGCCGATCAAGTTGCCGTTGCTGTCGTACATGGGCGCGGCGCAGATGGACACCGGCACCCTGGCCCCATCCACATTGCAGATGGTTATGCAACGATTGGTTTCCGGCTTGCCGGTGCTGATGCTGCACGCTATGGCGCAGGAATTCCCGCAGATGCTGGCATGAAAAACTTCGCTGCACGGCTTGCCGATCGCCACCTCCCGCGGCAAACCTGTAATCCGTTCCGCCGCCTTGTTAAAAGAGGTGACCCGCCAATTGGTGTCCACAGTGAACACACCATCGGCAATGTTGTCGAGAATCACCGCCCGGTGTATGGAGGCCTTGGCGCTCCGAAAAACCTGAACACCGCCCACCACGTTATTTTTATTATCCAACAGGGGCGTGGCGCTGATCGTGGCGCCGATCCGGGTGCCATTGGCGTGGGTAATGAAAACAGACTTGTTTTCCACCGGTTTTTTTGAATCGATGCTCTCGGCGAGCACGCAGTCCGTGCCGCAACAATTGGACTTGAACACCTCTTTGCAGGTTTTGCCCAGGGCATCTTCGCGCTTCCACCCGGTCAATTCCTCGGCGGCCCTGTTAAATGAGGTAAGCCGCCAGTTCTGATCAACGCTGAAAACCCCATCCACAATGCTGTCGAGAATAAAATCCGTGGAGGTCATCACTCCGGAACCCTTTGGGCTGGTGTAGGTTTTGGTGAGAACCGGCAGGGGAATATTCCAGTCAACCCGCCTTTTGAAATTGATCCCGCACAACATCTTGCCGCTGTCGTTCAACGTTTTGACCCAACTGATCTCGCCGTGCACATAATAGCTGTCGAGGATGTTATCCTCCGGCCACAGCTCCACATCCATCTGCGGGGCGACCGGTGCATCGGTTTCCAATTGGATCCCGCAAGGATGGATATCGCAGCTTGTGGCAAGAAAGGTTCGCCGGCCACTGTCTTCCCGGATACGGAACTTGAGATTGAACGGCATGCGGACGAGAGACCGACGATCATTGCTGTTTGTTTGTGCTATGCTCATTTTTCCCATCTCGTTATGTTCATCCTGGAGTTGATAGAGCGACACGGCGGTAGCCGTATCCTTCTCTGGTGAGGTCCGCAAAACTTTCCCAATACGGTGAACAGTGTGGACGCTTGTCGCCACGGAATAACGCAAAAAGCACCCGCGCCCATTTCTTCTTCAGGGATAGCAAGAACGGTACCACAAGGAAATTTACAACAATAACTCATTGTTTTTTCACAAGAAGTTTAAACATCACCACCACCACTCCCTCCCGGCCCATCATTTTCTTGGGAGAGGGTGGTCAGGAACTGGCCACTGTTCCTGCGACCATATGCCGCATGGGCGCACAATTCTTTACGTGTGGGGAAATTGGACTTGCAGCACGCCGAAACGAAATAAAAAATCATGCCGTGCCGGAAGAAAAGAGCGATACGCGATCGCGTATCAGGGCGAAAATATCGCGAAAAAACAGCAGAAGGAAATCAGAGCCAACCCTGCTTTGCGCAGGTATCCTTCACCAGCGTGGCCAGCCCTGCAATGAAAAGGGGATGGGTATTGAGGGAGTCGGTGCGTTCAAGCCGCATGCCGAGCTCTTTAGCCTGCTCCCGATACTGGATATCGATCTCGTAGAGGGTCTCCACATGGTCGGAGACAAAGCTGATCGGCACCATCAGAACATTTTTTATCCCTTCCCCGGCCAATTGCTCCAGCATCTCCGGGGTGGAAGGGGTGAGCCACTCCACCGGGCCGCTGCGGCTCTGAAAGCACAAGCGCCCCGCCATGCCGGTGCTTTTTTCCACCGCCGCGATGGTTCGCTTGATCTGATCCAGATAGGGATCGCCTTCGCGGATGAAGGAGACCGGCAGGCTGTGCGCGCTGTAGACCAACTGCACCGGTTCTCCGCCGAATCCCGCCATCCCGTTGCTGATGCTTTCCGCCAGGCAGCCGACATAGTCAGGCTGATCCGGCCATTCCCGGATCTCGGCAAGCTCAAAGGCGTGCCCCGAGGCAGCAATGGCCCGGCGCAGATCATCCAGCGAAGAGCCGGTGGTGGCGCGGGAATAATGGGGATACAGGGTCAGGGCCACAATGCGACGGATCCCGGCCTGGGCGAATTCCGCCAGGGCCGTTTCCGCTCCCGGCCGCCAGTAGCGCATGGCCATGCGCACCTGGAAATTACCGTCCGTGGCCAGGGCCTCTGCCAACCCCCTTCCCTGTTCGCCGGTAATCCCCGCCAGGGGCGAGCCACCGCCGATCAACCGGTACGCTTCGCAACTCTTCGGCGCACGTTTGGCCGCGATCCTGCGGGCAATGAATTTCTGCAAAAAAGGGAAAGGGGAAAGCCGGATGATGGTGCGGTCGGAAAAGAGGTTGACCAGAAACGGCTCCACGTCGGCGAGGGTTTCCGGCCCGCCGAGATTGAGGAGAATAACGCCGATGGGTTCTTTCATGTGCCAAACGCCTCCAGCGGGAAAAAATCCCGGCGTAACCGTTGCTCCAGCTCGGCCGGAGAAAAATCAAGCCCGGCGAAAAGCCGCGCCTCAATGGCATGGGCCTGGGCGAAGTTTTGCCGGATTCTGGCGTGGAGAACCTCGTCTTCGTTGCCATAGCGGCGGATGATATAGTCGAGGCGCGCCTCAAGGGGCACCACCTGGTCGTGGAGCACCCGTTTGTCCGCGTAATAGACGATTTCCTTTTCCGTGCAGCACTCGGGCAAAGCGCCTTTCAGGACCACATGCTCGGCCACGATCTCGGCCAGCTCGTCAAGGCCATGTTGCAGGCAGATTTCCCCTCCCAATTCATCGTGGCGCAACGCCGTCTCCAGGGTGGCGGTTTTGGCAATGTCGTGCAACAGGGCGGAGCTGACGATGAGCTCCAGGGAAAGCGGGCGGCCGGCCCGCCTCAACCCGCTGCCGATGAGCCCGGCCACCCTGCCGACCATCAGGGAATGCTCCCGGATATTGGGCAGCATCGCATACTGCTCCATCAGCGCAAAACATTGGGCAACGGAGGGAATCACCCGCTTATCCTTTTCTGCTCAGCCGATGCACCGCCTCGACAAAGAACCTGGCCTGTTCCGGCGGGATCTCGGGGACGATGCCGTGACCGAGGTTGAAGATATGGCCCCGCGCGCCCTTGGCCTGATCGAGGATGTTCTGGATCAGTTTTTCCATCTTGGCCGGCGGCAACAGCAAGGCGATGGGGTCCATGTTGCCCTGGAGCGACACCCGTTGCCCCACCACCTTCACCGCCTCGTCAAGCGTAATCCGCCAGTCGAGCCCCAGCACGTCGGCCCCGCTCTCCAGCGACTGGGGCAGCAGGGTCGCGCCGTTGTTGGCGAAATAGATGATGGGCACGGTCACGCCGTCCGCCCTGAGGGCGGCGATGATCCGTTTCACATACGGAATGGCGAACTCGGCAAAATCATTGGGCGCCAGCACCCCGGCCCAGGAGTCGAAGATCTGCAACGCCTGAGCCCCGGCTGCGGCCTGGGCCTTGAGGTACAGGGTGGTGCAGTCGGTGATCTTGTTCAGCAGATCAGCATACAGCGCCGGATCGGTGTACATCATCTTCTTGGTCAAAAAGTAGTTCTTGGACGAGCCGCCCTCGATGAGATAGGTGGCCAGGGTGAAGGGCGCCCCGGAAAACCCGATGAGCGGCACCCTGCCGGCCAGCTCCCGGCGCAGGATGCGGATGGTCTCCATGACATAACCAAGCTCCGCTTCGGGGTCGGGCACATGCAGCTTCTCCATCCCGGCCCGGTCCCGGATCGGCTCCAGGAAAACCGGCCCCCGCTTTTCGTGGAATTCCAGGGGGGCGCCCATTTTTTCCAGGGGCACCAGAATATCGGAAAAAAGGATGGCCGCATCGACCCCCAGGATATCCACGGGCTGGATGGTCACCTCCGCCGCGGCCTCCGGGGTTTTGCACATCTCCAGAAAGGTGTATTTGCTGCGGACCGCGTGGTACTCGGGCAGATAACGGCCCGCCTGGCGCATGAGCCACACCGGGGTATATTCGGTCTTCTCACCGCGACAGGCCTTCAAAAAGGTATCGTTCATTCTTTCATTTCTCCTCAGTTCTCATCTTGAGCGGTATGTAGGTGCAGTAAGGCTCCTCGGCCATGTAGTCGCCGGTCACCGCATAGGCCCTGGCCCGGCATCCCCCGCAAACATTGACATACTCGCAGGAGCCGCAGCGCCCCTTGTACGCCTTGAAATTGCGCAGATCGTGAAAAAGCTCCGAATGCTCCCAGATCTCCTTGAAGGATTTCTCGCGGATGTTGCCGGCGGCCATGGGGAAATAGCTGCACGGCAGCACATTGCCGTCCACATCGATCAGGGAGATGAGCTGCCCGGCCAGACACCCCTTGGAGCCGCCCGTTGAAAACTGCAGGGTCCGGCGCTCATAGTCATCGCCCTGCTCCTTGGCCTGCTGGAGCACGACCCGGTAATAGTTGGGGGCGCAGGTGGGCCGGACCAGGATATCCTTTTCCCTCTTTTCCATCTCGTAATGCCAGACCAGGAGCTTTTCGTAATCCTCAGGGGCGATCAATTCATCCATGATATCCTCGCCCCGGCCGGTGGGCACGATCATGAACATGTACCAGGCCGTGGCGCCAAGCTCCTTGGCCAGATGGTAGATCTTGGGGATCTCCTCCTGATTGCGCTTGGTAAAGGAGGAGTTGATCAAAAAGGAAATCCCGTTCTCCTTGAAGAGCTTTGCCGCGTTGAGGGTGCCGGCAAAGGCGCCGGGCTGGCAGCGAAAATCGTCGTGCACCTCGGCGCTGGCGCCGTCCAGGCTGAGCGATACCATTTTGATCCCGGCAGCCTTGATCTTGACGCAGATCTCCTGGGTCACCAGGGTGCCGTTGGTGGCCAGACACATCCGCAGCCCCAGGTCGGTTCCATATTGGGCGATCTCGAACACATCGGGCCGCAGCAGCGGCTCGCCGCCGGAAAGCACCACCACCGGCTTACCGTAGGAGGCGATATCGTCGAGCACCCGTTTGGCCTCGGCCAGGGTGAAATCGGGGTGCCCTTTTGCCTCAAGCCCGGAGGAGGAGCGGCAATGCACGCACTTGAGATTGCAGCGCCTGGTGATCTCCCAGGCTATCCATTTTGGTTCAAATTCCACGGGTGGACCTCGCAACGTTGAAGACTAAAAACAAACCGGCAGGTTGAAATACTATAGTCAAAGCCGACAAAAGAACAAGCAGGTGCTACAAAAAATCGGCGGCTATCGCGGCAAGAAGGCTCCGCTCGCTTTTGAGCAGGGTAATGTGCCCGTGAATCTTCTGCTGTTTCAACCGTTCCACCGCATAGGTCAGCCCGTTGCTGCTGGTGTCGAGATAGGGATTGTCGATCTGGTAGGGGTCGCCGGTGAGCACCATCTTGGTTCCTTCCCCGGCGCGGCTGATAATGGTTTTCACCTCATGGGGCGTCAGGTTCTGGGCCTCGTCCACGATCACGAACTGCCTGGGGATGGAGCGGCCCCGGATATAGGTCAAGGCCTCCAGCTCCACCACATGGGCCTGGAGGAGCTTGTCCACCTTCTGCTTGGCCGATTCGTCCGTTTCGTGCTCCTTGCGCCTGGTGCCGTCGGCCATCAGATAGGTAAGGTTGTCGAAAATGGGCTGCATCCAGTGGGCCAACTTTTCATCCTTGTCGCCGGGCATGTAGCCCAGATCCTTGCCCAGCGGGATGATGGGCCGGGAAACCAGAATCCGGTCGTAGCGCTTGAGGGAGAGCACGCATTCCAGGGCCGCGGCCAGGGCCAGCAGGGTCTTGCCGGTGCCCGCCTGCCCCACCAGGGTCACCAACTGGATGGCCGGGTCCATCAGCAGCTCAAAGGCCATGCGCTGCTCCTTGCTGCGCGAACGGATGTTCCAGACCGTTTCGTATTCCTCCTGCAAGGGGACCAGCATCTCGTTCTCCCGGGCGCGGGTCAGGGCGGTGTGCTTTTCATCGTTTTCATCGCGCAGGAGAACAAACTCGTTGGGCATCAGATTGAGGCCCTCGCTGGACACCTCTTTCTTCTGATAGAATTCGTCGATCACACTCCCCGGCACCAGCAATTCCCGCTGGCCCCGGTACAGCTCGTCGATATTGACCTTCTGTTTCTCGAAATCCATCACCTCGATGCCGATGGCATCGGCCTTGAGCCGGGCATTGATGTCCTTGGAAACAAAGATGACCTTTTCCCCTTTTTGCAGAAGGGTGAAGGCCACGGCCAGGATCCGGTTGTCCGCCACATGCATGTCCAACCCGGTGTCGACACATTGGCCCTTTTCCATGTAAATCCACAAAGCGCCGCCGCCCTCCATGGGCACCCCTTCGCCGAGCTTGCCTTTCTGGCGCAGCGCGTCGAGCTGGCGGATCACATGCCGGGCATTGCGGCCCAATTCGTCGTTATGGCTCTTGAACTTGTCCAGCTCTTCGATGACCGACATGGGCAAAACCACGGTGTTGTCGGCGAAAGAGGTGATGGAATCGGCATTGTGCAAGAGAACGTTGGTATCGAGAACAAAGTATTTTTTCAAGGAGACTCCTGATTGAGGGAAAGCGGCGGCCGGAGATGGCCAGCCGGCAGGGGTTGTCCGCGTAAGGGCGGCCATGCGGTTTCAGGCAAATCGTTGCGGCACAATACCCCTGCCCATGGGCGTGTCGAGAACGGCTCTTAGCTTAGCCAAACAAACCATTCCTTGGCAAGCAAAATGATGGGCGGACAACGGTGGGACGGACCTTTTTCCATCCCCTTTCCCAAGGGAGTATGCTATGATGGCGGCCATGAAAATCGCCCTCATCCAATACAATCCGGTTATCGGCGACTTTGCCGGAAATATCGCCCGGATCGCGGACTGGCTGAAAAAAGCCAGGGCCGCGGACTGCCAGCTTGCCATCCTGCCGGAGCTTGCCGTCAGCGGCTATCCGCCCCAGGATCTGCTTGAGCGCCCCGCCTTTCTCGACGATCAGGACCGGGCCTTTGCCCAGATGGTGGCAACAGCCCACGGCATCGGCATCGGCGTGGTCTGCGGCCTGGTCACCCGCAACCCCACCCCCATGGGCAAACCCCTGCACAACAGCGGGGTGCTCTTTGCCGACGGCGAGGTACTGTTCACCACCCACAAGCAGCTCCTTCCCACCTACGATGTCTTTGACGAGGCCCGCTATTTCGAGCCGGGCAGCGGCAGCGGAACCTTTCGCTACCAGGGGCTGCGCCTGGGCGTCACCATCTGCGAGGATATCTGGAACGACACCAGCCTCTTTCCCCACCCCCTCTATGCCACCGATCCGGTGGCTGCCATGCTGGCCCAGGCCGACACCCCCGTGGACCTGCTGATCAACCTGGCAGCCTCGCCCTTCAATCTGGGCAAGGGCGGTATCCGGCACAAGATCTTCGCCAACCTCTGCCAGCGCCACGCTCTTCCGCTCATCTACGTCAACCAGGTGGGCGGCCAGGACTCCCTGATCTTTGACGGCGGCAGCGTCGCCCTGGATAAACACGGCGCGGTTGTAGCCCAAGCCGTCCGGTTTGCCGAAGACCTGGTGGTGGTCGACACCGCAACCTGGCAAGGGGAGATCCACGGTGCGCCCGGCAGGGCCGAGGCGGGGCAGGAAACCGGCGAGGTCTGCGAGGCCCTGGTGCTGGGCACCCGCGACTATGTGACAAAATGCGGCTTTTCCAAGGTGGTCATCGGGTTGTCCGGCGGGGTGGATTCGGCCCTGACCGCGGCCATTGCCAGCCGCGCCCTGGGGCCGGAAAACGTGCTGGGGGTGGCCCTGCCCTCGCCCTACTCCTCGCCGGAAAGCCTGGAGGATGCCGAACAGTTGGCCAAAAATCTGGGGATCGATTTTACCGTTCTGCCCATCACCGGTCTGTTCGAAGCCTATCTCGCCGCCTTGGCCCCAGTCTTTGCCGGGGCTGCGGAAGATGTCACCGAACAGAACATCCAGGCCCGCATCCGGGGCAATCTGCTCATGGCCATTGCCAACAAGCAGAGGCGACTGCTGCTCTCCACCGGCAACAAGAGCGAAAACGCCGTGGGCTACTGCACCCTGTACGGCGATATGAGCGGCGGGTTGGCCGTGATCTCCGACGTGCCCAAGCAACTGGTCTACGGTCTGTGCCGGCATCTCAACCAGAGCCGGGAGATCATCCCCTTTCGCACCATCGACAAGCCCCCCAGCGCCGAGCTGGCCCCCAATCAACGCGACGAAGACGACCTGCCGCCCTACCCGGTGCTGGACGCGATCCTGGCCGCCTATCTGGAAGAGCATCGCTCCATCGGTGAGATCGTGGCCATGGGCTTTGCCCGCCCAATGGTGGAAGACGTGGTCCGCCGCATCCGGATCAACGAATACAAACGCAAACAAGCCCCCCTCGGCCTCAAGGTCACGACCAAGGCCTTCGGCCAGGGCCGCCGTTACCCGACGGCCGAGGGCTACCGGGAAACCGTCCTGCCATGAAGCTCCCTTCCTTCTCCCCGCGCTGGCTTCTTTTCTCCCTGCTCCTGGTGGTGCTGGCCCTGGTGGTCCGCGAGAACCTGACCAAAAGACCGGACAAACTCTACCAACTGGTCAACGGCCAGGTGGAGATGTGCCTCTCCTGCCACAAGGAGGAAAAGCTCGACCCGGCCCATGGCCGGGAGGTGCTGGGCTGCTCGTCCTGCCATCTCGGCGATCCGCTGGCCATCGACAAGAAGGGGGGGCACAGGGGCATTGTCAAGAACCCCGGCGACCTGCGGGTGGTGGAAAAAACCTGCGGGGTCGAAGGATGCCACGCCCAGGATGTCAAAAAGGTGAAAAACTCGCTCATGGCCACCAACCGGGGCATTCTCGCCACCCTGCTCCACTACTGGGGCGAGGCCCCGGATCAAAACGGCGCCTTCTCGGTGGAGGAACTGATCAAAACCGGCAAGACCTCGCTGGCCATCGACTATTACCGCAAGCTCTGCGCCACCTGCCATCTCTGGAAGGAAAAAGGCGACCTGGAGGGGTTCTTCGGCGAGAAGGGCGGCGGCTGCACGGCCTGCCATTACACCCGGCCCCAGGCGCCTAAAGCCATCCGGCCCTGGGAAACCTTTTTCCGGTTCGGACAGGACAAAAAAAAGCCGCACCCGCTCATTAACAAAAAGGTGCCCATGGAAAATTGCATCCGCTGCCATAACCGGAGCGGCAGGGTGGGCACCTCCTTCATCGGGGTCTACGAGGGAGAGAGCTACGGCACCCCCTACGAACACGGCGGGCCATCGAAAAAAGAGCTGCCCGGCGACCGCTACTATCTCGATCTGCCCGCGGACATCCACCACCAGCAGGGCATGGCCTGCATCGACTGCCACACCCGCGACGAGATTATGGGCGACGGCACCAATTACGCCCATTACGAGCAGGCGCTGGAGATCTCCTGCGAGCTTTGCCACACCAACAACGGTGCGCCCGGGACAACCAGAAAAAATAAAAAGATGAACAATATCAAGCAGGAACCCGATGGCCGCTTCGTGCTGACCGGGAAACTCGACGAGAAAAAACATCCCCTCAACCCGCCCAAGGCAGGGATCTGCGACTACCAGGGCCACAAACGCATGGGCTGCGCCTCCTGTCATTCCAGTTGGATTCCGCAATGCTACGGTTGCCACGCCAAGCGGGACATGCGCGACACCCATCTCGACAAGCTGACCGGCAAGGAAACCGATGGCTGGTGGGAGGAAGGCCGCTCCTACCTCCGCTACGAAAAACCCATGCTGGCCGTGTGGAAGGATAAGATCGTCACCGTCACCCCCGGTTGCCAGGATGTCGTGACCCTCATCGACAAACAGGGCAAACCGGCAGGCTCCTTCAACTCGCTGACCATGGCGGCCTTAAGCCCCCACACCACCCAAAAGGCGGGCCGCGCCTGCGCCGACTGCCACACCTCCACCAAGACCGTGGGACTGGGCGAGGGCACGGCCTGGAAGGAAAAGGGGCAGTGGCGTTTCAGCGGGGTTGATCAGGGGCTGCAAACCGAGGCAGGCCCGACTCCGCCGCTGGACGGCTATGTGGATATCGAAGGCAAGCCGCTGCAGAAAAGCGCCCGGCCCGACCTGCGCCCCTTCAACAAGGGAGAGCTGGCCCGCATCCTGCGGGTGGGGCAATGTTTGCCCTGCCACAAGGACTACAGCGACAAGATTTACACCAATTACACGCCCGAGCGGAAATGCCCGGTGTTTGACGAGGAGTCCGGAACCACGAAACGATAATCCCGTGGCGCAGCCACTATGCCTTTAAGTACCAACCCCGGAGGAGCACAATGCGCAATCCCATCTTCTTGTGGAGCATAGCCACCCTTTTGCTGGCCGGATGCGCGGTGGAACAGCCACCCGCGCCGCAGTCCCTTGCCCAGAATGCGACCACGCCAAGCGCCAGGGCACAGGCGGCGCCAAATCCGGTGGCGCCGACCGCCCCGGCCCATACTGCTGCGCCGCAACCAACGGTAGTGCAAAAACCCCGCGCCACCGGCACGCCGGAAGATGCCCGGCGCCATATGCTTCGCGGCATGGCCGCCATTGAAATAGCCAAATCCAATGATGACCTGGCCCTGGCTGAAGACGAGTTCCGCATGGCCACCGAGATTGCCCCGCAGATGGCCATTGCCTGGTTCAACCTGGGCAAGGCCCAGACCCAGTTGGGACGCAATGACGAGGCCATGGCCAGCTTTCGCCAATACCTGACCCTTGCCCCAGACGCCAAGGACGCGCAAAGTGTGCGCGATGAAATTGTCAAACTCGAATTCCGGAGGGAATTGGCAGCCAAGGCCCAGGCGCGGGTGGGACTCTGGGTGGGACAGGACGGTTCCTTGTACCGCCTGACGCTCAACGGCAACCGGCTGACCCTTAAAACCGACGAGCGGCGGGTGCCGGAAGACGAAGTGCGCTCCACCTATTCCCTGGTCGGCGATGTCCCGGTTTTGGGGTACTCCCCGGCGGAATACCAGCTTACCCTGCAGGGCAACCGTCTCGCCGGCACCTGGAGCCGTGGAGGTCTGCGCGCGGACAAATGCATGATCCCCCCGGACACCTCGGAGGCCACCGGCGAACTGAACGACCGCGAGGGCAAGATCGTCCTGCACCATGAGAGCACAAGCTACCAGGCCTCCACGCAAATGTCCCTTCTGGGCGACGACAGTTGCGGCGGCGTCGTTGCCGTCGGGAAGAAAACAGCGGAAGATACGCTCTACGGCCCCCTCGGAAAAGGCGGCCTGGGCGTGGCACTCTATGGACTCACCTTATGGTGGGATGGCGGTTTCTCCATGGTTCAATACGGCTGGCAGGGACGCTTGAAAGTGCGCGTGCAGCCGGGAACCCCGGCCTTTGAGGCGGGATTGCGCGACGAGGATGAAATACTGGCCATAGACGGCGTGGCAGTCAAAAGCCTTTCCGCAGGCCAAGCCGTGATGCGGCTGCGCGGCGAGCCTGGGAGCACCGTCACTCTGGAGCTCTGGCGGAAAGGCAACCCAACCCCCTTTACCCTCGCCATCCAGCGCATCGATGTCTCTTCGCTACAAGCCAAGCAATGATGCGCCAGGAATACTGATTGAACTGAATAGCCGCACTCTTCGTATCAATTTGGAAACAGCGGGAGGAAAAAATCGTATGTCTCGGATGAAAACGCTCTTGGGATTCACTCTGTCTCTTTCCATCATGGCCGCTTTGCCGGGCTGCGCGCCCATGGGTTCCGGAGGGAGCCAGCCCAAAGACGTTATCCCGGCAGGGTACACCTATCACCCCACGCCCAGGCCAGAAATTGTAAGCCCTGAGGCGGCGAAGAAGGATCTGGCCGCGCTGCTGGCCAGCAGCAAAAACCCCGGCATCAAATACCATGGGCAACCCGGCCTTAACAATGAAGCCAATAAGGAGGCGTTAGAGGCATTCATCCGGGGCAAAAGCGGCCCGATCGCCTTCTGGTACGACCCGCAGAACGAACTCCTGTTCATGGCCTTTTCCGGCAGTAGCGCCCTGGAGGACCGGATCGAGGTGCACCCCCGTATCCTCTTTTTCTATGCCGATCTCTTGGACCAGCCCATCGTGGTTATAAAAACAACGGAATTTCCCGCCCATGGCCTCCATGTTGTGGGAGAGAGCCTGGAAGGGATTGTGCGCCCCTATAAAATCCATTTTCCGGGGCTGATCTCCTTTGTCTTCGAAGACCTGCCTGAGGCGCAACGGTTTGCCGACGACCTCTTTGTTATCCAGCAGGCGTTGCAGAAGAATCGTGACGAACGACTCGCCCTTTTTCAGGCCAAGGCGGCCCAATATCGCGGGATGAAGGTCAAACCGCCGGTGTCGGAGGAGCAGCGGAAATACATCGTGCAGGCCAATGCGGCGAACGTGCAGAAGGATTATGCCGGGGCCATCGATCTGTACAACAAGGTCATCGACGTCGATCCGGTTTCCTACCCGGAGGCGTACTTCAACCTGGCCCTGCTCTCGGCCCAGACACAGCGGTTCAAGACGGCCATCGCGTACATGAAACAGTATCTCCAATTGGTGCCGGACGCCAAGGACGCCCGCAGCGCGCAGGATAAGATCTACGAGTGGGAATTCCTGCTGCAGAAAAAGGGACGATAACAAAAAGTATGAAACAGTATCTGCTTTTGGTGCCGGACGCCAACGATGCCCGCGCTGCTCAAGCCAAGACCTACGAATGGGAACTGAAATAGAGCCACACACCCTGCGCCTCTCACGCTAACGTCCCTTTATATCTCCGGGAGTAGACATATGCACCGAGCTTATTTTTCTTTGCTGCTTACGATTTCCCTTGTCGCAGCCTTGACGGCGCCAGCCTTGGCCCAGAGCAATACCGAGGATGCCCACACATACATGGTGCGCGGCATGGCTGCCGTGGAAATGGCGAAGAGCAATGACGAGTTGGCGGCAGCCGTCAAGGAGTTCAAGAAGGCCACCGAGATTGCCCCCACTTTGGCGCCCGCCTGGTACAATCTGGGGTTGGCACAGTCCAAGATAGGGCAACTGAAGGATGCCATTGCAAGCTATCGCAAATACCTTGCAATGGCGCCGAAGGCAACTGACAGCCAGAAGGTCAAGGACGAGATCATCAAACTGGAATATCGGCTCGAACAGATAGAGCAGATTAACGCCTTTTCTGGAGAATGGGTGTCAGCCGACGGCATATCGGCCTCTATCGTTGCTGACGGAAACAAATTGACGATCACAATGAATACCACTGTTACATTTGCCGGCGGCACCGAGGCCTGGATTTATGATGATCCAATTCCCTCTCCCAACGTATACGACAGCAAAAGTCTTACCTTTCACCTTGAGTCGAGGGGGAGCAAGTTGCTGGGAACGCTTGAGTCGCCGGAGATACCTCCTTTCACGACGGGAGCATGCTCCCTGCCCCCCGAAAAAAACCAGGCCGAAGGAACGTGGGAGAATGGCCGCATTGTGCTCAAATCGAACGTGATGAAATTTAAAGTGATCATGAACAGCAATGACAGCCTGTTTGCCGGCCCGAAAGTGCGTTGTGACGGGATTGCAGCAATCGGCACCATGCCGTTTGCGCTCGCCCTCTTCGGGCCATTAGGTACAGGGGGAATTGGCGCCGTGGTCTCTTCCGGTGCGTCGGGTGGCCTGATGGTTACAGAGGTAATTGCGGGGGCGTCGGCTGAACAGGCGGGGCTGAGGAAAGGAGACGAAATTATTGCCGTCGATGGAACCGAATTGTCTCTTCTCAAGGGAGATGGAGAAAAACTCATGAAGCTACGCGGGCAACCGGGAAGCATGGTGCAACTGGTTGTGAACCGGGGACAGGAAAAGACCGATAGTTCTCCAGCAACGGAAAGAGGGAATACGCTTACCCTTTCTGTCGCTCGGGTGGATATTTCAGCTCGGAAATAGGAAAATCAACGCCGAAAAAGAAGCGATTGCCCACAGCGCCCGGGAGAAGATTTACGAAGGGAAGCCTTGATGAAACAATAAGCGTCGTGAATATCCATCATGATGCCATTTGCAAAAGAAATTGTACGGAAGAGGAACCGGTTATGAGGTATCAGGCCAAAACTGTTCTCGTTTTCAGTAGTTATATTATGCTCATGGTTATATTAACAGGATGTGCAGGAGTGGGCAAGGTAGCTTATCGCCCTGTTCCTCGGCCGGATATGACCTGTGCCGTTGCCGTGGATGATATTCTGAACGCTGCACGCGCCGGCAAGATATATACGGCGACAGGACCGTTTACACCCGTGCGTCACATTACCAACATCATTGTTAATGAAAACGGGACGGTAAGGTGGGAGCTTACCCCTGAACCGGGCCTTCCCCGTGCTTTCGACATGTCCTTGTTAGCGCCCAGGCAGGATTTCGCTGTCAATGAGTGGGGGCCGAGCTGGGCAATCACACTTCCCGGTTTCATGATCGCAGGAAATCTGCCGAACTTAACAAAGGTCGCAGACGACCTTTATGTTATCCAACAAAGCATGGAGAACCTGCCGGAGAAACAGGATAAGGAGCTTGCTCTTTTCCAGACAATCGCCGCCAAATATCGAGCCCTTACCATCAAGCCCCCGGTGTCGGAAGAGCAGAGAAAATTTGTCGTGCAGGCCAATGCATTCAACGAACGCAAGGAGTATACGAAGGCGATTGATCTATACCAGAAGGCCATCGAGGTGGACCCGGTTTCCTACCCGCCCGCCTATTTCAATCTGGCCCTGCTCTCCGCGCAGATGCAGTGGTTCAAGTCGGCAATCCGGTATATGAAACAGTATCTTCTCTTGGTCCCGGACGCCAAGGACGCCCGCAGCGGACAGGACAAGATCTATGAATGGGAAGCCATGGTGGACAAGTAACACGGGACGGGACTCGCACGATGAACATACAAGTAAAACATTTTTTTGAGCATCTTCTGATTTTCTGTTGCGTGCTCTTGCCCCTGCCGGTTTTGGCAGGTCCGGCGCTTGATTGCGAAGGATCGGCCAAAGCGTATGCGCTGCAGGGAATACCGTGCACCTGTGTAAATGGACAAATCGTGTGCGATAAACCTGCCGGGGGGCACAAAACCAAGAAGCATGGCGTTACATCCGGAGACATCAATGCCATGGTCGTGGGCACCATCTTCCAGGGGTTGCTGACCTCCATGTTCGCGCCCCCCACCAGCTCGAACAATGCGCAGGAAGCCCTTGCCGCCCAGCAAAAAGCCGCCGCCCTTGCCGCCCAGCAGGCGGCAGAACTCCAGCGCGCCCAGGAGGCAGCCTTCCAGGCCGAACACAACAAGATGATGCAGTCGTTCAAGCAATTGGATGGTTCCCAGGGCGTGGCCTTCAAAAGTTTATCGGATGCTTCCCTTGCCTTTAAAACCCTGGACGATGACCCGGAATCCCTTGCCGCCGATGCCCGAAAACCCTTCGACACCGCCGCCGAGCCAAGCCCGCCCACCCCCTTCTTCGGGGACACCATGCCGCTCAAGGACATCCAATTTCTGGTCAACCCCGAGAATGACCCCAGGGTTGTCGATCTGCGAAACGCCACCGCCTATGTGGCCAAGAATTTAAAGAATGAGGGCGATGGCTCTGCTCCAGCCACGAAGCCGCGGGATGGAAAGGCTGACGGCAAGCCCATAATCAAGGCGCCGGACTGCGCAAAGCTGAACCAGAAATTACAGGGGTTCCTCACCCAGAGGGACAAGTTCCACAACACCATCACCATGGCGCAAGAACAGGTAACCACCTGGGAAACCGCCAACCGCAACGCCCTGCTCAATGCCGCCAAGGACGGCATCGAATACTTCACCGGACAGTTGCTGGAAGGGGTTGCCAATCGAGGCAAAGCGGCGGATCGGTTGCAGCATATTTACGAAAAAAATGCCGCGCAGATGGCGCAAGAGGGGGTGGATGTTGCCGCACTAGGGGCCAAGATACAACGGTTAAAAATGCTCTCTTCCGCAGGCAAAATCTCCGAACTCACCAGCAACATCCTCGATTGGCAAACATTCATCAAGGATGGGATGTCCGGCTTGATGTCACAGTTGACCTCCTCAAACCAGGAAGTCCACGCCCTGCTCGACGATCCGAAACTGCAAAAATATTTCGAAACAGAATCCCCGGAGCTGAAGGCCCTGCTCGACATTTCAAAAATAGCCGCTTCCAATAAGGTTTTCGGCAAATGGGTCGCGAAAAAAATCCCCCTCATTGCAGGGATCGAGCTTTCGATCAATCAATCCTACAACGGGCTGGATTGGCTTCTGAGCTTCAAACGCATGACCGAGGCCAACAAGATCAACGGCAAGGTTCTGGCTTCCGCCAGATCCCTGCAACAACATATTGATGATACCTCCTGGGCCTTGCGGGATTGTCCTTGAAGGAGAGAACGCCAGGAGAGCCCTCCTCTGCAAATGCTCCTCGCCAATTTGACAAAAACTTATAATTAACTTATATTCTAACATGTACAGCATTGAGTGGCAAAAGAAAGCCCGCAAGCAGCTTGACAAGATAGCCGACAGCGACACTCGCCGGGAAATCAAGAACGCGGTCGCCACTCTGGCCGATTTTCCAAGCGCCACGCAGGTAAAAAAGCTGGTCAACCACCGCCATGAATACCGCCTGCGCGTTGGCCGGTACCGGGTATTATTCGATGTCCTGGACGCCGTTCAGATTGTGTCCATCGAGGAGGTAAAAAAACGCGATGATCGAACCTACTAAAATCCAACCGATCTACCAAGGCGGGGTGCCTGCCTTCGTGGTTATCCCCTTTGCCGACTTCGCCCGCGAACATCCGAAAGAGGCGGCAGCCATAAAGCCGCTTCATCCGCGCATCCCCGAGGGAGACGCCGTGCCCCATGAAGTGGTGTCCATGCACATTGACCGGGACATCACCTACCTCCGCGCCTGGCGGGAATACCTGGGCCTCACCCAAGCCGAGGTTGCCGAACGGGCCGGGATCACCCAGGCCGCACTCTCCCAAATGGAATCGGAGGAAGCAAAGCTCCGCAAGGCCACACGGGAAAAGTTGGCGCAGGCCATGGGCTTGAACCCGGAACAAATTACTTAGAGCAACCATGAACAGACTGCCCAACATCCATCCCGGCGAGATACTTCGGGAAGAATTTCTCAAACCCATGGAGATCAGCCAATACCGGTTGGCCAAGGCCATCGGCGTTTCGGCCATGCGCATCAGCGAGATTTGCGCCGGAAGCGTTCGGTCACCGCCGACACCGCCCTGCGGTTTTCCCGCGCTTTCGGCACCACGCCGGGATTCTGGCTTGGCTTGCAGGCCGACTACGACACCGAGGAAGCTGAAAAAATAGCCGGTGAATCGCTTGCCCGCATCACGCCATGGCTGCGTGAGGGGCGAAAAAGCGCGATGAGCGAGGCTGCCCAGGTCAAACCCAAAACGCCACGCATCCCGGAAGGCGATTACATCCCCCACGAGGTGGTCGGCTTGCACGCGCAAGACGGCATCCCGTTCGCCCGCGCCTGGCGGGAATACCTTGGCCTCACCCAGGCCGAGGTTGCCGAACGGGCCGGAATCACTCAGTCCGCTCTCTCTCAAATGGAATCGGGGGAAGCAAAACTCCGCAAGGCCACACGGAAAAGCTGGCACAGGCCTTGGGCTTGAACCCGAAGCAGTTAACCTAGCTAACAAAGCCAGAGTTCATTAAAAACAGTGAAATGAGATATCCCTAACTTTCCCACACGGCGGATCGCCAATAACAATAAGAGGGCGCATATGGCAAAGTTATTACAAATAGATTTTCCATTCACCGGGCCTTTTGGACATCAAATGGCCGAAGCACTGAGAGAGCTTGCTATTTCTATAACCGAAGAGCCTGGGTTCATATGGAAAATATGGACAGAAAATGAAGATGAAAAAGAAGCTGGCGGTATTTACTTGTTTGAAACAGAAGAAACCGCGAAAGCCTATCTTGACAAACACGCTGCCAGGTTAAAAGGCTTTGGAGTCCCAGAAGTGCATGCCAAGATTTTTGATGTAAATGAAACACTTTCAAATATAACAAATGGACCCATCGGATAGTTTTGTCGAAGTGGCTAAGCAATACATGCTAACAGCGCGCGCCGTTAAACATAGCGCTGCCTCGGCATTGACAAACACAAATTACGACCACCCATATGCAATACAACTATATCGGAAAAAGCGGCCTGCGAGTCTCCAACATCTGCATGGGGACCATGACCTTCGGGAAAAAATGCGATAAAAAAATATCGTTTGAAATTCTTGAGAAGGCCTATGCCAATGGCGTCAACTTTTACGATACCGCCGAAGTGTATCCCGTTCCGCCAACAGCGGAAACCTATGGGATCACGGAAGAGATTTTTGGGGAGTGGCTGGCCGGGAAGCCACGGGATGCAATTATCGTTGCCACGAAAGTCGCCGGAGCGGCCAATGGCTGGTTTGTCCCCCCGGTACGGCATGGGCTTACGGCCATCGATGCCTTCCATATCACCACCGCTGTTGAAGGGAGCTTGCGGAGACTCAAGACCGATTACCTTGATCTCTATCAGGTCCACTGGCCCGACACTGTGGTGCCCATTGAAGAGAGCCTCGAAGCGCTCGACCAGCTCGTCCGCAGCGGGAAGGTGCGCTATATCGGGACTTCAAACGAGAACGCCTACGGGTTGACCAAGGCCTTGGAGACCAGCCGTTACCGGGGCTTCAAGCGATTTGAGAGCATCCAGAACAATTTTTCCATGCTCAACCGGCGCTTCCTGGATGAAATCGCCATCGTCTGCAAAAAAGAGCAGGTCGGCCTGCTCCCCTTTTCGCCCTTGGCCGGCGGGGTATTGAGCGGCAAGTATAAGTCCGACCGCCACTGGGACGGCTTTCGCTTCGGGGATTACCTGAACAATCCTGATCCGAGGATGCAAGCGCAGGCTGGGCGATTTGCCGGGGACCGATCTATTGCAGCCGCACAAAAATATGCAGCCATCGCCATAAAACATGGGCTTGCTCCGGCAACCATGGCGGCGGCCTGGACGCTCAGTTTTGATTTTGTCCCCAGCACCATCGTTGGGGCAACGCATCCTTCGCAACTGGACGATACCCTCAGGGCCTCGGAAACCGTCCTTTCCCAAGAACTCCTGAAAGAGTGCGACAGCGTCAATCAAGAGATTCTGTACCCGATGGGATAAGAGCAATGACGCAAAGACCCTTTTACACTTGGGACGGCGCTGTTCTGGTCCTCAATATCCTCGGCACCCCCAATGCCAAGAAAGATGCCATCGGCAAGGTAAAGGGGCATCAACTCTGCGTCAGCGTCAAGGCCGTGCCGCGGGGTGGAAAGGCGACCGACTACATGGTGCGCTTTCTGGCGGAGGAGTTTGGTGTTGCGGTGCGTGATATTGAGGTCGTAACCGGCCGGATGAATGTCAACAAGGTGCTGAGGATCAAGTCTCCCCAGCGGCTGCCAGGGGTTATCGGGCAGCAGAAGTTGTTTTAGTCTCTTATTGATCCGGCGAGTAAATACGTCATGCCCGAATGCTTTCGTCGGGCATCCATCCCTCTGGATTCCCGCCTTCGCGGGAATGACGGCTTAGATATTTAACCACCGAAGCAATAGCATGAATGTCCCAACTTTTTTCCGCCTCTTTTCCCTTCGCTCACCAGCCGCGGCACGCACTCAACAAAAATTCTGGGTGATCAGCACCTTGCCGTCCTTCCTGATGGCGACGCCTATCCCCTCCCGCCGGTAGTGACGGGTCAGGATATTCTGCCGGTGGCTGGAGCTCGTCATCCATTGCCTGACTACGGCGGCGGCAAACTGCTCCTCCGCCTCCCCGGAGGTCATTGCCTGCCCCTTTCGATGCACGATGGCGCTGGAGAGATGATTATAGGCAATGTTTTCTCCTCCCAGATTGGTCCTAATGCCAAAGAAGAAACCCGTTCTGACGGCGCACTTGAATCCGGCCCGCCGGTAACGCTGGACGAAATTGCGGCCTTCCGGATCGATGTGGGAGAAAAAGTTCCGCGTCGCCATATCCTGGCTGTAATCGCGGGCGATCCGTTGCAGGGGTTGGCTCCATGCCAGAGTCGGCAGCCCTGCATTCTTTCGCTCCTGGTTGATCAGGTCATGGATTCTCATTTCCAGCCTGGCAACATCGATGGCGGGTTGTCCAGCGGAGCGCGATTCATTACGGGTCGCCGCGCTCGCGACTGGTCCGGCCAGCCAGCAAAAGCTGACCAGCACAAGAAGCATGGGGATACGGATTGTTTTTTTTCGCATGGCGGCCTGGGGGGTGCTGTTTTCTAAAACGGGATTACAACGTCTATCTATATTTTAACAGTAGCAAAAACGTTCCTCTTGGGCGAGTTGCGTTACACTTTTTCTTCACAAGGCCAGGTGAAGCCGTGTTCCGGGTCAATCGCCGTGAGCAGCCGCGTCGTGCCCTTTAAACCGGGGAGACTGGGGGCGTGTTTGGCCTCTCTCGATTCACCGACCATCCCCGCCTGTTTCCCCTCCCTTCTTTTCCCCAAACCCCAAGGTAATCCAAAAAACCCTGGCCAGAGAACGCAAGGGCTGGCTCGGCTGGATCAGATGCCGCAGCTCGTGCAGGGGCGGCTTGCCTTCTTCCGTCGACAGTCCGAACATGAAACCGGCAGCGGCCAAACCGATACAGCCGGCGATGAGAAAACAGAGGCGGAAGCCTGCCATCCCCCAATAATCAATGAGCAGCCCGGCCAAGATCGGTGGCAACCCGTTGGCGGTGGAGACCCCGAGGATCCAGAGACTGGTATAGGCCACCCTCCCCTCGTCGCGCACCCGGCGGAGCATGCCGCTGGCGCTGACCATGGTAAAGGCGGCATTGAAGATCGTGGTGAAAACGATGACCGGTACTGCCAGCAGCCCAGTTATCCGGCCACCCGGCAGCAGCCCCCACCAGCAAAAAGCCAGCAGCGCATGCGCACCCAGGAGCTGAATCATGGCCGGCACGCTGCCGAAACGGTCGGCGGCCCTGCCCCAGAAACGGACGGTACAGGCCACCCCGATCCCGCCTGCGGCAAAGAGCAGCATGATCTTGGTCTCGGAATAGAAGAGCATGTCGCGCAGATACATCACCGAAGCGGCATTGAGCCACATGACCGAACCGGTGCCAAGCATGGCGAGGACGAAAAAGCGGCGGTACTCTTGATCCGCCAGCGCCTGTCGCAAGGAGGGGCTCCGGCCGGAGAGTCTGAAATCCGTTACTGCGACACGCTCGCCGCCCGGGATCTTTCCGATAAGCTGCACGCTCCAAAAGCCTGCGCCGATGCCCGCCGCAGACAGGAGAAAAAAGCGGCTCAACCCCTGTCCCAATCCGAGGATCAGGGCCATGGCCAGGGCCAGGGCGATGATGATCAACTGGCTCATGGCGGCTTCGATGGAGAGGTAAGAACCGAGGAGCGGCCGGGGGACGATCTCGTGCAGCCACGGGTACCAGGCGCCCACGCCCACGGCCCGGATGAGGGAAAAAGCCAGAGTGGCGAAGAGCAGTACCTGCCAGCCTCCTGCCTCGCCCCAGCGGCTTATTGCCCAGGGGATAAAAAAAACCGACAGGGCCAGGACATTTCTGGCAAGCCAGGTCCACAGCAGCAGCCTTCGGGGGCCAAGCCACTCCACCAAAGGCACGGTGAACACCACCAGCAGCATGGAAATGGGGAGAAAGGAAAGCAGCAGCCCCACCCAGGCCGGGGGCATATTGAGGGCCCGGGCAAAGAGGACCATGGCCGGCCCGGCGATGCATTGCCAGGAAAAGACATTGACCGCCGTGAAGATCAGAAAAAGACGGGGCGGGCGGGGAAGCTCCCGCACCGCCGTAAGATATGCGCCAAACATGGATATGTCCTGTCAGTCGGTCATTCCCGCCGCATCGCACGAGGCGGCTTGGCTTCTTATAAAAGCGTTATTGTGCTTCGACAGGCTCAGCACGAGCGGAACAATCAATGATTTCAAGAAAAACACCGTTCGCCCTGAGCCTGTCGAAGGGCTATTAGCCCTTTGAGGAAAAAGCCTGCAAAGGCCCACATCTTCCAGCTTATCCGTTCCCCTGCCTCTTGGCAATGCCAAGCACGGCCGCGCAATCTTGGCTCCTTGTGCGAAGAGGACTTTTCTTCCCCTGTAATCGCTGGTATAGAGAGAATAGTATCCATGTGATGCCGTTCGGTCTGAGCTTGTCGAAGGGCTCATCGCGAACGGTATAATACTCTGACGGATTAACAAACCACGACGGACTGGCGCGAACCGCAATCTCCGCCTGCCGCTCAACAATAGAGGCAAACCATGATCATCACCCCCGTTTCCACCACCTCTGCCAAGGGCAAAGAGATCCTGGCCGGATTGCGCGACCGGTTCCAACTGGCCGACCCTGCCTGCCAACAGACCGTGACCGGAATCATCGCCGACATCCGCCAGCGCGGCGACGAGGCGCTGATCGAATACATCCGCAAGTTTGACGCGCCCGAGATGAGCGTCAAACACCTCCGGGTCAGCGAGGAAGAACTGCACGAGGCCATGGCCTCGGTGGATGAGGACTTCCTGGACACCCTGGAGCTTGCCATCGAGCGCATCTATACCTTTCACGAGCGGGAGAGGGAACAATCCTGGATGGTGACCCGGGAAGACGGCGCCATCACCGGCCGGCTCGTGCATCCGGTGGACTCAGCCGGGCTCTATGTACCGGGCGGTCAGGGCGGCAAAACCCCCCTGGTCTCCTCGGTGCTGATGAACGGCATCCCCGCGGCCATCGCCGGGGTGGAACGGCGGGTGATGATGACCCCGCCCGATGCAAACGGCACGATCAACCCGGCCCTGCTGGTGGCGGCCCAGGAGATCGGGATCACCGAGATCTACAAGGCGGGCAGCGCCTGGGCCATCGCAGCCCTGGCCTACGGCACCAAGACCATAGCCCCGGTGGACGTGATCGTCGGCCCGGGCAACCAGTATGTGACCGAGGCCAAGCGCCAGGTTGCAGGGAGGGTGCGCATCGACATGATCGCCGGGCCCAGCGAGGTACTGATCATTGCCGACGAAACCGGGGTGTCCTCCTACATCGCCGCCGACATGCTGGCCCAGGCGGAACACGACCCGCAGGCCCAAGCCATGTGCATCACCACCAGCGAGGAGCTGGCCGGACAGATCGTGGTGGAGCTCAAAAAACAACTGGCCAAGCTCTCCCGCTCCGAGATCGCCCGAAAATCCCTGAGCGAACGGGGGGTGATTTTGCTGGCCAAGGATCTGGAGGAAGCGATCCTGCTGGCCAACCAGATTGCCGCCGAGCATCTGGAGCTGATGGTGAGCGAGCCCTTTCTCTGGCTGACCCGTGTCCGCCATGCCGGGGCGATCTTTCTCGGCCGTCACACCCCGGAATCCGCCGGAGATTATCTGGCCGGCCCCAACCATGTGCTGCCGACCATGGGCACGGCCCGCTTCTCCTCGGCGTTGGGCGTGGAAACCTTCATCAAAAAATCCAGCCTGATCGCCTATTCCGAAGAAGCCCTCCAGGCGGACAGCGGCCATATCCAACTGCTCGCCAAACTGGAAGGCCTCACCGCCCACGCCAATTCCGTGGCCATTCGGACCGGAAAAAAATAGGCCGGCGTCCTCACAACAGCCTGAACTTCCCCGCCCAGCGCGGGCCAGACAGGGGCGGCCCATATTTTTTTTGCCTTCCCTCCGGGTTTAGGAGTATAGTACGCGCATTGTCCACCGGGGCCACATCCCCCTTACACGTTGCGAGTTATGCTTCATGTTTAAAACCATCCTCATAGTCGATGATTCCGCCATGATCCGGCGCATCGTCAGCCAGCTTGTCCAGCAACTGGGACACCGCTCCATCACCGCGGAAAACGGCCTCCTGGGTTACGAGCTGGCCGTCGAAGTCCAGCCGGACATGATTATCATGGACATCGAAATGCCGGTCATGGGTGGCTTTGAGGCAACTTGGCAGATCAAGGCGGACAAGCGCACCACCCATATCCCCGTGGCCTTCTTCACCGCTCTGGGGAGCGAAGAAAGTATTGAGCAGGCCAAGGAGGCAGGCGGCATCGGCTTTTTAAACAAGCCGATCTGCCGGGAAGAACTTTCCCAGGCCATCCGCGACATCCTCGGAACGAACTGACCTGCCATGGCCTCTATTCGGGACTATCTGTTCGACACCGCTTTTCTGGACCAATCAATCGACTATCTCGCCGAAGCGCACAACCTTGCCGTCACCGTGGTCGACAGCGAGGGGATGGCCGTGGCAAGCCGGCAACCCGAGGGGCACGACACCCCGGCCAGCCGCGCCTACCCCTTCCGCTTTCCCTCCAACATCGGCGGGATTGTCTGCGCCGCGCCAGACCCGGCTCGTCTTGACCAGGCCGAACCGCACATCCTCTATTGCCTTGCGGCCCTGAACAGCCAGCTCCTCCGGGAAACCGAGCTCCAGGAAACCACCGAGGAGATGCTGCAACTCGCCAGCCAGATGAACTTCCTGGTCAAGGTTGCCAAGAAGATCATCGGCATCGACGACCTGAAAAAATGCTACCAGATCATCCTGGAGGAAATCGCCACGGCAACCAAGGCGGACCAGGGATTTATCCAGACCAAGGGGAGGTGGGGAGAGGAAATCCGCGTCACCCACCGGATGACGGAAGAGGAAGTGGCCGCAAACCGGCAGAGCGCCAACCTGCAGCGCTCGGCCTCCGGCTCCACCATCATCTGCACCCGCGAGGACGGCGCCTCGCTGCTCTACTCGCCGATCAAGGAAAAAAAAGGGTTAAGCGGCCAGATGCTCTTTATCCGCACCGGCGACCACCGGGCTTTTTCCGCTTCCGAAAAACAGTTGGTCGGCATCATCGAAAACATCATCTCGCCTACCTTTGAAACCCTGCGCCTGTACGACAGCCTCCAGGATCTCTACCTGAACACGGTCAAGGCCCTGGCCGCGGCCATCGATGCCAAGGACGAGTATACCCACGGCCATTCCTTCCGGGTGGCCAAGTACGCCCTGGCCATCGGCGGGGAACTCGGCATCGACAGCCAGCAGCTCAACGACCTGGAAATCGCCGGGTACATGCATGATCTGGGCAAGATCGGCATCTCGGAACTTATCTTGAGCAAACCCGGCAAGCTCACCAGCGAAGAGTACTGCCTGATCCAGAAGCACCCGGTCTTCACCGACAAAATCCTCCAACCCATCAAGCTGCCAGCCCATATCCTCGATGGCGCGACCCAGCACCACGAACGCATGGACGGTACCGGCTACCCCCTCGGCCTGGCAGGCGCCGACATCTCCCTGTTCGGCCGGATCATCGCGGTGGCGGATGTCTTCGACGCCCTGACCTCCAAACGCCCCTACCGGGACGCCCTGCCCGTCGAAGAGGCCCTCCGGACGCTGTGCGAGGGAATCGACACGCTGTTTGACCGCGAGATGATCCTCGCCTTCATCTCGGCCCTGCGTTCGGATCGAAGCAAGGAGGTGCTGGGCGCGATCAACATCGTCCTCAGGCACGACGATCTCCAGAACTTAAACCAGTTTCTCATCGAGTTGACCGCCTTCGCCATGAACGCCAATCGAAACTGATCACCTCCACTGACCGCACCTCAAGGAAATCCATGCAGGTTTTGAAGCATCTTTTCGATAACAACAAGAGCTGGGCAGCCGCCATCAAAAAGGCTGACCCGGATTTTTTCAGCAAACTCTCAAGCCAGCAACGGCCCGAGTACCTCTGGATCGGCTGCGCCGACAGCCGGGTGCCTGCCAACGAAATCGTCAACATGCTGCCGGGCGAGATCTTCGTGCACCGCAACATCGCCAACGTGGTGGTCCACACCGACCTCAACTGCCTCTCGGTGATCCAGTACGCGGTGGATGTGCTCAAGGTCAAGCACATCATCGTCTGCGGCCACTACGATTGCGGCGGCATCACCGCCGCCCTGGAAAACAGCGAGCACGGCCTCATCGACAACTGGCTGAGACACATCAAGGACGTGTACCGGTTTCACCAGAAAGAAATCGATGCCCAGCCCAGCGAAAAGGAAAAGCTCGACCTGCTCTGCGAATTGAACGTGGTTGAACAGGTGGCCAACGTCTGCCATACGACCATGGTGCAGAACGCCTGGAAGTCCGGGCAGGAGCTGGCGGTGCACGGCTGGATCTACCGGGTGAGCGACGGCATCCTTCGGGATCTCAATGTTTGCACCACCGGCATCCACGAGATCCCCCGCATCCAGCGGATCGCCTGAACATGCCTGCCGAGGGCCCCTCCCTCTTGGCCTTTTTCCTTATCCATCCGCAGCCAATCCCATGCCTGTCTTCCAACTGAGCGACAGCCTGCTTTTTCCGCCTCCGGCCCTGGCCGAGGAAGACGGCCTGCTGGCGGTGGGCGGCGACCTTTCCGTGGCGCGGTTGCTGCTGGCCTACCGGCAGGGCATCTTCCCCTGGTACTCCCCCGGCGAACCGATCCTTTGGTGGTCGCCCAATCCGCGCCTGGTCCTGTTTCCCGAAGAATTTCATCTGTCCAAACGGCTGGGACGCACCATCCGGCAGCAGGTGTTTCGCCTCACCTTTGACACGGATTTTTCCGGGGTTATTCACCAGTGCGCCCATCTCCGGCTTGAAGAGGGAGAGGGAACCTGGCTCAGTGCGGAGATGATCGAGGCGTATCAGAATTTGCATGCCCTGGGTCATGCCCATTCGGTGGAATGCTGGCAGGGGGGAAAACTGGTCGGCGGGTTGTACGGCGTTTCCTTGGGCGCGGCCTTTTTCGGGGAATCCATGTTCAGCCTGGTGCGCGACAGCTCCAAGGTAGCCTTGGCCGGACTGGTTGAGCGGCTGAAGGGTTGGAAATTCGAGCTGATCGATTGCCAGGTCGGCACCGGGCATCTGCAGAGGCTGGGAGCCAGGGAGATTCCCGGGGAGGAGTTTTCCAGTCGGCTGGCCCGGGCAGTGGCCAAGCCGAGTCGGCTGGGCCCATGGAGTACTCTCTGAAAAAGATGGGGAGAATCTTAGCGTAGTTTCCTTTTTCTTCTTTTGCGTGCCCAAAAGAAGAAAGAGAGCCCTGGCCTACCGGATGAATCCAATCAAGAAATTTCCCTAAACCTGAGAAGCAAATCCTCAAGGGTAACGATCCCATCCGGCTCAATCCCCACCTGCCGTGCCACCTCCTGATACACTGGAACCGGGGAAAGCTTTTTCTCCCGCAGGGCTGCCAGGGACAAAGCGTTGTCCGACTTGGAGAGCTTCCTGCCGTCTTCACCCAGCACCAGGGGATGATGGAGAAAGGTTGTTTCCGCGAAAAAATTATTCCCATGCAACCCGGCAAGAAAAAGCTGGGCCGCAGTGGAAGGCAATAAGTCCTGGCCGCGGACAATGAGATTGATCCGGTCATCCAGATCATCGACCAGGCTGACCAATTGGTAAGCAGGCAGGTCCTCTTTCCGCCAGAGAACAAAATCCCCCATCGTGTTGCAGAGCGCGACCTCCTGCCCTTCCACCCGAAACACGCTCCCCTCCGGCACCCGCACCCGTTGCGCCTCCCCTGCCGTAAACGCTCCGGCGCGGTCCCGGCAGAAACCAGGATACACCCCATCCGGCGCGAGTTGCCTGATCGTGCTGCGCGAGCAGTTGCAGGGATAGAGATGCCCCAACCGCCCCAGCTCGGCCAGAAAGCTCCGATACCGCTCCTGCCTAAGCTGCTGGGAAAACCGGGAGCGAAAGTCGTCCGGGCCCGTCGGCCCCTCATCCCAGGTGATTTTGAGCCAATCGAGCTGACGGAAGATATCCTCAAGATATTCCGGCTTGGCGCGAAGGCAATCGGCATCATCGATGCGCAAGCGTAGCGTTCCGCCTGCCTTGCGCACCATCAGCCAGGTGAGAATAAAATTTACCGCGTTGCCAAGATGGAGCAGGCCGCTGGGGGTCGGTGCAATGCGGGAACGGATCGTCATGTTCATTCTCCGGACCGAAAGAGGAGCTAAAACGAACTGATTACTGCCCCCCCCCGTAAACGGCCATCGGGTGGTGCAGATGCGCGGAAGAGGTCTGCGAAGTGTGCTATCGCACACGAGCAGGCCGATGACAAAGCAGATGCGGTGCCCGAGATGGCCGTTTACTCAGAAAAGCTTGCCGTCCCGGCTGTGCCTTAGAATAAGCTGGCGAAACATCTCGATGATGCCCCGGGCAAGCAGATTGATGGATTGGGCGTTGATGTTCTCCGCGGCCGAGCGGTCGAGCAGAATGTTCAATTTCGAGGCAAACCCCTCTTCCGGCTCCCAGTAATTAATCAGGAAAGGCACCTTGGGCAGAGGCAGGATTTGGAGCGAATGGTCCGCGCCGCCAGACAGGACAACAGGCTGTGCTCCGAACAGATGGAACATTTCAAAAATCAGGGAGCAATGGGCATCGGCCAAATGGCGCAGAGGCTCTTCGCAGCGGTGGCTGAAATACTGGCTCCATTCGGCCGCCCCGGGCAAGGTGGCGTAGGGAACCCACTCGCCCTGCGGCTCTGTGCCCTTGCAGAGGATCACATAGTAGAGCAGAGGCACATAGATCCAGTGGTTGAGATGGCAGTCGGAGATCATCTCCCCGGAAGGGGTGATGCAAAAATCCTTGCCCAGGCAGTTGATGGCCAGATTGCCCTCCACCAGCCGCGCCCCGAGCCGTGGCGCCAAAGAAGAAAAATCAAGAAGAGCCACCTGCCGCCGCAGCTCCTGGATGGCCTGCTGGTGGTCATCTTCCAGGGAGCGGCGCCGGACGATCCTCTGGCCCAACTGGGTGACGACCGCCGGGTCCAGATACGGACACGCAGCCAATTGCTTTTGCCCTTGGAGCACCGAGGCGGCAAAGGCCATACATGAAGGAACCCCGCACTGGCCGCAGTTTGACTTGGCCAGGGCCGCATAGATCTCCAGGGGATTTTTCAGTTCGGACATGGTTCACATTCTCCCATAAAAAAAGAGGCCCGCAGGCCTCTTTTTTCACCTGCACTCTGTCGCCTCAACCAATCAGACGAGCGTGTTCCAGCCTGCGGATTTTTTAAAACTCCCATCCTGAGCCACAACAAAACATGCGCATCCCGGCTGGCTGTCGGCGAAACGAATGCCTTCCGCCGGCGGCATGACCATGATCCCGGTGGCCAGTCCATCGGCGTCCATGACCGAATGCGCCTTGACCGTGACACTGGTTGCCAGCCTGGGGGAACGACCGGTCTGGGGGGTGACGATGTGGTGGAACATCTTCTCGCGGTCGTAAAACACCTCGTAGCTGCCGGAGGTGGAGATGGCGCCGGTGGTCATGGTCAGCACCTCGGGATAGGCTTTCTGCTTGGCCGGATCCTGAATGGCCACGGTCCAGGGCTTGCCCTTGGCCGCGGTGCCGCTGGTGCGGATGTCGCCGCTGCAATTGATGAGATGGTTGTTGATCCCCTTTGCCGCAAGCAGCGCGGAAGCACGGTCCACAATATAGCCGGGGGCGATGCCGTCCAGGGTGAGGCCCATGCCCTGCCGCGCAAAGGAGATATCGCCGGCAGAAAAGCGGATCTGCTCGGAACCCACCCGGGGGAGAAGCGCGCTGATCTCAGTTTCGGAGGGAGTCGCACCGGCGGCAAAACGATCCTTAAAGAGATCAACCAGGGGCTTGACCGTGATGTCAAAGGCGCCGCCGGTCTGCTTGTTAAGATAGAGGGAACGGGCCACCACCTCAAGCACCTCGGACGGCGCCTTGCGCAGGACGCCGGTGCTGTTGAGCTGGGAAACCGGAGTGGTGGAGTCGTGGCGGCTCAAGAGCTTGCCCAACCTGTCGATCTCCTCCCAGGCGAGGCCGATCACGTTTTCCGCCTCATCCTTGGAGGTGTGGATGGCGGTGATGGACAAAAAAGAGCCCATGACCAGCCGGGTCGAGGAAACCTTGTATTCCTTGGGGCCAAAAAGAACCGCCTCCGCCTGGGGCGTGGGTAGCAGGGCCGCGGAAGCCGCGCCAAGGCCGAGCAGGCCGGAAAGCTTTAAAAAGGTTCTTCTCTGCGGATTGCACGGATGCGGCATGATTGACTTTGTCTTCATCGTTTTCCTCGTTCCTCTATCTAGGATGCCATCTTCAGGCCGTCGGCCTGGCGGGCAATGGCTACTCTTCCTTCGTATTTCCGCATGATATTGCGGGGGCATTTTTCCACACAGATCTCCTGGCACTCCGGGCCATAGGCAATGCACTTCGGATGGTCGATCGTGATCAGGCCGTCCGTGTAGGCAATGGCCTCGGCCGGGCATTTCTTCACGCACATCTGGCAGGAGATACAGCCCACCTCGCAGACCTTGCGGACATTCTTGCCAAGGTCCTTGGTGGAGCACGGCACATGCACCCTGGCCTTGAGGCTCATCAACTCGATGACTTTTTTGGGGCAGGCCCGGACGCAGGTGCCGCAGGCCACGCACTTGTCGGGGTTGACCACCGGAAAGCCGTCCACCATGGCAATGGCGTCAAAGGGGCAGCTCTCGGCACATTCCCCCAGCCCGATGCAGGAATAGTTGCAGGATGACGGCCCGCCGAAGCCGAGATTGGCCGCGGTGCAGGAGGCAAAGCCGATGTACTCGTGCTTGTGGCTGACCCTGCCTTCCTTGCGGGAGCAGCGGACCAGGGCGATCATATCCTCCACCGCGGTCATCTTCTTGCCGGTGAGCTGGGCCACCCGTTCGGCCACCTTTTCCTTGCCGGGAAAGCAGAGGTTGGGCGGCACCTCGGGGTTGGTGACCACCGCAATGGCGTAGCCCTCGCAACCGGGATAGCCGCAGCCGCCGCACTGGGCGCCAGCCAAGGACTCCAAGACCTCTTCGATCAGGGGGTTGGCCTCAACGGCGAATTTATGCGCCGCCAGGGCAAGACCGATGCCGAAGAAGAGACCGATGCAGCCCAAAAGAGCGATGCCGCCCAGGGCGAGTTTGACTAATGCTGGATCCATTACCACACCTATCCCACGTAAACCGCAGAAAATTATTTCTAAATCATCACGCCGTTACAATAGAGTCTCTTGCAAAACTCTTCCAAATTGACTCCCCCTCCCTCGACGGGAGGGGGTCGGGGGGTGGGTGAAGTTGCACCCTGCCGGGGTCATAGCTATTTCCCCCTCTCCCCAGCCCTCCCCCGCCAGGGGGGAGGGAACTCTTGAGGCCTTTTGCAAAAGCCTCTGTAAAACCGAGGTGCGGCCACTAAAAAAGAGTGAGCCCGGAGAATCCCAGAAACGCCAAGGCAAACTGTCCGGCAACGATAAAGGCGATGGGTACGCCCTTGAAGGTCGGCGGAATATTGGCCAGCTCCATCCTCTCCCGCACCGAACTCATCAGATACAGGGCGAGCAGGAAACCGCCGCCTGCCCCCAGGGCAAGCATGAAGGACTCAAAAAAATTGTATTCGTTGTCAGCCAAAATCAGCGGCACCGCGATGATCACGCAGTTGGCGATGACCAGCACCAGATACACGCCAAAGGCGTTGAACAGAGCGGGGTTCACCTTGCGCAGCACCGTGTCCACCGCCTGTACCGTAAGGGAAACCAGGCCGATGAAGATCACGATCTGCAAAAAGTTCAGGTCATAGGGCTTGAGGATAAACTGGTAGAAAAACCAGCTCATGATGGCGCTGACCACCATGACCAGGGTGAAGGTGAGCCCCATGCCCTTGGCCGTATCCTTGCGCTTGGAGGTGCCGAAAAAGACGCAGAGGCCGAGATACTTGGTAAAGACGAAGTTGTTGATCAACAGGGCGCTGATGAGGATGGAGAGCAGATAGCCCAGATAGGGCTTCATCACCGTAAAGGTCGCCGCAACCCCGCTTTCGGCAACCCGGCTGACGGTGACCACATGGGGCAACCGGGAATTGAGCGGCTCCGCAAAGGTCAGGGTGGCGGTTTTCTGATCATCGGCCAGAACCACGCTTTCCAGCGCAAGCTTGATGTCCGGATCCTGCTCCTCGTAAACCCGATAGTTTGCCGGATCCTCAACCACGGCGCGGTCCACTGGTCCGGCAAAGGTGACGACGATCTCGTTTGGCGCCTTACCGAAGGACTTCCCGGCAATCAGCTCCTGCGCCTGCGCCAGAACCGGCAAGCCAAGGAGCAGAACAAGGGAAAGCAGTATTCTTCTCATACCATGCATATTCATAAACTCAGGCCCGTTTTGCTCGCTTGTAGACGATCTCGACATAGTTGAAAAAGGCCATCATCAGGCCAACGCAGAAAAACCCGGCAAAAGGCAGCACGAAGAAGAGCAAGGGCTTAAAGCCCAGCACATCGTAGCCAAGGACGGTGCCCAGGCCCAGCAGCTCGCGAACAAAACCCAGGGCCATCATGCCGAACATGAAGCCGAGCCCCATGCCGATGCCGTCCCAGAACGAGGCATTGACGCTCTCCTTGCAGGCGAACATCTCCAAGCGCATGGTGATGATGGCAAAGGCGACGATGAGCTTGACAAAAATGCCCATCCTGGCGTAGGCCTCGGGCAGATAGGCGGCCAGGACCATGTCGATCACCGTTACCCAGGTGGCGATGGTCAGGGTGTAGGTTGGGATCCGGATCCGAGGATGGATGACATTCTTGAACAGGGAAATGGTGCAGCTTGAAAAGACCTGGACAAAGAGGACGGCGATCCCCAGCATGAAGCCGTTCATCACCGTGGTGCTGATTCCCACCGCCGGACACATGGAAAGCACCAGCCGGAAGATGGGGTTCTCGTTCAGGATCCCGTTGACCACCAGTTGCAGGTTTGTTTTGTCAGTCGCCACTGTCACATTCTCCTAAAAAGGCGTCGCGATATGCTGTTCAGCCAAAACCCGATCCAGGATCGCCAAGCGGTAGGCGAACTTCTTCACCATCGCCTTGACCCCGTTGGTCACCGCGCTGCTTGAAATGGTGGCGCCGGTGAGGGCGTAGATATCGTCATCCTGGTACTGTTCCTGGATGCGGGCCACCTCTTCCGCGCCGAGACCGGACTTGCCTGCCTCCAGCGCCTTGAGGTATTCCTCGGGCAGGGGCGTTTTCTTGACTTCCAGCTTCTTCACCGTTTCAAGGGGCTTGCCCTTGAACTGGTTCTTGAAATATTCCTGGTCTATCTCCGCGCCCAAGCCAGGATCTTCTTCATGCTCCATGATCTCCAGACCGCGGATGGTGAAATCCTGGTCCAGGGCCAGCATGGCCCCGATGAAGGTCTTGAAGCCGGGAAACCTGCCGGGCAGGAGATAGGCCATGCGCTTGCCGTTGTCGGTGACCACGATGGTCTGGTCTGCGTAACGGAGCAGTTTATCCGCGCCGATGGCCGCGCCAACCGCCTGGGTGCGCTCACCCTCCTCGGTTGCCTTTTCCGCGACAAGCGCCACGGGGGTCTGGGCCACAAAGGTGCCCGCCAGATCGATGGTCACAAAGGAAAATGTTCCATCTTGCAGGGGAAGGAGATAGCCCATGGTCAGCTCCTCGCCTTCGCCGACGAGGTAGCGGTACATCTCATGCATGGCCACGCTGTCCGGGGCCGGTTTTTTTTCAGAATATCCCAGCAGGCTGAGCATGACCTTCTGCTCGTTGACATGGATATTGTGCTTCTTCGCCTTGTTGGTGGCGATGAAGGCTGCGCCCATGACCAAGCCGGCCAGCAGGCAGGCCACGGTCAACCGGAAGATGATGGTGAGAATATCCTTCATTTGCCACCTCCCTGGAGAGGCGCAAAGCGCTTGGGCTTAAAGAATCCGTCCAGCACCGGGCTCACCGGGTTCATGAGCAGGATGGCGTAGCAAATCCCCTCGGGATAGCCGCCCTTGAGACGGATCAGCACGGTAAGCGCCCCGATGCCGACGCCGAAGATGAGCTGGGAGGTCTTGTTGGTCGGGCTGGTCACATAATCGGTGGCCATGAAAAAGGCGCCCAGCAAGGCGCCGCCGGAAAGCACGGCCAGCAGGGGATCACCGGAGAACAGAACCTCCCCGCCGAAGCACCAGGAGAGCAGAGCGATGGTGGCCAGCATGGAAACCGGAATATGCCAGGTGATATAGCCGCGATAGAGCAGATAGAGCCCGCCCAGAACAATGAGTAACCCGGAGGTTTCGCCGATGGAGCCGGGCCGCCAGCCGAGGAAAAAATTGGTGTAGAGATTGGCTGCGGCGCCGAACTGTTCGGTAAAGGCGCCGAGCCCCTGGGTCTTGAGCACGGCCAGCGGGGTGGCGGTGGCCACGGCGTCGATGGAAGTGCCCAGATAGGAAAAGATCGCCATATCGGAAAGCGGCGGCAGCCAGGCCGAGGTCATGGCCACCGGGAAGGTGGCGAGAAGAAAGGCCCGGGCCAGCAGGGCCGGGTTGAAGATGTTGTAACCGATTCCGCCCAGCAGATGCTTGCCGATGGCGATAGCCATGACCGCGCCCAGGATGGGCAGCAGCGGCGATACCCCAGGGGGAATGACAAAGGCGATGAGCATACCGGTGATCACCGCGCTGCCGTCGGAAATGGTGATTTTACGACCCATGGCCTTCTGGGTTGCGGCCTCGACGGCCACGCAGCTCGCCACGCTGACCGCGGTGATGAGCAGGGTCTGGATGCCGAAGATGAATACGGAAAGAACCAGGGGCGGCACCAGGCAGGCCACCACGGTCCACATGATTTTCTCAACCGACTCGCCGCTCTTCACATGGGGGGAAATGGAAACCTTCCACAACCCTTGCGAGGCAACGGGGGACTGGTTTTCTGAAGCGTGCTCGTTAATGGCCGTTCTCCTTGGATTACATTCTAAAAAATCAACGTTTGGCCTTCATCTTGGCCAGCCGGACAAACTGGACCAAGGGGCGTTTCGCCGGGCAGACATAGGCGCAGCAGCCGCACTCGAAGCATTCGAACACCCCGAACTGCCCGGTATCCTGCGGCCGGCCCGCCTCCACATAGAGGCCGACCTCCTTGGGCTCTAACCCCATGGGGCAAGCCTCCAGGCACCAGCCGCAGCGGATGCACTGAGAGTGGGGGGTGGTGTCGATCTCGTCCTCGGCGAGAAACAGCACCGAAGAGGTGGTCTTGGTCACCGGGATATCCAGGGAGGACACGGCAAAGCCCATCATCGGCCCGCCCATGACGATCTTGGCAAGCTCCGGCGTTACCCCGCCCAGGTACTCGACAATGTCGCTGACCCTGGTTCCCACCTTGACCAGCAGGTTGGCGGGCCGCTTGATCCCCTTGCCGGATATGGTCATCACCTTCTCGTACAGGGGCTTGGACAGCACCACTGCATCATATATAGCCCTGGCGGTGCTCACATTATGGACCACCACGCCCACTGCCGAAGGCAGGGCGAAGCCGGGCACCTTGCGCCCGGTGATGGCCTGGATGAGCTGTTTTTCCGAGCCCTGCGGGTACTTGACCTGCAAGGGCTGGACAACAACAGTGTGTTCCGGGGTGGAACCGGCTGCTGCCGCCTCGGTCATGGTCTTGATGGCGTCGGGCTTGTTGTTCTCGATGCCGATGAAACACTTGGTGATGCCGAGGATCTTGAGGATCACCACGGCGCCCTCGACAATCTCCTGGGCGCGTTCCAACATCTGGCGATGGTCCGCGGTGATGTACGGCTCGCATTCGGCGCCGTTTAAAATCAGGGTATCCACCGGATTGTCCGGCGGAGGGGAGAGCTTGACATGGGAGGGAAAGCCCGCGCCGCCGATACCGATGATCCCGGCGCCGTGCACCTTGGCCAGCAATTCTTCCTTGGCGAGCTTTTGCCAGTCGCAGCGGGAATACTGCACCGGCGCTGCTTCTTTATTGGTCTGGATGGTGATGGAAGGTGCGCTGACCCGCATGGGGTGGCCGGACATGCCGAAACTCTTGATGGTGCCGGCAACCGGGGCATGAAGGGGAACCCCGAGCCCTTTGGTCACCTCGCCGATGACCTGGCCTTCCTGCACTGCATCCTTGGGGGCCACCGTGGGAGTACAGGGTGCGCCGATATGCTGGCCAAGAATAATCTCAAGCTCGTCGGGCGTGGCCATCACCTCGATGGCGAGGTTCTCGGTCAGGCCCTTTGATGCAGGCGGATGCACACCACCTTTGGGGAATGTCAGTAGAGAGGTCATGCCACCTTCCCTAAAAATTGAGAAAGAAAAATTGTTGGGAGGACGAAGCTCCACGGGAGATCTGAACCAAAACAGTACCCGTTTTTTTTTGCTACTCGCTATCAATCTGAGGAGTTTCTCCTTAATGCAGAATTGTTCTTCATGTCAAGTCAAAATAAAAAAGCACCACTCTGCTCGCCTGCACAGAGTGGTGCTGAACCATAAAAAAACAACTTTTAATGCCGTCCGGACCAGTACAAAAAACTACAGATGAACAGGTATCATGATCCTGGGCACGATGCGTTACGCCCCGTTGATGGGCTTAACCGAATTTATCCCAATATCCGATCCACCTCTTCCCGGTCAGAATCCATAACATAGGGAATGCCGGAAACATCCGCAGCGTCCCGAGTCAGGGCCACCAAGTCGTTGCGCTCGATGTACTTGAGCGCGAACTTCCGGGAACCAGCCATGAACTGCTGCAAGCCCTGCTTCATCCTATCAATGTAAGAGTACATGCCAATGGCGCCGGCAGGCAACTTGTCGAAATCCTTGCCATACTTCTCCCGCAGGTCCGCAGCAACGGCAAAGAGCTTCAGATAGCCATCGGTAACGTTTTCTTCCTCGGTTTCCATCTTTTCCCGCATAAGCCGGCCATGGGTCTTTCCGACCATGGCTGCGGTGAGCATGGCCCGCCCGAGACAGACAGCCTTCACATACGGTGCGCCCAAGGCCAGAGCCTTATGGACATGGTCTTCCAAAGAGAGGCCGCCGGCAATGGCGATGGGGGGGATATAGGCACCCCGGGCAGCCAGACGCTCACACATCTGGTGAGCCAGACACTCCAATTGCACGGTGGGAATACCCCACTCGTTCATCATCCGCCAGGGACTCATCCCGGTGCCGCCGCCGGCGCCGTCGATGGTGAGCAGGTCGATTTTGGCATCGGAGGCGTATTTAATGGCCCGGGCCAGGTCAGCAGGACGATAGGCACCAGTTTTCAGTGTCACGTATTTGGCTCCCACGGAACGGAGTTGCGTGACCGAAGCGTGGAAGGACTCCTCCGTGACCATACCCAGACGGGAATGACGCTCGAACTCGGTGATGGCGCCGGCATTGAACGCCCTTACCACCGCCGGATTGGTGGGATCTGGCAGAACGATATAGCCGCGCTCCTTGAGCTGCAGGGCCCGTTCAATGGAATGCAGCTTGACCTCGCCGCCGATGTCCTTGGCGCCCTGGCCCCATTTCAACTCAAAAATCTCAATGCCCAGCTTCTCAATGACATACTCCGGCACCCCCAGCTTGGTATCTTCCACGTTGGCTTGGATGATGATGCCGCCGGTGCCGTCGTACCATTGTTTAAACGCGGCAATCCGGCGCTCCATCTCCGGAGACCTGATTATGCGACCCTTGGAAAATTCCGCCTGGGGGTCCATGCCGCAGATATTTTCCCCGGCCACGACAATGACGCCGGAGATGGCGGCGCCCACGGCGATCTCATCCCAATTGACCCGGGCTATCTCCGTGGAGCCCACGGCGCCGGTGAATACCGGGAATTTCAATGTAATGCTGCCATCGGCGCCCAGCTTGGTGGTGGTGTCCACGGCGGGAAAGGTGGCAAAGTCCGGGTCGGCAGCCACGCCCACCGCGCCGACCGCAGTGCCCTGGATATTGAAGTGGGAAAAATCAACAGGGTAATCTTTCTCCGATCCCGAGGTTGTTTTACCGAAAGGCGCGGGATAGAGCATCTCCCGTCCCTTGATGGCTGATTTACCGATCTCGCAAGGACCCCGGCAGCCGTCAAGACAGGTCACGCAGATACCGGAACCCGGAGCCGGGTTCACGCGGGTGCTGGTCAGGGTGGCGGGGCTACGGTTTGGCTTGCTGAATGTCATGATCGTTCCTCTTTTCATTATTTTGATAGTGTATTTTTCGGCGACAAGCAGCCGGCAACAATGCCAAACACCATGCAATTCCGATGCTGCCCGCTCCGCTTGTTCGTCTTCCTTGCACCTCGCAACCAACCGATTTCCCCTGGTTACGGACCAGCGCTCATTTCATGCCAACACTGTAGCGCGCAAAAAATACGGCAATGGTTTGCCGATGGTAACACCAGATTTTTTTTTTTCAATATAAATCAACCCATCATTATAAAAGCATAAAACCAACAAAAACCACATCCAGCAAACCAGCAATCCGTGTATTTTTTTGGCAAAATTGCCACACACCCCACATCCAATCCCAAGAGTAAACTCTTGCAAAAAGGCCGCAAAACTTTACTCTCGCCCCAAAACTCCAACGAAAACTCGACCAACAGGCACAAAGCCAAACAACCGATATTCGGCAAAATTGCCGTTTTTTCGTTTGAAAAATAGCAACAAAAGAGGTATTTTCCCGCGTGGCTGAAAAAACAGAAAAAAAAGAATTGGCGATCTTGCGGCTATTGCAAAAGGCGAACGCCCCCCTTGCCAGCTCCCGGCTGACGGAAAATCTCCAGGCCATGGGGCATGAGGTCAGCGAACGGACCGTGCGCCATTATCTTTTGGAGCTGGATCGCCGAGGGTTAACCAGCAATCTGGGCAAAAAAGGGCGGAGCATCACCGTCGCCGGCCAAATGGAGCTGGACAACGCCAGAATTTTTGACAAAGTCGGGTTTCTCACCGCAAAAATCGATCAGTTGACATACCGGATGAGCTTTGACCTGCATCGGCGAAGCGGCACGGTCATCAGCAACATAAGCCTCATCCCCCTGTCGTTGTTGTCCCGGGCGGTGCCGATGGTCTGCAAGGTTTACGCCGCAGGCTATTCCATGGGCTGCATGATGGCCCTGTTCGCCCCGGGCGAACAACTGGGGGATATGATTATCCCGGAGAACATGGCTGGGCTGGGGACAGTCTGCTCGATAACCCTGAACGGAGTGCTCCTGGCCCACGGCATCCCCACCCACGCCAGTTTCGGCGGCCTCCTGGAACTCCGGGACCGCAAGCCCGTGCGCTTTGTGGAAATCATCAAATATGATGGCAGCAGCCTTGTCCCCTTGGAAATTTTCATCCGCAGCGGGATGACCGACTACCTGGGAGCCATTAAAACCGGCGACGGCAGAATCGGGGTGGGATTCAGGGAGATGCCGGCGGACAGCCGCGACGGGGTGCTCTCCCTTATTCAAGAACTGGAAAAAGTCGGGCTGGGGGCGTTTTTGATGGTGGGCTGGCCGGGACAGCCATTGTTGGAAATCCCCGTACTTGAAGGCCAGATTGGGGCTGTGGTCATCGGTGGCCTCAATCCGGTCGCGGTGCTTGAGGAGACCGGCATTCGTATCCAGTCGCAGGCCATGTCCGGCCTGGTGGAATACGAACGCTTATTTCATTATCGGGAATTGGAAGCGCGCGCCCAGGCCTTGACTCGCTAAAAACGACCGGAAAGCGTTCCCATCTCTACCGCTGCGGAATTCACTGTTGTAAGGCAAAAAATCCTGGTAGAATTGCGAACTTTTCTGTATTTAATAACGGCCTAAAATACTTTTACGGGTCGGCCAGAGAAATAACACAAAGACCGTCACGGGACGGTTATGAAAACAACTCTCTCCAAAAAGGACAACACATGTGTCGGTTAGCCATGAAAACCGCAAGCAAGCCTTTCTCCCCCTTTTCGGTGCTGGAAGCCATGGAGGCCATGCAGGAAGGGTATGACGGCAGCGGCCTCGGCTTGCTCTTGCGGGGGCTTGAATTTGCGGAATACAAATACAATGCCAAAGATCCAATCCTTTCCGGGATCGCCCACTCCGAGGCCGCCCTTGCCAGGCTGAACAAAATCATGATCGAAGCGGGCTTCGAGTTGAAGTACGATCACGAATTTGACGTGAAACGGCAGATGATCGAGGCCAAGGACCGCTTTAAGTACATCCTTCGCGTCTACAAACAATCGGCGACCTGGGCCAGCCTCTCCGCTGAAGAAGTGGAAAACCGGCTGATGCTAACCCGTCTTGCCCTGCGCAAGGACGGCGAGGCCCACGGCCAGGATCTCACCGTCTTCTCTCTCTGGCCCGATGTAGCCATGATCAAGGAAGTGGGCTGGCCGCTCGGGGTTGGCCAAGCGCTGGGTCTGGACTCCGGCCGGATCACCAGCCGGATCTGCATGGCCCAGGGCCGCCAGAACACCAACTACGGCATCAACCTCTATGCCTGCCATCCCTTCTTCATCCAGGGCGTGGCCACCATGACCAACGGCGAGAACACCGCCTTTATCCCCATCAAGGATTGGCTCTCCGGCCGCGGGTTTCCAGGCTACATCGGCTACCAGTCCGATTCCGAGGTGTTCGCCCACATCCTCCACTATGTGACCAAGCAGCTCAAGCTGCCTCTGGAAACCTACAAGCATGTGATCACCCCGCTCAAGAACGAAGAGCTGGCCGCTCACCCCCAGGGCGATTTTCTCCGCGGGTTGCGCGATGCCTGCCGGAGGCTTATCATCGACGGCCCCAACGCGGTGATCGGCACCCTGCCCGACGAAACCTCCATGCTGGTCATGGACGCCAAGAAGATGCGCCCCGCCACCGTGGGCGGCAAACCCGGCGAGTGGGCCATTGCCTCCGAGATGTGCGGCGTTGACGCCATGATCCCCGACCGGGATCGCTCCAAGGATTTTCAGCCCATGCGGGAACACACCGTTATTATTCCTCCAGACAGACAGGAGTTGCAGATATGGTCTCAGTTCGATCACTTGCCAATACACCAAGCAGCCTGACCCCCAACGATCTGCCTTGGATCATCGAGCACCGCGAAGACCGCTGCACCCTGTGCGGCAAATGCGCCGCGGTATGTCCGGTAAACACCCTGAAGCTGGCCTACATGCGCAAGCGCATGCCCCATCTGGTGCTTGCCGCCACGGAACGGGGCAGCTCGTACAAAACCTTTGTCGGCATCCGCCAGTCCACCGAGGTGAGCAAGCGCTGCATCGGCTGCGGCTCCTGCGCCATGGTCTGCCCCAACGAGGCCATCCATCCGGTGCAAAACGGTGAGCGCGACCGCTTTCGTTTCGTCAACAGCCAACAGGGCGAACCGGCCAAACGCGGCGGCCGCCGCAACGTGCCGGGCGCGAGCCTGCTTGACCGCATCATCTTCGACCGGATCTCCATGCTCACCGATCCGGCGCTTGATGCAGGCCGCCACGAATTCTCCTGCAACACCCTGCTCGGCCGGGTGCTGCCCCCGGAGGAATATGTCCGCCGCAAGCTGGCCGGTGAATGGATTCCGCCGGTGCGGGAGATCTTCCCCTTTGTCATCGGCTCCATGTCCTTTGGCGCGCTCTCGCCCAATATGTGGCTGGGGTTGCTGCAAGGCGTGGCCTACTGCAACGAGGTCCTGGGCATCCCCGTGGTCATGGCCACCGGCGAGGGCGGCTGCCCGCCCTGGGTTCTGCGCAGCCCGTTTCTCAAATACATCATCCTCCAGATCGCGTCCGGCTATTTCGGCTGGGACGAGATCATCCGGGCCATCCCCGAGATGCAGTGCGATCCGGCGGCCATCGAGATCAAGTACGGCCAGGGCGCCAAGCCCGGCGACGGCGGCCTCTTGATGTGGTTCAAGGTATCGAAGCTCATCGCCCGTCTGCGCGGCGTGCCCGAGGGCGTGGATCTGCCTTCTCCCCCCGTGCACCAGACCCTTTACTCCATCGAAGAGTCGGTGATGAAGATGATCCAGACCATGTCCATGGCCTGGAACTTCCGGGTGCCGGTCTATCCGAAAATCTCCGGCTCCACCTCGGCCAAATCGGTACTGAACAATCTGGTGCGCAACCCCTATGCCGGGGCGCTGATGATCGACGGCATCGACGGCGGCACGGGTGCTGCCTACAACATCAGCATGGACGCCACCGGCCATCCCATTGCCGCCAATGTCCGCGAGTGTTACCTCGACCTCTGCGCCCAGGGCAAGCAGAACGAAATTCCCATCTTCGCCGCGGGCGGGGTGGGCAAGAACGGCAACGTCACCCAGAACGGCATGGCCCTGATCATGCTGGGCGCAAGCGGCGTCCACATGGGCAAGTTCATCATGCAATCGGCGGCAGGGTGTCTCGGCACCGAATCGAACCGTTGCAACGTCTGCAACATCGGCCTGTGCCCCAAGGGCATCACCAGCCAGAATCCCAAGCTCTACCGCCGTCTCGACCCGGATCAGGTCGCCCAGCGCGTGGTGGAGACCTTCATGTCCATCCGCACCGAGGTCAAGAAGGTCATGGCGCCCCTGGGCCGCTCCCAGAGCCTGCCCATCGGCATGTCCGACGCCCTGGGCATCGATGACAAGGATGTGGCCGAACGTTTAAATATCAGATACGTCTGTTAAGAAGGAGCACGCTGTGAGTAAAGCAATTGTCGTAAAAGGGCTTGATGCCAATGGCCAGCGGATCAGCTCCAAGAATTTCGAAGAGCTGGTTCAGAAGGCCTTTGCCAAATCCACCCGGTTGAAGCTGGAAACCTACGGCCAGCACAACGTGGGCGGCCGTTTGAAAAACGGTGGCAAGAAGGTGGAGATCGAAGTCAGCGGCCCCTGCGGCCAGCGGTTGGGCTGCATGGGCATGCCCGGCACCACCATCGTCTGCGACGGGCCTGCCTCCGATGACGTGGGCTATCTCAATATCGGCGCCGAGATCACCGTCAAGGGCGACGCCACCAACGGAGTCTGCAACGCCATGGCCGAAGGCAAGGTCTACGTGGGCGGCTCCATCGGGGCGCGCGGCCTGACCATGACCAAATGGAACCCCGAACATCAGCGCCCGGAGCTCTGGGTGCTGGGCTCGGTGGGCGACACCTTTGCCGAATTCAACTGCGGCGGCATCGGGGTCATCTGCGGCATCGAACCCAAGAATCCTAAAAACGTCCTGGGCTACCGCCCCTGCGTCGGCATGGTCGGCGGCTGGATCTACTACCGGGGAAAAAACGACGGCTCCTATGACAAAAAGAGCGTCATGGCCGTGCTGCCCAACAACGAGCAGTGGGCTTGGCTCATGGAGCGGATGCCCGCTTATCTCAAAAAAATCGGCCGCACCCGGCTACTGAAGAAGCTCTCCGTCCGCAAGGAATGGATGATGCTGATCTCCATCCCGCCCCAGGACCGGGCCCTGATGTTCTCAGGCCCCATGCCCATGGCCGAGTTCAAGCAAAAGATCTGGAACCCGGGCTTTGGCGGCGGCGACCCCATCCGCGATCTGGCCCCTGGGCTGGACCGCTCCCCCATCGGCATGATCGAGACCGGGGATCTCAGGCGGCGGCAGCCCTTCTGGGCCAACCGCGACAAGGCCGCGCCCTGTGCCTATTACTGCCCGGTGCACATCCCCACCATCGACCGGTTGCGGCTGATCCGCGAAGGCAAGGGGGAGGCGGCCTACAAGATGCTGCTCGACTACACCCCGCTGCCAGCCTCGGTTTGCGGCTATGTCTGCCCGAACCTCTGCATGCAGAACTGTTCCCGGCAACTGGTGGACGAGAAGATCGACGTGCAGATGTTGGGCCGTGCGGCCCGCGACGCCAAGCCGCCCAAATTTGCCAAGCCGATGGGCAAGAAAGTCGCCATCATCGGCGGCGGCCCGGCCGGGATGAACGCGGCCTGGCAGTTGGCCAAGGCAGGGGTCGAGGCGCATATCTTCGAACGCGATCAGCAACTCGGCGGCAAGCTGGGCCAGGTCATTCCCTGGGAGCGGTTGCCCAAGGCGATCTGGGACGCGGAAATTGCACGTTTCCTTTCCATGCCCAATATCAAGGCCAATTTCGGCGTGGCCATGACCAAGGAGAAATTCGCGGAGCTGAAGAAAAAATACGACCACGTCATTGTGGCCGTGGGCACCCATCAGCCGCGCACCATCCCCTTCCCCGGCCATGAGCGGGTTATTCCGGCCCTGGACTTCCTGAAAAACGCGAAAAGCGCCAAGCCGATGAAGGTCGGCAAGCAGGTAGTGATCATCGGTGCAGGCAACGTGGGCTGCGATGTGGCTTGCGAAGCGTACCGGTTGGGAGCCAAGGAGGTCACTCTGGTGGATATCCAGAAGCCCCTGGCCTTCGGCAAGGAAAAGGCGGCGGCCGAGGCGCTGGGCGCCACCTTTAAATGGCCGGTGCAGACCAAGGAGGTCACCTCTGAGGGGCTCATTGACGCGGCAGGCCAGCTCATCCCGGCCCAGACCGTGATCATCTCCATCGGCGATGTCCCGGCCCTGAAGTTTCTGCCCGACACCGTCGAGGTCATCACCGTGGGCGGTGCGGGCTGGATCAAGTGCAACGCCGCGGGCCTTACCAGCGATCCGAAGATCTCGGCTGTCGGCGATGTGGAGCGGCCCGGCTTGGCCACCAACGCCCTGGGCGCGGGCAAGAAAACCGCGGAAGCCATCCTGGCCGGGTTCAAGGGCGAGGAGTGGAAGGATTTCGGCCAGCAGCTCATCCCCCACGCCAGCCTGACCGCGGCCCATTACAACCCGGAGCCGTGCCCCGGTTCCTCCGAGGCGGCGGAGGCGGAACGCTGCATGAGCTGCGGCACCTGCCGCGACTGCCACCTCTGCGAAACCATCTGCCCCACCCAGGCCATTTCCAGGGAAAAGCTGGAGGGCAAAGACTACCGCTATGTCTCGGACCCGGACAAGTGCATCGCCTGCGGCTTCTGCAGCGACACCTGTCCCTGCGGCATTTGGGTGATGCGGCCCTTCTGAGCCTTTTTTATCCTGATCCCCCTTAGCTCCCCAAAAACTGGGGGCAGCCTTTCCCGGCTGCCCCCAGTTTTTTTCTCCGATGGGCGACAATCCCGGCGATCAGCTCTCTCTCGGGCACAGCTTCGACCGAGGTTCTTTGCAGTTTCCCCCGCCTCATGCCGCGCATAACAACTCCCGGTAGCGGCTTTGCACAAAAAAAAAGAGGAGCGGCCCTCGCCGTCCCTCTTTTTTTCAACATCCCCATGAGAAAAGCCTTACCGGTCTGCCCTAGCCCTCTTCGTACACCTCGGTGACGGTCATTTTTTCGCTGACCCGGGCGTTTTTTCGATGAAATTCAACCATGGCCATGGCCACGTTCCGCGCATTGACGGTTGTTTTTTCGATTGCGGCAGTCCGCCAGAGTTCTGCTCCCCCGACCTTGAATTTTACCACAAACTTGCGCATCCCCCTCTCTCCTTTTGCCTGAAAAATCACGGGCCGTTCCCCCAGAACTCCCCCCCCAGGTTGATACAACCAACCTTAAACCAACCTTATTCAAGGGTATCGCATTATTTGCCCATCCAGGTCAATACCTAAAAAATACGAGTTCCTGCCTCACTGCTTCCTGCGAACTCCCCCTCCCTCTTCCCGCCGGATTCTCCACAAAAAACCGATACAAATATGTGCAAAACAAACATGTATTTTACATATTTGTGCCACAGAACAACCGGGCAACGCACGCCAATCCTGCGAAAAAATGCGCATATTCCATGAGAAAACAGACAGCGCATCGGTGGCACGATTATCGCAAACCGTTTCGTGGGTTATCACACCACATCAACCCGAAACACCAAGGAGGCACCATGCGCCATCGTTTTTTCGCCCGACTCTGCACCACCATTGGCCTTGGGCTCCTCCCCAGCCTTGCCCTGGCCGGGGACAGCCAAAACATCGACAGCGGCACCACAGCCTGGATGCTGATCTCCACGGGGTTGGTCCTTCTGATGATTCCCGGCCTGGCCATGTTTTACGGCGGCCTGGTCCGCACCAAGAATGTCCTGGGCACCATGATGCACAGCTTTGTTTCCATGGCGGTGATCGGCGTGCTCTGGGTGGTCTGCGGCTACAGCCTTACCTTCGGCAAGGGGATCCTCGGCGGGGTCATCGGCTGGAACCCGGATTACTTTCTACTCCAGGGCATCGACGAGGCCATCACCAACGGCGTGCCCGAATATGTCCTCGCCATGTTCCAGGGCAAATTCGCCATCATCACCCCGGCCCTGATCAGCGGCGCCATTGCCGAACGGGTTTATTTCCGGGGTTACATCCTCTTCATCGTTCTCTGGTTTTTGTTCGTCTACAGCCCTCTGTGCCACTGGATATGGGCCCCGGACGGCTGGCTGTTCAACGCCGGTGCCAACGGGGTTATCGACCTGGCTGGCGGCCTGGTGATCCACGTTTCCGCCGGAGTCAGCGCCCTGGTGGCCGCCCTGTTCCTCGGCCCGCGGCTGGGGTACCCGAAAACCGCCATGCACCCGAACAATCTGGTCATGACCATGATGGGCGCCGGGCTTCTCTGGGTCGGCTGGTACGGCTTCAATGCCGGCTCCACTGTGCAGAGCGGCCTGGAAACAGCCAGGGCGCTTACGATGACCCAGATCTCGGCGGCGAGCGGGGCGTTGACCTGGCTGATCGTCGAGGCCATCGCCTTTAAAAAGGCCACCTCCCTGGGCTTTGTTTCCGGCATTCTGGCCGGCCTGGTGGTGATCACCCCGGCCGCCGGCGTGGTCCAGCCCCTGGGCGCCCTCACCCTGGGCGCCGCCTCGTCGCTGCTCTGCTACTTCGCCCTGCTCATGAAGATCCGGCTCGGCTACGACGACTCCCTGGACTGCTTCGGCATCCACGGGGTGGGCAGCGGCCTGGGTGTGCTCCTGCTCTCTTTTTTCATCCGCGACTCCTGGATGGTTAAGGCCTCCGCTGCAGCCGGACGGGCCTGGACCGCCTTCGACCAGTTGCAGGTGCAACTTCTCGGCATGGGAGTGACTATTGCCCTGGCCGCTTCCGCCACTCTTCTGATCTGTGTGGTGGTGGAAAAAACCGTGGGCTTCAGGATCGACCAGCAGGGTGAGTTCGACGGCTTGGACAAATCCCTCCATGGCGAATCCGGTTACGGGATGGCTGATCGCTGAGTAGCACCTTTCACCTTATAATGTAAAAAAGGCCGGACGCCCCACAGGGGTTCCGGCCTTTTTTTATGGGATTCATTTTGAAATTCCTGGAAATATGGAGATAACCTTTCTGTTGTGCTCTCTTTCTTCTTTTGCGTGCCCAAAAGAAGAAACAAGAAAAAGGCACCCCGCCAGTCCTGGCCCTGCGGGCTTCCCTTGCTTCTCGACGAGGGCGGGACGCTAAAAAACTCGGGCTTCGCCCTCAAACAGTTTTAGCGTCTTTTCCGCCCCCGTCTGCGAGGCGCGGCAGGACAAATGGGGAGAAAGATTCCCATTGGCACGCAGCCGAGCACCGGAAAAGCTGCCGAAAAGGGAGGTTGCACTGTTTGAGCGCAGCGAGTTTGCAACATCCCGGCAGCTTTGAGGAGCGCAGGGCATCCCGCCAACGGCGGGACAAGTGACACGGGGGCCCTTTCTTTGGTTCGTTTCTTTGGGCAAGCAAAGAAATGAACAAACTAATCTCATACCGCAGACCCCATAATTCCTGAACAAACCTTTTTACCCAGGACAATCCCAGCCCGCTGATGATACAATGCCCCAACATCAATACACATCCATCTCTATCCAGGGGGCATCTTCTCCATGCTGTCAACACAGAAACCTTCTTCCCGTGAATCAAAAAGTCGCACCCACTTTTTCTCCTTAACCATCCCCCTACTCCTCCTCACCCTCTGCCTGCCGCCAACCACAGCCACCGCCGGATTAACCATCCGCCAAGGCTATTTCTGGGACACAGACCGCCAGGAGACCTTTATCCCCCACGGCTTCGCCTATCAGGTCTGGAACCCGCCGGTTTTCGCCACCCAGACCCTGGCCGAGTTGGACTACGACCTGGAAGCCATGCAACAGGCCCATGCCAACTCCCTGCGGGTGGAACTGGTTTGGGAAAGCGTGGAACCGCGGGAAGGGGGCTATCGCTGGGACCAGGCCGACCATCTGGTCAAAAAGGCCGAACAGCTCGGACTCAAACTCTTCATCCTCATCGGTTATCAATACCCGCCCTCCTGGTTCGTTGCCAATTACCCCCAGGCCATGGCCCGCACAATAAACGGCCCCAGCCCCCTGCTGAATTACAGCCATCCCCAGGCCAAGGAAGCCTTTGCCCGCTTCATCGCTGCGGTCTGCGAACGCTACAAGGCAAGCCCGGCCATCGGCGGCTGGATCCTCGGCAACGAATTCGCCTTCTACGATCTCTGGGAGAATGCCGCAGTCAAGAGCCAGGTCGGCTACGATGAGCAGACCAGTCTCCCAGCCTACCGTGCTTTCCTGGCCCAAACCTACGGGGGGGACATCGAGAGGCTCAACAATGCCTGGGGCACCACCTTCCGCGATTTTGCCGAGGTTCCCATGGCCCGTGCCTACCCGGAGGACCGGGGTGATCATCAGGCCATCCGCAGCTCCGGCTACCATGACCTCATTCAGTGGCGCAAACACACCATCGCTGATTTTGTCGCCGCCGGCGCCAAGGCGGCGAAAGCCGCCGCGCCCGAGCAACTGATCTCCTATTCCATGGTGGCCGGCATCTTCAACGGCTTGGACCCCAATTACACCGCCGAGGATCCGCAAACCATCAGCGAACGCTGCCGGGCTGCGGGCGCGCCCCTGGACTTCATCTCCCTCAACCTTTACGCCTGGGCCTTGGCAGGCCATGAGCTTCGCTCCCTGGAGTTCGGCATCGCCAAGTTCCGCGATCTCCTGGACATTCCGGTGCTGATCACGGAAACCGGCCACAGCTCCACGGAAACCCTGTTCCCCGGCGCGGCAGCCCGTCAGACCGAGGCCATTGTCAGCTCCACCTGGGAAGCCATGCTCTCCGGGGCCATGGGCGTGCATCTTTTCCACTGGAGCGACCGTAACAACTTTCTTGCCACGCCGTACCCACGGGAGGCGGGTTTCGGGGTGGTGGATCAGGAACGACGGCCCAAGCCCAAGGTGTACGAGGCAGTGCGCACCATGTTCCAGCAGATGGAGGCGCTGCCGTTGTCGCGGTTCCTTGCCGGGTCGCAACCCCTGGAGCCGGATATCCTCGTCTACTGGCCGCATGACATCGACCTGGGCTGGAACCGGACCAACGAGGAAACCGCCTCCCTCTGGGGCGGACTCCGCCGGTTGGGGTTTCGGCCAAAACTCATCAACCACCCCCTTGTCGATCTGGACACAACACAATCGAAGGCCAAAAGCCTGCTTTTGCCGAGAAACTTCCAGATGCAACCGGACGATCTTCCCGCCCTCGCCAAATTGCTCGACCATGGCATGCATATCCATGCAAACCTCGACCTCCCAGGCCAGTTCGACGCGAATCACCGGCACAACCCCGGCTGGGGTGCAGCCATGGCCAAGGTCTTCGGGGTGGACGTAAGCCAGGCCAGGCCCGCCTGGGACAGCGGCATACGGCCGGGTCCGGACTGGAGTTCCGGCTACGCCCCCCTGCTCCTCAATCCAGCGCCGGACGGTATCCTCGCCCAGACCCAGCCCAAGACAGTCCGGACCTGGAAATACTGGCACGGGGTGCGCCCGGCCTCGGGAGGCACTGCCCAGGTGTGGAGCGAAACCGAATCTTCCCTTCGCTTGAGCGCTGCCCTGGTCACCAAGGAACATCCCCTGGCGCGCACCGCGCTCAACACCTTTGGGCTGGGCGACTTCATTGCCCCATCCTTCCTGATGAATAGCCCGGGCGGCGCACCCACCTTTGCCTGGGATACCAGAACCACCTGGCTTACCGCGATCTACAAAAATTTCTTCGGAATGCAGCCCCGGATTGAACTGACGGGCCCTGGAGCCACATATGTCCTCGCCGACCTGCGCCGGACCACAAACGGCTGGCTTTTGGGGCTGATGAATGAGCACACGGAACCGGCCCTGGTCAGTGTACAGGCAGACTGGTTGCTTTCCAGCGGGGTGGCGGTGGAGGATTTGCTTGCCGGCGGCTGGGCTGGGCAGGGATTGAACCGGCTGATTTTGGCAGGGGACGGCTACCGGCTGTTCCATATTACCCCGGCTTCTCAGAGCCGGGAAGAAGAACAGCCGCAGTAGGAGAAAAAAAATGAACTAGTACCTTGTAACTCTTACTATTTCAGAAAAACTCCCCTCCCCTTGCGGGAGGGGTTGGGGGTGGGGGTAGCTACAACCTGCCGGGATAATGGCAACTTCCCCCTCTCCCTAACCCTCCCCCGCAAGGGGGGAGGGAATTAATTTGATGTCGATTCAAAAGTTACAAGGCACTAGGAAAGCCGGGACCGATAATCCTCATAGCCAAATGTTCGCACCACATCGCTCTCGCCGGTGCGCGAGTCGCAGACCACGATGCTGGGCAGCCGCACCCCGTTGAAGGTGGTGGTCTTGACCATGGTGTAATGAGCCATGTCGCCGAACACCAGCCGCTGGCCAATGGCAAGGGGCTTAGGAAAGGAATAGTCGCCGATCACGTCTCCGGCCAGGCAGGAAAGCCCGCCCAAGCGGTAGGTGTGGGCAAACTCGCCGGGCTCGCCCGCGCCAAAAAGCACGGGCCGGTAGGGCATCTCCAGAACATCGGGCATGTGGGCCGTGGCCGAGGTGTCGAGGATGGCCGTGTGCATCTCGTTTTCCACGATATCCAGCACCCGGGTCACCAGCACTCCGATGTTGAGGCCGATGGCCTCGCCCGGCTCCAGATAAACCTGCACCCCGTATTTCTCCTGAATCCGGCTGATGGTGGCGCATAAGCGGTCGAGATCGTACCCCTCCCGGGTGATGTGGTGGCCACCGCCGAAATTGACCCATTGCATCCTGCCAAGAAACTCGCCGAATTTCTCCGCAAAGGCCGCAACCGTATGTTCCAACGCATCGGCACCCTGCTCACACAGGGCATGAAAATGCAGCCCCTCGATACCCTCCAGCAGCTCGGGCCGAAACTTCTCGCGCACCACGCCGAGGCGCGAGAAGCGGCCGCAGGGGTTGTAGAGGTCCACATCCACTTCGGAGTACTGCGGGTTGACCCGGATGCCGCAGGAAATCTTCTTGCCTGCCCCAGCCACCCGGTCTTTAAAATGTTGCCATTGACGAAAGGAATTGAAAACCAGATGATCGGCGCAACCGAGAATTTCAGCGAACTCCTCATCGCCGTAGGCCGGGGCATAGACATGCACCTCCTTGCCGAACTCCTCACGGGCCAAACGCGCTTCGGAAAGCGAACTGGCCGAAGCGCCGTGCAGCACCTCGCGGATCTGGCCAAAGAGGCTGAACATGGCAAAGCCCTTGAGGGCCAGGAGGATCCGGCAGCCAGTGCGCTGCTGCACCTGGTCGAGGATGGCCAGGTTGCGGGCCAGACTGGCCCGGTCGCAGACGTAGCTGGGGGTGGGCACTTGGCTCAGGTCACAGTCGATATTGATTACCTTGTGGCTCATTGTTCTCTTCCGGAATTATAGCGTAACCGCCCTGCCGATGGGCAGAGCATGCAGGGCCGCCTCAAATTCGGCTGCGGCCGCCTCGCCCTCCGCCGGAGCCCAGGGGGCGAAATCCTCCTCGGGCAGCACCGCATACGGACCGGGCTTGACCTCCACCAGCAGGGTGCCCACCTCTTCGATGATCAGGGTGTGCCAGACCCCGGCCGGGATCTCCACCCCATAACGCGAGCCGTTTGCCCCGATCGCGACCTTTTCCGTCAACACCCCCGCATCGTCAAAGAGCAGCACCGAACCGCTCCCGGCCAGACAGAGAAAAAGTTCCCACTTCGGAGATTTTCGATGGCGATGGGGCCGGATATAGGTCCCGGGCTCCATATCCACCACCAGCCGCTGCACCGGATCATCCGGGCTCGCATGCAGACAATGGTGCACCCTCCGCCTGGGGATCTTTTGGGCCTCCGCCCGCATCCCCGCATACAGGGAGGTGTCGATGCTCTTTAGCAAGGATTCCCGCACGGCAGCCTAGGCCAGCACCTTTTCCACCCACGGCAACCCGTGGATATTGAGCTTCTCCATGAAGGGATCGGGGTCCAGCTCCTCCATGTTGAAGACCCCTGCGCCCCGCCATTTGCCGGTGAGCATCATCATCGCCCCGATCATGGCCGGCACCCCGGTGGTGTAGGAGATGGCCTGGGAGCCCACCTCGCGGTAGCACTCCTCATGGTCGCAAACATTATAGATGAACATCTTCTTGGGCTTGCCATCCTTGAGCCCCTCCACCTCGCAGCCGATGCAGGTTTTCCCCTTGGTCCGCGGCCCCAGGGAGGCGGGGTCGGGCAGCAGCGCCTTTAAAAACTGCAGGGGGATGATCTCGCGCCCCTCGAACATGACCGGCTCGATCCCGGTCATGCCCACGTTCTGCAGCACCTCAAGATGCTTGAGATAGTTGTCGGAAAAGGTCATCCAGAACCGAATGCGCTTGAGCCCCTTGATATTCTTGGCCAGGGATTCCAGCTCCTCGTGGTACATGAGATAGGCGTTCTTGGGGCCGAGCACCGGAAAATCGTAGCTCTGCTTGATGGAAAGCGGCGCGGTCTCGACCCAGGTGCCGTTCTCCCAGTACTTGCCCTTGGCCGTGACCTCGCGGATATTGATCTCGGGGTTGAAGTTGGTGGCAAAGGGGTGGCCGTGGTCCCCGGCATTGGCGTCGAGGATGTCCACATAGTGGATTTCGTCGAAATGGTGCTTGGCCGCGTGGGCGCAATAGACATTGGTGACCCCGGGATCAAAGCCGCTGCCCAGCAGGGCCATAAGACCCTTTTCCTTGAAGCGGGACTGGTAGTCCCACTGCCATTTGTAGCAAAATTTCGCCTCGTCCGGCGGCTCGTAGTTGGCGGTATCCAGGTAATCGACCCCGGTTTCCAGGCAGGCATCCATGATGTGCAGATCCTGGTAGGGCAGGGCCAGATTGAGCACCAGCTTGGGCTGCACCCTTTTGATCAGGGCCACGGTCTCGGCAACATTGTCGGCATCGACCCGGGCGATCTCGATATCGCGTCCGGTCCGCTCCTTGACGGATTTTTGGATATTTTCGCAGCGGGAAAGGGTCCGGCTGGCAAGGCAGATCTCCGAAAAAACCTCCGGCACCTGCGCGCACTTATGAACCACCACACTGCCGACCCCGCCGGCCCCGATTATCAACACCTTGCTCATGAACGTTCTCCTTTCCTTGTAACTGTTCAGCAGCGCCTCATCTGCTTTGTCATCGACCTGCTCATGTGCAATAGCACACTTCGCAGGCCTCTTTCGCGCATCTGGGGCACTGCTGAGCAGTTACGTTCCGTGGTTTTTTCGCTTTCCGGCTCCGAGCGGGATAGTTCCCCTTTGCTCTGCCATGCTTCCGGCCCACGCCGGAAAAAACCAAATCTAGCCGGGTCACTATACCTGAACCCCTTCGCTTTTGCACCTACCGGACCGGATGAGCACCAAAAAAATAGCTCTGCCGCGATTACAACGGCGGCAGCACACCGCTTTGATTTGTGCGACGGACTTGTGACCTTTTTTCATTTTTGCGCATGCATCCTGGTTGACAAGGCAAAACGGAAGGTGTATATCTTGCCACGACATAAAGAGAAGGGCCGTTAGCTCAACTGGTAGAGCAACTGACTCTTAATCAGTAGGTTTGGGGTTCGAGCCCCCGACGGCCCACCATCTTTTCTCATGAAACCCACGGCGAACCACTTAACCAGCGTGTTCGCCCGCCTCGCCTTTTTTTTCCCATGACCGTTTATCCTGCCCTTGCCCGAAAAAGCTTCTTAAGCGGCCTGGCCAGGTATATTTTTTCGATGGTTCTTCCGCGGAAAACCTTTTGCATTCTCCCAACACATGCCATGGTTCCCGACCAACCATCCGTAAACCCGTCATAATTTGCCATCTCCACTGAGAGGATATTTTGGTAAGAAAAATCATCAATCGCTTCCGTGACAAACTGAAAAAAATCATCACCGGCCGGGCGAAATCCAGCGATCTCGCAGCCCAGCAGGCTCATCCCCATGCCCCCTCCGAAGAGACGCAACGGGGTTCCCGGCGGCGGGGCAAAAAAAAGGAACCTAAGGCCCCCCTCATCCCGGAAAATCTCCGGGCCCAGGCAGCGCTTCCCGAGACCGACCCAACCCCGCCCTGGGACGCCTCGCAGTTTCTGGTCCCCAAGGTCGAGGGCAAAATGCGCTTCCACGACCTTGACCTGCCCAGCGAGATCATGCATGCCATCTCCGACCTCGGTTTCGCCTATTGCACCCCCATCCAGGCCCAAACTCTGCCCCACACCCTGACCGGCAAGGATGCCAGCGGCAAGGCCCAGACCGGCACCGGCAAGACCGCGGCCTTTCTGACCACCATCTTCACCCGGTTGCTGCGCACTACCCCCCCGGGCAAGCGGCGGCACGGCTCGCCCCGCGCCCTGATCCTGGCGCCGACCCGCGAGCTGGTTCTCCAGATTGTCGCGGACGCCCGCGAGCTTACCCAGTACTGCAATGTTGTCACGGTGGCGATTTTAGGCGGCATGGACTACCAGAAGCAGCAGCGCCAGATCACCGAACAGCAGGTTGACATCATCGTGGCCACGCCGGGCCGGCTGCTGGATTTCAAGCGTCAACAATACGTTCACCTCGATCAGGTGGAGATTCTGGTCATCGACGAGGCGGACCGCATGCTGGACATGGGCTTTATTCCCGATGTCCGCCAGATCGTCCACGCCACCCCCAACAAGGACAAACGCCAGACCCTGCTCTTTTCCGCCACCCTGACCCCGCAGGTCATCAGCCTCGCTTCGCAATGGACCACGAATCCGGTAACCGTGGAGATCGAGCCGGAGCAGGTGGTGACGGACACCGTGGAACAGTTGGTCTATCTGGTCAGCAGCCGGGAAAAATTCCCCCTGCTCTACAACATCATCATCCGCCAGAACCTGGAACGGGTGATGATCTTCTGCAACCGCAAAGACGAAACACGCCACCTTGCCGAAAAGCTGGCGCGTTACGATATCCAGTGCGCCATCCTCTCCGGCGACATCCCCCAGCACACCCGCACCAAGACCCTGGAAAACTTCCGGGCCGGCAAGATCCGGGTGCTGGTGGCCACCGATGTGGCCGGCCGAGGCATCCACGTGGACGGGGTGAGCCATGTCATCAACTACACCCTGCCCCACGATCCCGAGGATTATGTGCACCGCATCGGCAGGACCGGCCGGGCAGGAGCCCTGGGTACCTCGGTGAGCTTTGCCGACGAATCCGACTCCTTCCAATTGCCTGATATCGAGGAGTTCATCGGGGCCAAGCTGCCCTGCATCCAACCCGATCCGGAGTGGCTGTCAACCCCGCCCCCTTCCAAGCCCGCGCCCAAAAGGGAATCATCCTCCGCGCCCCGCAGCCGGCCGGGCGGCAGTGGCCCCGGCAGCAGCAGGCCCAGACCCGGCGGAAGACGACCGCCTTCGCGTCCGCAGAGATCCAGAACCTCCTCCTGATATGGCCACGATTACCCTGAAGGACATCGCCTTGAGCTTTGGCGGCCTGCCGCTGCTCAACGGCATCGATTTGCAGATTGAGCCCGGCGAACGGGTCTGCCTGGTGGGCCGCAACGGCGAAGGCAAATCCTCGCTCATGAAGATCCTGTCCGGAGAAATCGAACCGGACCGGGGCGAAATCACCCGACAAAAGGGGCTGCGCGTAGCCCGGCTCACCCAGGAAGTGCCGGTCGGCACGACCGGGACGGTCTACGAGGTGGTGGCCGCTGGCTTAGGCGAGATGTTCGGACTGCTGGCCCGCTACCACGCGGTGAGCCACCTGCTCCAAACCGATCACTCCGAAACGGTTCTGGCCGAACTGGAAGAGGCCCAGCATGCCCTGGATGCGGCCAACGGCTGGCAGGCTCAGCAACGGGTAGAAACCGTTCTTTCCCGCTTGCAACTCCCTGCGGACCAGGAATTCACCTCCCTTTCCGGCGGCCTCAAACGCCGCGTCCTGCTGGCCCGCTCCCTGGTCAGCGAACCGGACCTGCTGCTGCTGGACGAGCCCACCAACCATCTGGACATTGAGGCCATCAACTGGCTGGAGGAGTTTCTTTTAAGCTTTTCCTCCACCCTGCTCTTTGTTACCCATGACCGCATGCTGTTGCAAAAGATCGCCACCCGGATCGTGGAGCTGGACCGCGGCAGGCTGACGAGCTGGCCCGGCAACTTCGCCACCTATCTCCAGCGCAAGCAGGACGCCCTGGATGCCGAAGCGAGCCAGAGCCACAAGTTCGACAAAAAACTGGCCCAGGAAGAGGCCTGGATCCGGCAGGGGATCAAGGCCCGCCGCACCCGCAACGAAGGCAGGGTGCGGGCGCTGCTCGACCTACGCAAGGAACGCTCCGAACGCAGGAATCAGGCGGGCAAGGCCCGCATTCAGATGCAGGACGCCGAACGCTCCGGCAAGCTGGTGGCCTCGCTCAAGGATGTTTCTTTTTTTTACGACGGCGCGCCCATCATCAAAAATCTCTCCGCCACCATCATGCGCGGGGACAAGGTGGGGATCATCGGCCCCAACGGGGCGGGCAAATCCACCCTGCTCAAGCTCATCCTCGGTCAGCTCGAACCCACGCAAGGGTCGATCAGCCTGGGCACCCGCATCGAATCGTGCTATTTCGACCAGAACCGGGAACAGCTCGATCCGGAAAAAACCGTGGCCGACAACGTGACCGACGGCGGAGACACCGTAATGGTGGGCGGGCAACCGCGCCACATCATCAGCTATCTCCAGGATTTTCTCTTTGCCCCGGACCGGACCCGTTCGCCGGTGCGCGTGCTCTCCGGCGGGGAAAAAAACCGCCTTCTGCTGGCCAAGCTGTTCACCCAGCCCTTCAACGTGCTGGTCATGGACGAGCCCACCAACGACCTTGACGTGGAAACCCTGGAGCTACTGGAAGAACTGCTGCTGGACTACCAGGGAACCCTGCTCCTGGTCAGCCATGACCGGGCTTTTTTGAACAACGTGGTCACCTCCACCCTGGTTTTCGAGGGCGAGGGGAGAGTGGAGGAATACGCAGGCGGCTACGACGACTGGCTTGTGCAGCGGGGCCAGACTCCGGCCCCGGCCGCCAAGCCGGAAAAAAGCGAAAAAAAAGAAACGGTCCCGCCTAAAAAAGCCGCGGCCAAAAAGCTCTCCTACAAGGAAGAGCGGGAGCTGGAGGCGCTGCCCTCACGGCTTGAGGAGATGGAAGCGAAGCTGGAAGAGCTGCACCAACAGCTCGGCGATCCAGCCCTGTACCAGAAGGACCCCTCCGCCATCCCCCAAATACAGAAACAACTGGAAGCGCTTGAGCAGGAGTTGAAAAAGGCCTACGGCCGCTGGGAAGCGCTTGAGGCTGTCAAGGCAGGCGAGGCGTAAATTCGTGAGCGCGGCACGATGAAGATCATCCTCATCGCCGCCATGGCCAAGAACCGGGTGATCGGCCGGGGCAACGGTATCCCCTGGCATATCCCGAGCGAACTGCAACGCTTCAAATCCCTCACCATGAGCCACACCCTGATCATGGGGCGCAAGACCTTCGAGTCCATCGGCCGCCCCCTGCCCGGCCGGAAAACCATAATCGTCACCCGCAACCCGGAATATCGCGCCGCAGGCTGCGCGGTGGCCCAAAGCCTGACCGCCGCCCTCGCCCTCTGCCCGGAAACGGAAACAATCTTCATTGCCGGAGGCGGCGAGATCTACCGCGAGGCCCTGCCCCTGGCCGATGCCATCTATCTTACCGTGCTCGACCGGGAGGTGGAGGGCGACACCCTCTTTCCCGAGTTCGCCCCCAACCAGTTCAGCGCAACCTCGACAGAACGGGTGGAAGGACCGGACCCATATACCTTGACGATTTTTTCCCGCTGCTGATCCGTTCTCCAGCCCTGCAACCCCCTCAAAAAACACAAAAACCCCTGGCCGCCCAAACACAGGCAACCAGGGGTTTTTTATTTTCAACCATGCCGAAATCAGGCGCGGGTCAAATGGCGGTACTTGATCCGGTGCGGCTGGTCGGCTGCGTCGCCCAAGCGGGCCTTGCGGTCGGCCTCGTACTCGGAGTAGTTGCCGTCGAACCAGACCACCTGGGAATCCCCTTCAAAGGCCAGCATGTGCGTGGCAATGCGGTCCAGAAACCAGCGGTCATGGCTGATGACCACGGCGCAACCGCCGAAGTTCTCCAGTGCCTCTTCCAGGGCGCGCAGGGCGCTGACATCCAGATCGTTGGTGGGCTCGTCCAGCAGGAGGACGTTGGCCCCTTCCTTGAGCATCCTGGCCAGGTGGACCCGATTGCGCTGGCCGCCGGAGAGCAGCCCCACCTTTTTCTGCTGGTCGGTGCCGGAAAAGTTGAACCTGCCCACATAGGCGCGGGAGTTCACCTCGCGGTCGCCCATGGCAATGGTTTCCTGGCCCTCGGAGATGGCCTGCCAGATCGTCTGTTCCGGGTCCAGCACGTCGCGGGACTGGTCCACATAGGCAAGCTTTACGGCATCGCCCAAGCGGATGGTGCCGGAATCGGGCTGCTCCTTACCGGTGATCAGCCGAAACAAGGTGGTCTTGCCCGCGCCGTTGGGGCCGATCACCCCGACGATGCCGCCAGGGGGCAGGGAAAAGGTCAGGTTCTCGAAAAGCAGCCGGTCGCCGAAGGACTTGGTTATCCCCTCGGCCTCAATGACTATCTTGCCGAGCCGTGGGCCGGGCGGGATGTATATCTCCAGATCCTTGGTGCGCTTTTCCGCCTCTTTGCCCAGCAGCTCTTCATAGGCTTGGATTCTGGCCTTGGACTTGGCATGCCTGCCCTTGGGACTCATGCGTATCCACTCCAGCTCGTGCTGCAGGGTCTTGCGGCGCTTGGACTCTTCCTTTTCCTCCTGGGCCAGCCGCTTTTCCTTCTGCTCAAGCCAGGATGAATAGTTGCCCTTCCAGGGGATGCCCTGGCCCCGGTCCAGCTCCAGAATCCAGCCCGCCACGTTGTCGAGGAAGTAGCGGTCATGGGTCACGGCGATGACCGTGCCTTCGTAGCGCTGGAGATGCTGTTCCAGCCAGGAAACGGTCTCGGCGTCCAGATGGTTGGTGGGCTCGTCCAGCAGCAGGATGTCCGGTTTTTTCAAGAGCAGACGACACAGGGCCACCCGCCGCTTCTCGCCGCCGGAAAGGACATTCACCGGAGTCTCCCCGGGCGGGCAGCGCAGGGCGTCCATGGCCATGTCCAGCCGGGCGTCGAGATCCCAGGCATCCAGGGTGTCGAGCTTCTCCTGCACCACCCCCTGCCGGGCGATGAGCTTGTCCATGGCCTCGTCATCCATGGGCTCAGCGAACTTGTTGTTGATCTCCTCGAACTCGGCCAGGAGATCCACCGCCTCCTGCGCCCCTTCGCGCACGATCTCGATCACGGTTCTCCCCTCGTCCAGCAGCGGCTCCTGCTCCAGGTAGCCCACGGTCAAGCCGGGGGAGATATGGGTCTCGCCGTTGAATTCCTTGTCCACCCCGGCCAAAATCCGCAACAGCGACGATTTGCCCGAGCCGTTCATGCCCAGGACGCCGATCTTGGCCCCATAAAAATAGGACAGGCTGATGTCTTTTAAGATCGGCTTTTTGTCGTAAAACTTGGCGACCCGAACCATGGAATAGATGATTTTATTGGGCTCAACACTCATTGGGGCAGCTCCTTATGATGGGCAAGAGATTTTCAAGGTCAAACGCGCCTCTTGCAAAAATCAAAAAAGTCCCCTCCCCCCTGGCGGGGGAGGGTTAGGGTGAGGGGGAAGTTGGCAGATACCGTGCAGGTTGCAGCTTCACCCACCCCCCTGCCCCCTCCCGTCAAGGGAGGGGATGTAACTTCGAGGAGTTTTGCAAGAGCCTTACAATTTCAGGCGCAAGGATAGCATAGAGCGGGAAAATCTTCACTTTGAAAAAAAGCGCTTATCCGTGGAGTACAGGGAGGGGAATGGGGGGGGGAAGAATTCCCATTAACACGCCGCCGAGCACCGGGAAAATTCCTAGCACTGATCCAGAAGCTCCCGAATGGTGGCGGCAAGGTGGGAGATATCCACCGGCTTCATGATGAAACGGCGAATCCCGATTCGGACGGCTTCCTCTTCCGAGGCCTGGGAACTGAAGCCCGAGGAGAGAATGATGGGCAGATTCGGCCGGATCGCCAAAAATGCCTTGGCCAGTTCCAGGCCGGAAAGATGGGGCATGCTCTGATCGGTCACCACCAGATCACACCCCTGGGGATCATTCCGGAAGGCGGCCAACGCCTCCTCGCTGTCGGCAAAGAGCCGCACCTGATAGCCGAGACGTTCGAGGGCGAGTTTTTCCATGGCCACGATGGCCTGTTCATCGTCTATGACAAAAATACGCTCGCTGCCTTTTTCCGATGGGGCGCAGATTTTTCCGGGCGCCTCCTCCCCTGCTTTTTCGGCAACCTGCGGGAAGAGAATCCTGAAGGTCGTGCCCTGGCCGGGGGTGCTCGCCACGGAAATCTTGCCGCCGATCGCCGTTACCAGGCCATGCACGATGGCAAGCCCCATGCCCACACCCTTGCCTTGCTCCTTGGTGGTAAAATAGGGTTCAAAGATATGATCCAGCACCTCTTTTTCCATGCCATACCCGGTATCGCTCACCACCAGCAGCACATAATTCCCCGGCGCCAGTTCATGGGGCTGCGCCTCTTCTTCCGTCAAGGCCGTATTTTCCAGGAGCACGCTCAGGGTGCCGCCTTTTGCTTCCATGGCATGGGAGGCGTTGGTACAAAGGTTCAGGACAATCTGGTGTATCCGGGTTGGATCGGCGAGGATGGCCTGGCAATCCGGGGCTATCCGCTGCTGAATCTCGATGGCCGCGGGGATGGAGGCCCTTAGCAGCTTGAGCGCCTCCTTGACCACGCACTGGATGCGCATGGGCTTCATTTCCTGCTCGCCCTTGCGGCTAAAAGCGAGGATCTGCTGCACCAACCCCTTTGCCCGGTAGGTCGCCTTGAGCACCTCGGCAAGACAGAGGTCCGGCTCGCTTTGAGAAATCATTTTCTGCTTGGCCAGTTCGGTATAGCCCAGAATCGCGGCTAGGATATTGTTGAAATCGTGGGCAATGCCGCCGGCCAGGGTGCCGATGGCTTCCATTTTCTGAGCCTGCCGCAACTGCGCCTCAAGCGCGTTTCTTTCTTCCTCCTCCCGGAGACGCTCCAGTTCGGCGGAGGCCTTGACCGCGACAATCTCCATGATCTCGGGAAGCCTTGCCGCGGGCAGCATCTCTCGGGTTGAAAAAATATTGAGCACCCCCAACACCTTCTGTCGCGTATCCCGCAAGGAAATACCCACGCAGCTTTCCGCCCCCAGCTTGGCAAGTTCCTTGTCCTCGGGGAAAAGACGGCGGAGGTCCCGGGCATAGCTTATGTAGGTATCCTGCACCACCCCTTCGCAGGGCGTTCCGGCCAGGGGATAACTGAGGTTCTCCTGCTTCTCGCGGTGCCGGAAGAGCGAAAGGGTCCGCACCTGTCCATCGGTCAGCAGACCAACGAGGCCATGCTCCGCCCCGAGCCAATCGCAGAGGCCATCGATGATCCGATCAAAGCACTCCGTGCCCGTGGCGCCCACCATCCCCCGCACCAAGGCATCGATGGCCCTGTCCGCCTCCCGTGCCGCCTTGCGGTTTTCCGCCTCCCGCAATCCCCGGATAACGGCGGGAGCCAACCCGGTCAGCTTGTCCTTCATCACATAGTCGCAGGCCCCGGCCCGCATCATCTCCACGGCGGTTTCTTCGCCCACCGCCCCGGAAACCAGGATAAACGGCAGATCAACCCCCTTTTCCTGCATGAGCTTGAGCGCAGCCATGCCGTTGAACCGCGGCATGGAATAATCGGAAAGAATCAGGTCCCACTCCTGCCCGGCAAGGCACGCCGCCATGGCATCGGCGGTATCCACCCGCTCGTGGCTCGTCGTAAACCCTCCCTGGGCGAGCGCCCGCACCACAAGGATCGCATCATCCTCGGAATCCTCCACCAGCAACACGCGCAGCTTTTCGGCCATGGCTTACACCTTCACCAGGGGAGGCGATTGATTCAGCACCAGCCAATACAAGCCCAGTTGCCGGATGGCCTCGCTGAACTGCAGAAAATCCACGGGCTTCCGGATGAAACTGTTGGCCCCCAAAGTATAACTTTTAAGTTTGTCCCGCTCCTCGTTGGAGGTGGTGAGGATGACCACGGGCAACAACTTGGTCCGCTCGTTTGCCCTGATCTTTTCCAGCACTTCCAAGCCGTTTATCCTTGGCAGGTTGATGTCAAGCAGGATAACCTCGGGCATGAGGGCCAGATCACGCCCCGCATGCGCACCCGTGCCAAAGAGAAAATCAAGGGCTTCCACGCCGTCTCTGGCCACAACCACCTCATTGAGGATGTTGTTCTTCTTCAGGGCGCGGAGGGTCAGGGCCTCGTCATCCGGGTTGTCCTCTACCAATAGAATCATATTCGTCCTCATGCGCGTACCGCCTTACACGGAAAAATAAAAAGTCGCCCCTTGCCCCACCTCGCCCTCGGCCCGGATAGTACCGCCATGCCGGTGGATGATCCTTTGCACCGTGGCCAAGCCGATGCCGGTGCCTGCAAACTCCTGGAGAGAGTGCAAGCGCTGGAAGGCGCCGAACAACTTGCCGGCATAGGCCATATCAAACCCTGCCCCGTTATCCCTTACAAAGAGGAGAGCCTTGCCGTCTTCCTCCTTCCGGCCAAAGGTAATCCGCGCCTTTTCGGTTTTGGCGGTGAATTTCCAGGCATTGCCGAGCAGATTATCCAGCACCGCCCGCAGCAAAATAGCGTCCCCAAAAACCCGTATGCCGGGGGTGATCTCAAAGGCAACCCGACGTTCCGGCGCCCCGCGCCGGAGCTCTTCGGCGATCTCCCCGGCCATGCCGCTGAGATCGACCTCCTGCCGGCGGATCTCCCCCCTGGATAGGCGGGAAAGCTGCAACATATCGTCGATTAGCTCGCCCATCCGCAGGCAGCCTGCCCGCACCCGGCCGAGGTAGCCCTTTGCCGTCTCATCAAGCTGTTCGCCATAATCCTCCAGCAGAGCCAGACTGAAGCCGTCGATGCCGCGCAGGGGGGCGCGCAGATCGTGGGAAACCGAGTAGGCGAAGGCATCAAGCTCTTTGTTGGCCGCGGCGATCTGGGCAGTGCGTTCCTCCACCCGGTTTTCGAGTTCTTCATTGACCTGGCGCACCTCTTCCTCGGCCCGGCGGCGCTCAACCACCTCCTGCTCAAGCTCATGGGTCCGCGTCCGCACCATCCCTCTGAGACGACCGTTGAAAAACAGCAATCCGGCGAGCACCAGCAACCCGGCAAAGGAAGAGCCGAAAACAATGTAGAGGAGGAAATACTGCTGTTCCAAGGGCGCCCGGATCGATTCAATGGCCCGGATTTCACCGGCCTTCTCGTTAAACCCGCCCAACCCGGGATAGAGCGCCTGGAGACCGAGGGGCGCATCCTCCCGGTTGCCATGGCATTTCATGCATCGCTGCTGGTTCACCAGAAAGGGCAGGGCGACAAAAAGATAATCCTTATCGCCGATCCGGACTATCTCCCGGTAATCTTTTATCTCCTTGTTTTCATTGAACATCCGGATGAGTTTTTCTTCCAGCGCGTCCGCCTTGTTCACCGGATTGCGCGGGTTGCGAGCAGCCATCTTGTAGTAAATCTCTTCAAGGCCCGCAGCCTTGCGCTCCTCGTTATATGCCTTGTGCTGGTTCCTGACGATGAAGGTCGAAGAAAAGATTTCCGGGGCGTAGAACGTGTCGGCGACCAAACCTTCCGCTCTCAGCTTGTAGAAAACCGGATGCATGACTTCCTGAATATACCGGTGCAGGCCTTTATGGGTGAGGAGTACGGCCTGGATGTTTCTTTCCGCCTCGTTGAGCACATAGAGCCGGGCAAGATGGTACAACCCCGTGGCGGCAACAATAGTGACCCCCAGCACCACCACGGCTATCTTCCAATATTGACGGCCTGGCGGCGAAACACTGCTCCGAGACTCGGCTCCCATGGCTTTCTCCCTGAAAAGGTGATTCCATTATAGGGGTGGGTTCCCGGTGAAGTCAAACAAAGAAACCGCGCAAAAGAAAAGGGTTAGGACAAGAACTCCCTCAACTGGACACCCGGTTGCGCCCACCTTCCTTGGCCCGGTACAGCGCCTGATCCGCCGCCTTGATCACACCCTGGGGGGTTTTCCTGGTTGTGTCGGGCTGGGCCATGCCGATGCTGATGGTGAGCGAAACTTTTTTCCCGGAGCCTCCCCCTTTTTGCCTATTATTCTGGGTCTTGCCGGCCCGTCCCTCGCTTCGAACCGTAAACCCGGCCTCGGCCACGTTCCGGCGCAATGCTTCCAGATGGGGCTGGGCCTCTTTCAGGGTTTTACCCGGAAAGAGGACGGTGAATTCCTCCCCGCCATAGCGGAAGGGACGACCTCCGCCGCCGACCCTGGCGAGCAATCCAGCCACCATGGCCAGCACCTGATCGCCCACGTCATGGCCATACCGGTCGTTGAATTTTTTGAAAAAATCGATATCCACCATGGCCACGGTATAAGTGTTGCCCAGCTTGAGCAACGCCTCGTTCAAGGCTCTCCGCCCGGGCAAAGCGGTCAGCTCATCCCTGAAAGCCATGCGGTGGGCCGCCTCAATGGCGGCAACAATGAGGATCAGTGCGGCCACGCTGAAAAGAAAGGCCTGTTGCGCGGAATTCCCGGCCAACAGGGCAGAGAGCGAACAGAGCATGGCCCAGAGGAAGCCATGATCCAGCACATCGCGGTGGCGATACAAACGAAACAGCAGGACCAGGGCAACAAGAACCCAGAGAACTAGGGTTGGGGAGGGCAATCCACCGGCCAGGGGCAGGACAATGGCCATACCCTCCAGTTGCCGCACGATCAAGGGGCCGCGCACCCCATAGAGCCCGAGCAGCAGGAGGGGCTGCAACAAAATAAAACCGAAACGGCGCAACCCCTGGCCGGTGACAAGGCCCCGTTCCCGCCAGAAGGAAAAAAGAAGCAGATTGAGGGGCAACGCCAGCAGGACCATATGGAACACATACCTGGCCAGAAGCTGGTCGATCTGACCGGCCCCGCCGTAACGGCGAAGGAGCAGATCGGCCAGGAGCACCACCAGCACCGCAAAAAGCAACCGGCTGCGGTTGAAGCGCCAACCGAAAAAAACAGCGATCAGCCCCAGGGCGGGGGGAAAAAGCCAGGTGATCCCGAACAACCATCGGGCCAAGCCGCCGTGCTGCAAGGCGGCCAGCGCCGCGGCCAGCATAAGGCCGCCCGGCGCCAGGTACAGGAAAAACCCTTGCCAGAAATGCATGTTTCCTCCGGGGGGTGTTGCTCGTCAAAACACAAAAGTCCCCTCCCACCTCGGGGGGAGGGCTAGGGAGAGGGGGAATAGCTGTCACCTCAAATGTTGCATTTTCCCTCTCCCCCGACCCCTCTCCCGCAGGTAAGCGTAGACTCCGAGCGGGCGAGGGGAGTAATTTGGGCAGCCTTGTGCGATTTCGCAAGAAAATCGACGTGTCCTGAAACTATGCGTCCCCGAACTTTTCGTCAACTACAATGCGAACCCTTCCATTTTTTTGCAAAGCAGGGCATGATGGACAATCATGACAGACCACCACCCCAGGCCGCAAGGCCCAAACATCGACCAGGAAAAATGCACCGGCTGCGGTCTCTGCCTTGCGGTCTGCCCGGACCGGACCCTGTCGCTGTTGGGGGGCAAAGCCGTGGTCAGCGGGGAGCGCTGCCTGGCCTGCGGTCATTGCCGCGCCGTCTGCCCGACTCAGGCCATCACCGTGCCGGGCCTGGAACCAGAGCCTGTGTTCCAGACCTTTACCGCCGACAATCGCTACCTGGCTCCCGGCCAGGGAGACCCCGCCCAATTGGTCCGGATCATGCTTTCCCGCCGCTCCTGCCGCAACTACTTAACTCGCGCCCTGGACCCGCAACTGCTGGAAGACCTGGTCCGCATCGGCACCACCGCTCCCTCCGGCACCAACAGCCAGGCCTGGACTTTCACCATCCTGCCGAATCGACCGGCGGTGGAAAGGCTGGGCTCCCTGGTGGCCGCCTACTTTGCCAAACTCAACCGGTTGGCGGCAAATCCCGTGCTGCGCACCCTTCTCCGCCTGATGGGCAAACCGGCCCTGGCCAATTACCATCGCCGCTACCATGCGACCATCGCCCAGGGGCTGCGGGAATGGGAGGAGCAGGGTCGCGACCGCCTCTTCCACGGAGCGCCAGCCGCCATCATCGTCGGTTCGCACCCCGGGGCGAGCTGTCCTGCGGAAGACGCCCTGTTGGCCACGCAGAATATCCTGTTGGCCGCCCACACCATGGGGCTTGGTTCCTGCCTGATCGGCTTTGCCGTGGCGGCCATGGCCAAAAATCCCACAATACAGCGGACCCTGGGCATCCCCGATGACGAGGCTATCCATGCCGTCATCGCCCTGGGCTATCCGGCCGAGCCGTACCAGCGGCTCACCGGCAGAAAACCGCTGACCCCACGATATTTCACCGGATAAATCTGTAAGGACACCCCATGGAACACCGGATCATCGAACTGGAAACCCGGCTGGCCTTCCAGGAAATCGCCCTGGAAGAGCTGAACAGCGCCCTCATCAGTCAGCAGGCCCAGCTTGACGCGGTGGAAAAGGAATGCAGCCGCCTGGCCAATCTGCTGGCCGAAACCCTTGCCCCCCGTGACACGGACCACCCATGACCGAGTTCACCCTCACCGTCGGGGCGCAAGCCTGTCTGCGCGGCGCCTCGCCCACCCTGGCCGAGGCGCTCAAGCAGCAATTGACCATCGACAACCCCGAATATCTTGAGGCCAAGAAATACAGCCGCTGGATGGGCAAGAAGCTCAAGCCCCATTTGTATTTCTATACCGAGCGCCACGACACCCTCACCTTTCCGCGCGGCTACGCCAACCACGCCATCCTCCTGGCCCGGAAATTCATGCGCCAGGACCCCAAGATCATCGACCAGCGGCAGAGCTGCGCCCCGGTGGACTTCACATTCCTCGGGGAGCTGCGGTCCTACCAGGAGGAGGCCATCAACGCCATAACCCGCCACGACTTCGGGGTGCTGGAGGCGGGCACCGGCTCGGGCAAGACGATAATCGCCCTGGCGGTGATCGCCAAACGGCGCCAGCCCACCCTGGTGCTGGTCCACACCAAGGAACTGCTCTACCAGTGGGTGGAACGGGCCAGAACCTTCCTGGGCGTGGAAGCGGGGATGATCGGCGACGGAAATTTCTCCCTGGCCCCCATCACCATTGCCATTGTCAATTCGGCCCGCAACCGGCTGGCCGAATTGCCCGCCCATTTCGGCCAGCTCTGCGTGGACGAATGCCACCGGGTTCCGGCCTCGCTCTTCACCGAGGTGGTCTCCGCTTTCGACTGCCGCTACCTGCTGGGCCTTTCCGCCACCGCCTTCCGTCGGGACGGCCTAACCAAGCTGATCTATATGTCCTTGGGCGACCGGGCCTTCAAGGTGGAGAGCCACGACCTGCACGAAAGCGGCGCCATCCTCAAGCCGGAATACATCCAGCGGGCCACGGAGTTTCGCTATGTCTACCGGGGCAACTACCAGGCCCTGATGAAATCGCTCACCACCAACGCCGCGAGAAACCAGCTCATTGTCGAGGACATCCTCAAGGAACGCGGGGCCTCGCCGGGCACCATCCTGGTGGTCAGCGACCGGGTCAAGCATTGCGAGGAGCTGGCCGCGCTCCTGAAAAAACACGACTGCCCCAGCGCGGTGCTCACCGGCAAGCTCCCGGCGGAACAGCGCACCGGTCTGGTGGAATCCATCCGCCAGGGCGAGGTCAAGGTGCTGATCTCCACGGTGCAGCTCATCGGCGAAGGCTTTGACTGCCCGGACCTTGCCACCCTGTTTCTCACCACCCCCATAAAATTCACCGGCCGCCTCCTCCAGGTGGTGGGGAGGGTGCTGCGCCCGGCCCACGACAAGCAGGCACGGGTCTACGATTATGTGGATCCGGTGGGCGTGCTTTCCTCCTCGGCCCAGAGCCGCTGGCTCACCTTCCAAAAAGACTGACCTCTCTTTTTTTACCCTTTGCAAATTCTTTTTTCCCATGTTAGAAAACCATTTTTTTCGGGGATGAATACCCATTCAGTTTCTTGTCAACTGTTCAATTTTCTGGAAGAAATGAAGGAGAAAATGATCAAGAAGATTTCAACCGTGGCCCTGGCAACCCTGATCTGCCTGCCCACCCTGGCCTCTGCCGGAGCAGGCAGCAGCACCGACCGGGTAGCTGACCTGGAAAAGCAGATGGCGGACATGAACAAGGCGTTCAACGCCCAGATGCAGGCGATGAAGGATGAGATCGCCGCGCTCAAGACCAAGAACGCCGAGATGGGCAAGGAAGTTGCCTCCACCAGCGACGCGGTGAAAAAGAGCTTTGACTCCGCCGAGTGGACCAAAAAGGTCACGGTGGGCGGCCAGTTGACCTTCCGCGGCTATGACATCCAGAACGTCTGGGATTTCAACGACAACGCCGACGGCGACAACCGTAGCCTCTTCCGCACCAAAGGCAGCCTCTGGGCCGACTTCAAGCCCACGGACGATGTCACCGCCCGCATCCAGCTCACCAACCAGAGCTGGGGTGAGGGAGTGACGTATACCGCCAGCAACCCCACCAACGATACGGCTCTGGACAACAACAGCAACAAGGCCTTCCTGGACAACGCCTACGTCAACGTGAAGAACATTTTGGGCCTCCCGGTGGAAGGCACCTTCGGCCGCCAGAACCTGATCTACGGTTCTGGCTTCGTGGTCCTGGACGGTCAATCCCAGTTTGCCTCCACCTCCATCTATTTTGACGGCGTCAAACTCCGCTGGCACATCACCGACCAGCTTATGCTGGACGGTCTCTACATGAAGGACCAGGAAAACAACGTGGCCAACAGCGTGAACGGCAACGCAGGCGACGATCAGACCCTGTCCGGCTTCTACCTGACCAACAAGAAATGCGCCATCACCGGCATGCAGCAAGAGATCTACGCCCTGAACCGGCATGATGAAGCAATCAAGAAGGATATCTGGATGTATGGCCTCCGTCTTTCCGACAAGCTGGCCAACGGCATCGACTACTCCCTGGAAGCTGCCCTGCAGACCGGGGATGCCAACGCCACCCAGGATCAGGACGCTTGGGGCACCAAGCTTGAGGCCGGATACACCTTCAAGGATCTTGGCTGGAAGCCCCGCTTCTACGCCCAGTATGCCTTCATGAGCGGCGACGACTCCAGTTCCGCCGGAGACAACGAACAGTGGGATGTCTACTACGGCGGCTGGCCGCAGTGGGGCGACCTTTTGGCTTGGAAGTATCTCAATATCGGCGGGGGCAACTCCCTGAACAATGTCTATGGCAGCTATGATGCGCAAAGCAACGTGGTCGGCGAGGCGGTCTACTCCAATCTCCAGATTGCCGGACTCGGCGCCAGCGTCAAGCCCATCGATGCAGTAACCCTCGGCATTTCCTACTCCAAGCTCACCTTTGACGAAACCGCTGCCGGGATTGACGATGATTTCGGCGATTACTACCAGGCCTCGGCCAAGTACCAGTACAACAAGTACCTGAGCTTCTCCCTCTACGGCGCTCTGCTCGCGCCTGGTGACGCGTTCAACAACACCCCGAAAGACGACGCCACCGAAGCCTACTGGGAGGCTGAATTCAAGTTCTAGCCGCGAGGCTGGACAGGTCACACCGGGGGCAGCGCTTTTTTGCTGCCCCTTTTTTTTTCAGTCAAACAGCCGCCAAGCCCTTGTCCCGGCACACTTTTTCAACATCGTTGAAGGATGAGGAAATCCGTGGTAAAAAGCCCCTGTTGTTCCCCGGACGCTACTATCTGACAACCGACAGTTTCTCTTTGAACCGCTTTGTAAGGATTGAGGAATACCCTGTGACCCAAAAAGACCCTGCTGCAGAAAAACTCTGGTTTTCCGGCAACGAGGCCTTGGCCCTCGGAGCCTTTGAGGCCTCGGTGAAGGTGGCCTCCGGCTACCCCGGCACCCCGTCCACCGAGATCCTGGAAAATCTCGCCAACTACAAATCCGTCTACAGCGAGTGGGCGCCCAACGAGAAGGTGGCCCTTGAGGTCGCCATCGGCGCTTCCTTTGCCGGGGTGCGGGCTCTCTCCACCATGAAGCATGTAGGCCTCAACGTGGCAGCGGACCCGCTCTTCACCGCCTCCTACACCGGGGTGCGCGGCGGCCTGGTAATCGTGGTGGCGGACGATCCTTCCATGTACAGCTCCCAAAACGAGCAGGACAGCCGCAATTACGCCTACGCGGCCAAACTGCCCATGCTGGAGCCGGCCGATCCCTCCGAGGCCAAGGATTTTTTGAAGCTCGCCTACCGGATCAGCGAACAGTTCGACACCCCGGTCCTGCTGCGTAGCTGCACCAGGGTTGCCCACGTCAAGGGCGTGGTCACCAGGGGCGCAATCGAAAAGCCGACCCTTACCCCCGGCCTGGAAAAGAACCCGGCCAAGCTGGTTATGCTGCCGGCCCATGCCAGGGGCCGCCGAATCGCCATCGGCGAAAGGCAGCAGAAACTGGCCGAATTCGGCGAGACCCTGGCGGAAAACCGCCTGGAACTGGGCGATACGAAAAAAGGCTTCATCGCTGCGGGCACCAGTTATCTCTATGCCAAGGAGGCCTTTCCCGAGGCCTCTTTCCTGAAAATCGCCATGGTCAATCCGCTGCCGGAAAAGATGATCCGCGACTTCGCCTCCCAGGTGGAGACCCTCTACATCATCGAAGACCTCGACCCCTTCATCGAGATGCGGGTCAAGGCCATGGGCATCGCCTGCCACGGCAAAGACCTGGTCCCGGCCATCGGCGAGCTCTCCCCCTCGGTGGTCAAAAAGGCGATCACCGGCGAGGCCGGAGCTGCCACCTTTGCCCCGGCGGAGCTGCCGCCCAGGCCGCCCAACATGTGCGCCGGCTGCCCGCACCGGGGACTGTTTTACAATCTGAACCGGCTCAAGGTCTTTGTTTCCGGCGATATCGGCTGCTACACCCTGGGCGCCCTGCCGCCGCTTTCGGCCATGGACACCTGTGTCTGCATGGGCGCCAGCATCGGCATTGCCCACGGCATGGCCAAGGCGCTGGGCGAGGAGGGGTTGGGCAAGGCAGTGGCCGTAATCGGCGACTCCACCTTCATCCACTCCGGAATCAACAGCCTGATCAACACCGTCTACAACAAGAGCTATTCCACGGTGATCATCCTGGACAACCGGATCACCGGCATGACCGGCCAGCAGCCCAACCCGGCCTCCGGCTCCACCATCATGGGCGAACCGGCCAATGCCATCGATTTTCCGGAGCTGTGCCGGGCCATCGGGGTCAAGCATGTGCGCACGGTCAACCCCCACGACATCGAGGCCACCTTTGCGGTGCTCAAGGAAGAGATCGAGCGGGACGAGCCCTCGGTGGTGATCACCCGCTTCCCCTGCGTGCTGACCCCGGCGGAAAAGAAACGGCCCAAGACCTCCTTTACCAGCAAGATCGAAAACTGCACCGGCTGCACCATGTGCCTGCGGTTGGGCTGCCCGGCCATCAACTGGGTCCCGCTCTCGCCGGAAGAGGCCAAGGGTATGGGCAAGAAGGAAAAACAAAAAGGCTATGCCCTGATCAACGAGACCACCTGCATCGGCTGCGGCCAGTGCCTTTCCCTCTGCAAATTCGAAGCGATCGGCACCGGGGAGGGCAAATAATGAAAGAGCACGGAAACATCCATTTTTGCGGGGTTGGCGGCCAGGGCATTTTGCTGGCCAGCGAGCTCACCGCCCATGCCCTGCTGGCTGGGGGCTTCGACGTCAAAAAAAGCGAGGTGCACGGCATGGCCCAGCGCGGCGGCTCGGTGGAGGCGCATCTGCGCTTCGGCACCGACAAGGTCTACTCGCCACTCATCGAGCCGGGCACGGTGGACATCATGCTCGCCTTCGAGATGATGGAGGCGGTACGCTACCTGCCTCTTCTCAACGCCAAGAGCACGGTAATCGTCAACACCCAGAAGATCGCCCCGCCCGCAGTGGCCACCGGCAAGATGACCTACCCGGACCAGTGCCTCGATGAACTGACCAGCCGATCCATCACCGTGGTGCCGGTGGATGCATTCGCCATCGCCCGGAAGGTGGGCAACCTCAAGGCGGTGAACGTGGCCCTGGTGGGGGTGCTCTCCCGCTATCTGCCCATGAACGAAGCAACCTGGGTGGAGGTGATCAAGAAACGGCTACCCCCCAAGATTCTTGACGTCAATCTGCAGGCCTTCCAAGAGGGCCGCAAGGCAGGACAATAAGCAAGGCAAAAGGCACAAGGTTCAAGGTGCAATGGGAAGGACGCGAACATCCTCATCCTTTGGCCTTCAGCCTTTCTCCTTTCACCTTTTTTTCAAGGAAAAACGCAATGATCTGGAACGAGGAATACGAAACCCTGCCGCGCGAGGCCCTGGAAGCCCTGCAACTGAAACGGCTCAAGGCCCAGGTGGCGCGGGTCCACGCCACGGTTGCCTATTACCGTAAAAAGATGGAAGACGCCGGGGTCACCCCGGACGATATCCAAACCCTGGCCGATATCCGCCTGCTGCCCTTCACCACCAAGGAAGACCTGCGCAAGAACTACCCCTTCGGCCTGTTCACCGTGCCCATGGAAAAGGTGGTCCGCATCCACGCCTCCTCGGGCACTACGGGGAAACCCACGGTGGTGGGCTACACCAAGCGCGACATCGAGATGTGGGCCGAGCTGATGACCCGGACCTTGTCCGCCGCCGGGGTGCACAGCGGCGATATCGTGCATAACGCCTACGGCTATGGGTTGTTCACCGGGGGCTTGGGCGCCCACTACGGCGCCGAGAACCTGGGCGCCGCGGTCATCCCCATCTCCGGGGGCAACACCAAGCGCCAGATCCAGATCATGCAGGACTTCGGCTCCACCGTTTTGCTCTCCACCCCCTCCTACGCCCTGAACATCGCCGACGCCATGGCCGACCAGGGCATTGATCCGGCCACCCTCAAGCTGCGGGTGGGGGTCTTCGGGGCCGAGCCCTGGAGCGAGGCGATGCGCGAGGAGATCGAGCAGCGGCTCAAGATCAAGGCCATCGACATCTACGGCCTCTCCGAGGTCATGGGCCCGGGGGTTGCGGCCGAATGCATCGAGGAGCAGAAGGGATTGCACATCATGGAGGATCATTTCCTGCCCGAGATCGTCGATCCGGACACCTTTGCCCCCCTGCCTTTGGGCGAGGCGGGCGAGCTGGTCTTCACCACCCTGACCAAGGAGGCCTTCCCGGTCATCCGCTACCGGACCAAGGACATCTCCCGGCTGATCCCCGATGTCTGCTCCTGCGGTCGCACCTTCTACCGGATACCCAAGATCACCGGGCGCACCGACGACATGCTGATCATCCGGGGGGTCAACGTCTTCCCCTCCCAGATCGAAGAGGTGATCATGGGCGTGGAAGGGGTGGAGCCGCATTACCAGATCGTGGTCGAGCGGGAAGGCTCTCTCGACAAGATCGAGGTTCAGGTGGAGGTGAGCGAGGCGATCTTCTCCGACGAGGTCAAATCCCTGGAAAAACTCAGCAAGAAGCTGCAGACCGAGATCAAGGATCTGCTGGGCATCTCCTGCACCATCAAGCTGGTGGAGCCAAAAACCATCCAACGCAGCGAAGGCAAGGCCAAACGGGTCATCGACAACCGTAAGATCTGAGGGAGGGGTACACCATGAAGGTAAAACAGATTGCGATCTTCCTGGAAAACAAGTCGGGCCGTCTGGCCGACATCAGCCACACTTTGGCGGAAAACGCCATCAACATCCGGGCGCTGTCCCTGGCGGACACCGCTGATTTCGGCATTCTGCGGCTGGTGGTCAACGACACCAACAAGGCTCAGCAGGTTTTGAAGGAAAACGGCTTCACCGTGGGGATCACCGAGGTGCTGGTCGTCGAGGTGCCGGACAAGCCCGGCGCCCTGGACTGCATCCTCCAGGTGGTGCGCAAGGCCGGACTCAACGTGGAATACATGTACGCCTTCACCAAGAAAAGCGGCGAGTCCGGCATGCTCCTGTTCCGCTTCGACGATCAGGACGCGGCGGTGGAGGTCTTCCAGAAGGCGGGCTGCCGGTTATTGAGCGACGACGAGGTCCACGCCCTGTAAGCACACAATCAGGGGCCGAAATGCCTCTTTGGGAAATTCCATCACTTATCATGAGGAGAAAAAGGTGAAACGATCATTTACAGTTGTCATCATGCTCGCGGCCTCGCTGGCCCTGTCGGTTTCCCTGGCTGTAGCCGAAACGATCAAGGTGGGCGCCATTCTGGCGGTAACCGGCCCGGCCTCGTTTTTGGGCGGCCCCGAGGCGCGGACCCTGGAAATGCTGGCCGAGGAGCTCAATGCCAAGGGCGGGATCAACGGCAACAAGATCGAACTGGTGATCAAGGACTCCGGCGGCAACCCGGAAAAAGCCATCTCCTTTGCCAAGCAGCTCATCGAAGAGGAAAAAGTCTTCGCCATCATCGGCCCCTCCACCAGCGGCGAAACCCTCAAGATCAAACAGATCTGCGAAGCCGGGAAAACCATCCTCCTCTCCTGCGCCGCAGCCGAACAGATCGTCGAGCCGGTGGCCAAGTATGTGTTCAAAACCCCCCAGAAAGACAGCCATGTGGTCCATGCGATCTTCGAGAACATGAAGAGCGCCAAGATCAGCAAGGTGGCGGTGCTGGCCAGCAACACCGGCTTCGGCCAGGCAGGCAAGGGCCAGATCGAGAAGCAGGCTCCGGAGTACGGCATCCGGGTTCTGGCCACCGAGGTGTATGACAGCAAAGCCACCGACCTTTCCGCCATTGTGGCCAAACTGGCCGCCAACAAGGAGATTCAGGCAGTGATCAACTGGTCCGTGGAACCGGCCCAGGCCATCGTGCTCAAGAACATCCGTCAGGCCGGCTGGAACGTGCCCATCTACCAGAGCCACGGCTTCGGCAACATCAAATACGTCCAGGCCGCGGGCGCTGCCGCCGAGGGGGTCATCTTTCCGGCCGGCCGCCTGCTCATCGCCGACAAACTGGCGGACAAGCATCCCCAGAAGGCGGTGCTGACCAGCTACACCAAGAACTACGAAGCGAAATTCAAGGAAGAGGTGAGCACCTTCGGCGGCCATGGCTACGATGCCTTCAAGATCCTCTGCCGCGGCATCGAAGTGGCCGGGACCAACCGGGAAAAGGTGCGTGACGCCATTGAAAACCTGAAAGGCTTTGTCGGCACCGCCGGAGTCTTCAACTTTTCCCCCACCGACCACAACGGCCTGGGCACCGATTCGGTGACCATGCTCACCGTCAAGGGCGGCAATTTCGTCGAATACAAGAAATAAATTTAGGATAAAGGACAAAGGTTAAAGGAGAAAGGCTGAAGACAAGGGGGAGGTCGGTATCTTCCTCCTTTCTCCTTTCTCCTTTTTCCTTTCGCCTGTTCTCAAAAATGACCCTCGAACTCTTCAGCCAATATCTGCTGGCCGGCGTCACCTACGGCATCATCTACGCCATCGTGGGCATCGGCTTCAATATCATCTACAACACCACCGGCATCATCAATTTCGCCCAGGGCGAGTTCGTGATGCTGGGCGGGATGACTGCCATCTCCCTCACCCAGTGGCTGCCGCTGCCTCTGGCCATCGGGGCGGCCGTGGTCGTGGTGATGCTCATCGGCGCCCTGGTGGAGATCCTTTTCATCCGCTGGCTGGATCGCCCCTCGGTGCTGCGGATGATCATCATCACCATCGGCATCTCCATCCTGATCCGCGAGGCTGCCCTGCATATCTGGGGGGATGGGGTGCGCTCGCTGCCCTATTTCGCGGGCAACGAGATCACCACCATCCAGGTGCTGGGCGCCCGGGTTTCGCCGCAGGTGCTCTGGGTGATCGGGGTCTGCGCGGTGATGGTCCTTGCCTTGAGCCTGTTTTTCAAATACACCCTCCAAGGCAAGAAGATGCAAGCCTGCGCCGCCAACCGGATGGCCGCGACCCTGTGCGGCATCAGCACCAAAAACATGGTCACCCTCTCCTTCATGCTCTCCGCCGGAATCGGCGCCCTGGCCGGCTGCGTGATGAGCCCCATCACCTACACTCAATACGATATCGGCACGGGTTTGGCGATCAAGGGGTTCACCGTGGCCATCCTCGGTGGGTTGGGCAGCAGCATGGCCGCGGTGACCGCAGGGCTCCTGCTCGGCCTGATCGAAGCCTTCAGCGTCAGCGTGGTGCCGCTGGCCTTTCAGGACGCCATTGCCATCACCCTTCTGCTGGCCATCCTCTTCTTCCGTCCGCATGGCCTGTTCGGCTCCAAGGACGCCGCGGGTCTGAAGGAGTTCTAGCCATGAAACGTCACCTGCCCCTGGCTTTGTTGGTGCTGACGGCGATTGGCGTTCAGCAGCTCACCCACGCCACCGGCACCGCCTTTTACCTGACCCCGCTGACCATGGCCGCCTATTATTCGCTGGTCATCGTCGGCCTCTGCCTGCTCATGGGCTATGCCGGACAGATCTCCCTCGGCCACGCAGGGTTTTTCGCCATCGGTGGCTATCTCTCCGCCATGCTCACCACCCGCGACCTGACCCCCTACCAGGACAATCCCGTCCTCGTGCTGCTGGACAAACTGGGGTGCACGGTCACCGGCCAGGACATGTTCGGCGGTGCCGTGCTCCATGTGCATCCCTGGGCGGCCTTTGCTTGCGCCATCCTGATCACCATTGCCGTGGCATATGGGATCGGCATCCCGGTGCTCAAGCTCAAGGGGCATTACCTGGCCATGGCCACCCTGGGTTTCGGCATCATCGTTTACCGGTTGGTTCTGGCCTCTCCCCTTTTCGGCGAGGCGGACGGCATCTCCGAGGTGCCGGCCTTTCCGCTCTTCCCGGGGCTTGCGGTGAGCGGCGGTTTTGAAAGCAGGGTGAGCAACTACTACCTTGCCTGGGGTATGGTGGCCTGCGCCATGTGGCTGCTCGCCAACCTGATCCACTCCCGGGTGGGCCGGGCGTTGCGCGCCATCCACGGAGCCGAGGACGCCACCAATGCCATGGGAGTAAACACCGCCCGTTACAAGCTCAATACCTTCGTGATCAGCGCGGTGCTCGCCGCCGTGGCCGGGATCTTTCTCACCCATTACAACGGCGGCATCGGTCCCTCCGAGGCGGGGATCATGAAGTCGGTGCGCTATGTGGCCATCGTGGCCATCGGCGGCATGGCCAACCTCTGGGGCGCCTTGGTCATGGGCTCGTTGCTCAACATCATGTCCCTGCGCGGGATGTTCGGTTCCTACGACGATGCGGTCTTCGGCCTTATCCTCATCGTGATCATGCTCTTCGCTCCCCGCGGCCTGCTCGGGCTTTCCCTGCCCCAAGGCCTCAAACGCCTGCTGAAGCGAGGTGAGTGATGCTGCTTGAAGTCAACAATCTGAACCGCCGCTTCGGCGGACTCCAGGCGGTGAGCGATGTCAATTTTTCCGTGCACCCCGGGATGATCAAGGCGGTGATCGGCCCCAACGGCGCGGGCAAGACCACGCTCTTCAACCTGATCTCCGGCGCCCTGCCGCCAAGCTCCGGCGCCATCCATTTCAAGGGCCTGCCCATCCATGGATTGCCGCCCTTCCGCATCGCCGAGCGCGGCATGGCCCGCACCTACCAGAATATCAAGCTTTGCCCCGGAATGACCGCTCTCGAAAACGTGATGATCGGCCGCCATTGCCGGAGCCGGGCCGGGTTCATCTCCGGAATGCTCAATCTGCCCTGGACCAGGCGGGAAGAAATAGCCATCCGCGAGAAGAGCCTTGAGCTGCTGGCCCTGCTCGACATCGCCGACCTGGCCGAGGTCGAAGCGACCAGCCTGGCCTTCGGCCAGCAACGGGCCGTGGAGTTCGCCCGCGCCCTGGCCATGGAACCGGAGCTGCTGCTCCTGGACGAACCGGCTGCCGGGCTCAACATCTACGAAACCGCCGAAGTGGCCCGGCTGATCAGCACCATCAACCAGCGCGGCATCACGGTCCTGCTGGTCGAACACGACATGTCCCTGGTTATGGATATCTCCCACGAAATCGTGGTGCTCTCCTTCGGCCAGAAGATCGCCGAGGGCACCCCCGCCGAGATCCAGCATAACAGCGAGGTGATCAAAATCTATCTGGGGGAAGACGATGCTTAGGATAAAAAATCTGGAGGCAGGCTACGGCAAGCTCCGGGTGCTCAAGCGCATCTCCCTGCACGTCAACCCCGGCGAGATCGTCACCCTCATCGGCGCCAACGGCGCGGGCAAGACCACCCTGCTTTCCACCATCACCGGGCTGGTCCGGGCAACGGCCGGCGAAATCGTCCTCAAGGGGCAGAACATCGAAACCCTCAAGGCCGAAAAAATCGTTTTCCGGGGCTGTTCGTTGGTGCCCGAGGGCAGGCAGGTTTTCGCCACCATGAGCGTGCGGGAAAACCTGGTCCTGGGCAGCTATGTGCAGCACCGGCAGGGAAAAGAGCAGTTGCGGGAAGGGATTGAATACATCTACGACCTCTTCCCGGTGCTGCGCGAACGCAAGGCTCAATTGGCCGGCACCCTTTCCGGCGGCGAGCAGCAGATGCTGGCCATGGGCAGGGCGCTCATGGCCAAACCCGCCCTGATCATGCTGGACGAACCCTCCACCGGCCTGGCCCCGCTGGTGGTGAAAAACATCTTCCGCATCATCGAACGGCTGCGGGAAGAGGGCAACACCGTGCTGCTCATCGAGCAGAATGCCAAGGCCGCCCTCAAGGTGGCGGATCGGGGCTATGTGCTGGAAACCGGCAAGATCATCCTCGAAGGCCAGGCGGACGAACTGCTGGCCAACCGGGATGTGCAGCGGGCCTATCTGGGAAGGGATGTGAAGGAAAATTAGCAGGAGGCGACCATGTACTGGGATGAGAAAAACGAATGCATGCCCCGCGAGGATCTCGGGCAACTCCAGCTTGAGCGGCTCCAGTCCACCCTCTACCGGGTGGCCACCCATGTGCCGTTCTACCGCCAGAAGTTCAAGGAACTCAAGGTCGACCCGGACGGCTTCCGTTCGCTTTCCGAGCTCACCAGCCTGCCCTTCACTACCAAGCAGGACCTGCGGGACAACTACCCCTACGGCCTGTTTGCCGTGCCGCTCCGGGATGTGGTCCGGGTCCATTCCTCCTCCGGCACCACCGGCCAGGCAACAGTGGTGGGCTACACCCAAAACGACCTCAAGACCTGGGCAAACCTCATCGCCCGGATTCTTACCGCCACCGGGGTGACCAACGATGACGTGGTGCAAATCGCCTTTGGCTACGGCCTGTTCACCGGCGGCTTCGGCATGCACTACGGGGCCGAACGGGTGGGCGCCTCGGTGATCCCCATATCGAGCGGCAACACCAAGCGGCAGATCCAGATCATGCAGGATTTCCGCACCACCGCCCTGATCTGCACCCCCAGCTATGCTCTGGTCCTGGCCGATGCCATGCAAGAGCTGGGGATCAACACCAGCTCGCTTAGCCTCAAATACGGGCTATTCGGCGGCGAGCCCTGGTCCGAGGCGATGCGCCAGGAGATTCAGAACAAACTCGGCATCATCGCCACCGACAACTACGGCCTCTCCGAGATCATGGGCCCGGGAGTGGCGGGCGAATGCCGGGAATGCAGCGGATTGCATCTTGCCGAGGACCATTTCCTCTTCGAGGTCATCAACCCCGAGACCCTGGACCCGGTCCGGCCCGGCGAGATCGGCGAGCTGGTGATCACCACCCTGACCAAGGAGGCCTTTCCGGTCATCCGCTACCGCACCCGCGACCTCACCCGGATCATCGAGGAGCCCTGCCCCTGCGGCCGCACCCTGCGGCGGATGCAGCGGGTCTTGGGCCGCACCGATGACATGCTGATCGTCAAGGGGGTGAACGTCTACCCCTCGCAGATCGAGCACATCCTCTTTGAGATCGAAGGAACCCGGCCCCATTACCAGATCGTGGTGGAGCGGGAGGGCAGGCTGGACAAGATCACCGTCCTGGTCGAGGTGGTGGAGTCGATCTTCTTCGACGAGATGAAAAAACAGCGGGAGATCATTGAAACGATCAAGCGCCAGCTCGCCTCGGAGCTGGGCATCGGCGTGGAGGTCAAGCTGGTGGAGGAAAAAACCCTGGAGCGCAGCGACGGCAAGGCGAAACGGGTGGTCGACAAACGGAAATTGTAATACACTGAAAAATTGCAACAAGGCTGGACCCCGGCATTCGCCGGGGTGACGATTCTTTTTACGAATCAAGCGATACTGTTGCTTCGGTGGTTAAATATCTAAACCGTCATTCCCGCGAAGGCGGGAATCCATGGGTGTGGATGCCCGACTAAGGCATTCGGGCATGACGTATTTACTCGCCGGGTCAATAACAAACAACTTTGCGTTACAACTCTTTCAAGGTGAACCCCATGGCCATCTCCCAAAAAATGCTCGCTTTCGCGGAACGCTCCTCCTGGATCCGCAAAATGTTCGAGGAAGGCGCAAAACTCAAGGCCCAATACGGCGCGGACCAGGTCTGCGATTTCAGCCTCGGCAACCCCGACCTGCCGCCGCCCGCCCAATATCAGGAGGCAGTACGCAAGGTGACTGCGGCGGAAGGCCCTGGCAGCCACGGCTACATGGCCAACAACGGCTACCCCTTTGTCCGGGAGGCGGTGGCAAAACAGATCGGCGCCGAACAGGGCATGGCCGTGGGCCAGGACGATATCTTGATGACCGTGGGCGCGGCCGGGGCCATCAACGTGACCATGAAAGCCCTGCTCGACCCGGGCGACGAGGTGATAATCCTCGCCCCCTTCTTTGTCGAATACAACTTCTATGTGGACAACCACGGCGGGGCAACGAAGATCGTCAACACCGCGCAGGATTTCAGCCTGGACCTGGCAGCCATCGAGGCGGCCATCACGTCCAAAACCAAGGCAATCATCATCAACAGCCCCAACAACCCCACCGGCCAGATCTATTCGTCCGCGGAGCTTGCCGGACTGGCCGAAGTGCTCAAAAAAGCCCCGCAGACCGTCTACCTGATCAGTGACGAACCCTACCGCAAGATCGTCTACGACAATCATACCGTGCCCAGCATCTTTGCCGCCTACCCCAACAGCCTCATCGTTTCTTCCTATTCCAAGGATCTCTCCCTGCCCGGCGAGCGCATCGGCTACATCGCGGTGCATCCTGAAATCGAGGGCAAAGCCCAGTTGCTCGGAGCCATGACCCTGGCCAACCGGATTCTGGGCTTTGTCAATGCCCCGGCTCTGATGCAGCGGGTGGTTGCGGAGCTGCAGGGAATCACGGTGGACACCAGTATCTATACCCGCCGCCGCGAGCTGTTCTGCAAGGTGCTGAGCGAGGCTGGCTACGAGTTTGTCCCGCCCAAGGGCGCCTTCTACATGTTCCCCAAATCGCCCATCGGTGACGATGCCCAGTTTGTCGGGCTGCTGGCCGAGGAGAAGATTTTGGGCGTGCCGGGGAGGGGCTTTGGGATGCCGGGTTATTTCCGCCTTGCCTTCTGCGTGGAGGATGCGGTGATCAGCCGCTCCGCCGAGGGTTTCAAAAAGGCATTGGCCAAGGCCAAGACTCTGGCCTAACAGAGCAGAAGGACAACCCCCTTCGACAGGCTCAGGCCGAACGGAAAAAATCAATCATCAGTAGTAAAAAAATCCGCTCCTCCTGAGCCCTTCGGCAATCTCAGGAGAGCCCTGCCGAAGGATCGTCATGCCACCTTGGTGGCAAACAAAATAAAGCATCACATCGAGGTTGCACACATGGGAGACGCATTGGCGCTACTCGCCCTGTTGGTTGGGCTGGAACTGGTTCTCGGAGTAGACAACATCCTGGTCATCTCGATCTTTGTCGGCCGCTTGCCCGCGGAAAAACGCGACTCCGCCCGGTTGGCCGGGCTCGCCTTTGCCCTGATCGCCCGGATCGGCATGCTGGTCGCCCTGCTCGGCCTGGCCAACCTCACCAACACCGTGCTGCTGGATTTTTCCGTCCGGGATCTGATTCTGATCGCAGGCGGGCTCTTTCTGCTCTTCAAGGCGGTGAAGGAGATCCACCACACGGTGGAGGCCAAGGATGAAACGGGCGGGCCGGGCATGGTCATGGGCGGCTTTGGTGCGATCATCAGCCAGATCGTCCTTTTAGACATCGTTTTTTCCATCGACTCGGTGATCACCGCCATCGGCCTGACCAATCAGATCTGGATCATCATCAGCTCGGTCATTGTCTCCTTCGTGGCCATCCTCTTTTTTGCCCGGCCCATCGGCGAGTTCATCCTCCAGCATCCGGCCATCAAGATCCTCGCCCTCTCCTTTTTGATCACCATCGGGGTGACCATCTTCATGGAAGGGCTGCACAAGCACGTGCCCAAGGGCTATATCTATCTGCCCATGGGATTTGCCCTCCTGGTCGAGATCCTGCAGATGCGCTACGATCACAACCGCAAAAAGATCCTTACCGCCGGGCAGACATCCTAAGGGCATGACAACGGAGCGGAAAACCATCCATTACGGCTGGCACATCGTCTGGACCGGAACCTTCTGCATCTTCGCCTGCCTCGGTCTGGGCCGCTTCGCCTTGGGCATGATCCTGCCGGCCATGGGCCAGTCGCTGCATCTTTCCTACAGTCAGATGGGATTGGTCGGCACCGTGAACTTCGCGGGCTACCTGGTGGCGGTTCTGTTCTGCGGCGCCCTGGTCGACCGGATCGGCTCCCGGCGCCTCATCGTCATGGCCCTTGCCGCCATCGGCATCACCATGATTCTCATCGGCCGCAGCACTTCCTTTGGCATGATCCTTCTCTGCTACACCATCACCGGCATGGGCAGCGGCGCGGCCAATGTGCCGATGATGGGCCTTATTTCCCAATGGTTCGCAAAAAGCCACCGGGGCAGGGCCACCGGCTTTGTCGTGATCGGCAGCGGCTTTGCCATCCTGCTTTCCGGCAGGCTGGTGCCGTTTTTGAATCGTTTGGGCGGAGCGGAGGGGTGGCGGTTGAGCTGGCAGGTGCTGGGCGGGATCATCCTGCTGGTGGCGGGGCTCTGCCTGCTGATGCTGCGCAACACCCCGCAGGAGAAAAACCTGCACCCCTTGGGTGAAACCGGGCATGAGGCGGAGGAGAGACTGAGCGGAGCAGAGACCACCGTCCGCTTGCGGGACATCGTCCAACTGGGGGGGCTCTACTTTTTGTTCGGCTACACCTACGTGATCTACGCGACCTTCATCGTTACCTCCCTGATCCAGGAACACGGGTTCTCGGAAACGGAGGCGGGCAGTTTCTGGTCCCTGGTCGGGGGGTTGAGCCTGCTTTCCGGCCCGGTCTTCGGCGCCCTTTCCGACCGGATCGGCCGCAAATACACACTGGCCATGGTCTTCGCCATCCAGACCGCGGCCTACCTCCTGGTTTCCCGCCCGCTGGCCACGCCGTTTCTCTACCTGTCCATCGGCTGCTTCGGGGTGGTGGCCTGGTCGATTCCCTCGATCATGGCGGCCCTGGCCGGCGATTACGCCGGTCCGCGCAAGGCGGCCAGAATCTTCGGGCTGATCACCTTCATTTTTGCCCTGGGCCAGATCGCAGGCCCGGCAGTGGCCGGGTTGCTGGCCGAAAAAAGCCTCGGTTTTGGCAGCAGCTTTTTCATGGCCGCCTGCTTCACCGCTGTCGGCGTTATTCTTGCCCTGACCCTGAGGGCTCCGGCCAAGTAGTTTTCAGGAGCCTGGCCGCGTTTCCTCCCCTGATCTTTGCCTCCCTCTCCGCGCCAAGCCCTAGGGCGGCAAGCTGCGCCAGCACTTCCTGCTGCCCGGCCCAGGGCGAATCGCTGCCAAACAGCAGATATTCCTCCGGATGGGCCAGGGCCATATTCCTGGCCCGGTCCGGAGGCAACAGATGCAGGGCGTAGGAAAGATCAAGATACACCTCCCTGCCGATCAGCAGCTCCTCCACCTCGTCCCAGAGATCCCAGGCCCCGAAATGGGTGGCGACAAATTTCAGCGCCTCCACCCGCTCCACCACGGCCACGATCTTTATGGGATCGGCGATCCGCTCCCTGGGAAAACCGATGTCAAAGCCGGTGTGCATCACCAGGATCAACCCCTCGGCCGCGATCCTTTCATAGAGCGGCCACATCCGCTCCTCATCCAAGGCAAAATTCTGGTAGTAGGGGTGCATCTTGATCCCCGCAAACCCCGCCGCCCGGATGGCGCTGATCTGGGCCAGGGCATCGGCTGCCTCGGGATGGAAGGAGGGAAAAGGGATGATCCGGGCGGAGCGGATAGCTTGCGACCAGGAGAGAATCGAGGCAAACTGTTCGGGTCGGGTGGCGATGGAACAGATGACGCTTTTCTCGATGCCGGCTTGGTCCATGCTGGCGAGAAGCGAATCGAGCCGCCCGTCGAGGCAGGCCGTGACCTGGCCCGCCTCTTCCAAGGCCGGAATGGCCCGGGCCGCCACCTGATCCGGAAAAATGTGGGTGTGGAAATCGATGATCTGGGTCATGGAGAGGCCCCTGTTTGGCTGTGGTATGTTGGCGAAATTGCCGATTGTACCACGCCGGCATTTTCTTGCCACCCCCTGCCCTGCCCTGGCATATATTTTCAATATTGACAGATTGCCGGGGAAAATGCCATGCTCCGGGGAGAGTTTTCCCCCGCAATCCCGGCGTGAATGACCACCGGCAACCTCAAACCCCTCTTTTCCGAAAATATCAGGATTCCCCCATGAAAAGCTTTCGCAAGGAACTTCTCTTCAATGTCCCGGGCCGCCGCGCCTTTATCAATATCACCCCTCAGGTCGCGGAATGCCTGCGGGAATCGGGAATCAAGGAAGGGCTGGCCCTGGTCAACGCCATGCACATCACCGCTTCGGTCTTCATCAACGACGATGAACCGGGATTGCACCACGACTACGAGGTCTGGCTCGAAAAGCTTGCCCCGCACGAGCCTGTTTCCCAGTACCGCCATAACGGCTACGAAGACAATGGTGACGCCCATCTGAAGCGGCAGATCATGGGCCGCGAGGTTGTGGTGGCCGTAACCGGCGGCGCCCTCGACTTCGGCCCCTGGGAGCAGATTTTTTACGGCGAGTTCGATGGCGGCCGCCCCAAACGGGTGCTGGTAAAAATCATCGGCGCATAGGCACCTCACTTGCCCAAAAGAGCGCTTACCATCCCCAACCTCTTGAGCATCCTGCGGATCCTCCTTGCCCCCCTGCTTCTGGTGGCGGCGGCAACGGATCTCCCCGGCCCTTTTCTTTTCCTCTTCCTCCTCTCCCTTGTAAGCGACGCCCTGGACGGCTTTCTGGCCCGGCGCCTGAACCAGGTTTCCGAGTTGGGCGCCCAACTCGACAGTTGGGCGCCCAACTCGACAGTTGGGGCGACCTTGCCACCTATCTTGCCGCACCGGTCGGGGCGTGGCTGCTTTGGCCGACGCTTATCCGGAGGGAGCAGATCTTTATCCTCCTCGGCCTGGGCGGCTTTCTCCTCCCGATCCTGCTGGGTTTTTGCAAATTCCGCCGCCTCACCAGCTACCATACGAGGGCGGCACGATTCGCCGCAGTCCTTCTGGGCATTGCCGCCCCGCTGCTCCTGGTTGGCGGCCCTGCTTACCCCTTCCGCTTCGCCATAATCCTCTTCCTGCTGGCCGAACTGGAAGAGGTGGCGATCACCCTGCGCCTGAAACACTGGCAGGCGAATATCCCGAGCTTTTGGCACTGTTGCCGGCGGCCGCCCGAGTAACCAACCGAAGGGGATTGCCATGGCGCGCCCCCAAATCACTTCCCCGGGAAAACGGTGATCTATATCTGGTGCCTCTATGATTGGGCAAACTCCTCCTTGGTACTCACCTTTGTTTATTTATGCCACCGACTTTACCCAGAAGATGACACACCTCTTCCAGAATCGATCTAAAATTAATGTAACCACAGGGACTATTCATGATAAAATAGGTTTTAAGGAGAAGAGAAAGGCCACGGGAAAATAATTCCGAAAATGGAACAAAAACCATGGGCCGCATCTATTTCTTGAGGTGGAACACATGGCAGGGCGCACCTGCCCGCGTAGCAACACATACCCCCAGCAAACGAACAGGGGGGCTGTTGCGCCACCTTGCCCTGGCGCTGGCTTTCCCTGCCTGCGCCCTCGCCCTGCCCGACGGAGGGCAGATCAGCGCCGGCAGCGGTAATATCGGCCAGAACGGCACCACCCTCACGGTTACCCAAACCAGTCCCAAACTCGCCATCAACTGGCAAGGCTTCAACATCGGTCAAAGCGAGACCGTCCATTTCAATCAGCCCGGCAGTAGCGCCATCGCCCTCAACCGGGTGCTCGGCCAAGCCCCCAGCCAAATCCTCGGCAACCTCCGCGCCAACGGCCAAGTCTTCGTCTTGAATCCCAACGGCGTCTTGTTCGGCAGCACCGCCCAAGTGAATGTAGGCGGCCTGGTCGCCTCCAGCCTGAGCCTGAACGATGCCGATTTCCTGGCAGGTAGCTATACCTTCCGCACTAGCGGTGCGGCGGGATCAGTGGTCAACCAAGGCGCGCTCACCGCCGCGAATAGCGGCTACCTCGCCCTGCTCGCACCCGAAGCGCGCAACGAAGGGGTGATCAGCGCCACCCTCGGCACCGCCTTGCTCGCCGCGGGCGATACCGTGACGCTCCATCTCCACAACGGCTCGCTGCTTTCCTACACCATTGATCACGGCACGTTGAACGCCTTGGCCGAGAACAAACACCTCATTCGCGCCGATGGCGGCCAAGTCATCCTCTCTGCCCAGGCAGCCGGCCTCCTCACCCGCTCGGTGGTCAACAACACCGGCATCATCGAAGCACACACCATCCAGAACCAGGGCGGGGTCATCACCCTGTTGGGCGATAGGCAAGGTGGCCAGGTGAACGTCAGCGGCACGCTCGATGCCTCCGGCCGCAACATCGGCGAAACCGGCGGCACCGTCAAAGTGCTGGGCGACCACGTCGCGCTGTTAGACTCCGCGCGCCTCGACGTCTCCGGCGCTTCCGGCGGCGGCACCGCGCTGGTCGGCGGCAACTTTCAGGGCAAGGGCCCGGAGCCAAACGCCACCTCCACCTTTTTCGCGCCGGGTGCGCAGCTCAACGGTGACGCCCTGACCAACGGCAACGGCGGCAAGGTGATCCTGTGGGCCGATGATACCATGCGTGCCTTCGGCTCGATTTCCGCCCGAGGCGGCGCCCAGAGCGGCGACGGCGGTTTCGTCGAAGTTTCCGGCAAGCAGTCGCTGGGGTTTGCCGCTGTTGTCGATACGAGCGCGCCCTACGGCAGAACAGGCTCGCTGCTGCTCGACCCGGCTTACGCGATCATCAGCTCCAATCCAGACGGGACGGTGGGAGACACTCAAACGATCAATGCAACCTCGTTGGTAACCAACCTCAACAGCACCGATATCACGGTGCTGGCCGACACCAAGGTGACGGTGGATGCCGCCGTTAACGCCAGCGCCAACGCCAACGCCCACAATTTGGCGCTCGACACGCCCACCATCGATCTCAACGCGGCGATCACGCTCAAAACCGGGGGGATTCTTTCGGGAACAGCGAGCACGGTCAACGTCAACAGCCCCACCGCCAGCATCCAAAACGGGTTGGATGTGGCCGCAAGCGGCGGCACCGTCAACGTGCTGGCTGGGACTTACAATGAATCCCCGACCATCGCCAAATCGGTCACCCTTCAAGGCGACACGTCCGGCAGCCGGCCCTTGCTTGAATTGCCCAGCGGCACGGCGGGCACGTTGACCATCAGGGCCAGCAACGTGACCGTTCAAGGTCTGCAAATCAACAAAGATGACCAGGACTCGGATACCGCTTTGATAACGATTCCGCGGGGCGGGAGCGCGCCAAACTATACCATTGCCTATTCGGACATCGGGCTGAACAATCTCCTCTTCACCAAGGGCCGCCGTGCCGCCTTCATCACCGGCCAAAACATCACCGTTGAAAACAGCACTTTTAGCAACCAACTCAGGGACGCACTCTACTTTGATGCCGTGGCCGGGACCACCACCATCACGGACAACCAATTCAGTGGCGCAGCCGACTCCAAGAAAGCCATTGTCATCGAGGGACTTACGGGAATCCCGAGCAGCAGCGGCACCGTGAACATTTCCGGAAACACCCTCAACGGCAAGGCCAATTTTTTCGTCTATAACTCCTGGGGCGACCCCGCCAACCAGATCAGCCTCAACCTAACCAACAACACGATCATCAGTTCCAGCAGCAACGGCATCGCGATCTACGATCCCCGCGAGTACGATCCGTTGTTTGACCCGGCCAACTTCGCCAAAATCGCTTCGGTGGTGGTGACCGGCAATGACCTGTCCGGGGTAGCGGCCGGACAATATGGCGTTGTCGGCATCAGCGACACGGACTACCCCGTGGCCGTGAATGCCTCCGGCAACTGGTGGGGAACCGCCAACCCCGCTACCGCCGCCGCCCAAATGACAGGACCGGTTGATTTCACCCCGATGCTGGCGTCCGGCACCGATACAAATGCGGGTGCGCCCGGATTTCAGGGTGACTTCTCGACGTTGATCGTCCATACCGTCGGGCAGCAATCGGGCGCGACCGGCCGTATCCAGGAGGGCGTAAATCTGGTCAATGCCGCCGGCATGGTGGAGGTTCTCGCCGGCACCTACCCGGAGGCAGTCGATATCTCCACCAACAACGTGACGCTGAAACTCGACGGCAACACAACGATCAATTCGCTGGCGGACACAGCAGCTTCCACGTTCGTCAATCTGCAGAGCTTCGCGTTGACGACCGGAGATACCACAAGCACACAGTACGATGGCGCAATCAGCGGCACAGGCAGCCTGACGAAACAGGGTAGCGGGACATTCACACTCTCCGGCAGCAACACCTATAGCGGCAACACGACGATCAGCGGCGGTACCCTCTCGATCAGCGCGGACAACAATCTGGGGGCGGCGCCTGGTGGGCCGACCCCGGGTTCCCTGACCTTGAACAACGGCACGCTGCAAACCACGGCCAGTGTCACACTGGATGCAAACCGCGGCATTGCCTTGACGGGAGCCGGGATTTTCGACACCGACGCACCCTCTGACACGCTCATTTTCGGGGTTATCGCCGGTGCCGGTACGCTGACCAAGACCGGCACAGGCTTACTGACACTGGCTGGCGTAAACACCTACACCGGCGCGACATCGATCAATGGAGGCAAGCTGCTCATCGGAAATGACACCGGACTGGGAACAGCACCAGGCACGGCGACGCCGGGACATTTGACCTTTAATGGCGGCACGCTGCAAATGTATAATTTTCCCCCTCTCACCGTTGCCTTAAATGCGAACCGAGGCATTGCTCTGATGGCGGGAGGGGGAGAGATCGAAATCGGATCGGGGAACACGACGACCTATGCCGGAATCATCTCGGGCAGCGGGACATTCAGCAAAGGTTTGGATGGCACGCTGGAACTCTCCGGGACCAACAGCTACACGGGCCTGACCACGGTGAGTGCCGGCACGTTGCGGCTTACCGGCGGCGCGGCGATCGCGGATACCGGCGCGGTGGATCTGAACACCTCCGGGGCGGTGTTGCGGCTGTTGGCCAACGAGACCATCGGCTCGCTGACGGGTATTGCGGGAACGAGCGTGATCTTTGAGAATAATTCCACGTTGACCACGGGGGATGCAGGCAACACAACCTTTGCTGGGGTGATGAGCGGCGCGGGGGGCAATCTGAGCAAGCAGGGGGCAGGGACCTTCACCCTCTCAGGGCTGAATACCTATACCGGGCTCACCACGGTGAATCAGGGGACCCTGGCCTACGGGATTACCGACGCCCTGGACGCAGGACCGGTGACCGTGGACGGCGGCACGCTGAATATTGGCGCCTTCTCGGACACGGTGGCCGCGGTCACCCTGGCCAGCGGCAGCATCACCGGGACGACCGGGGTGCTGACCGGCACGAGCTACACTGTACAGAGCGGCACGGTCAGCGCCATTCTCGGAGGGACGGCGGCGCTGACCAAGACCACGGCCGGCACGGTGACGCTCAGCGGGGCAAACACCTATGGCGGGACGACGACGGTGAACGCGGGCACGCTGGTCGCTGCCAACGCTACCGCGCTTGGCGCAACAGCGGGCAGCACCACGGTGGCGAACGGGGCAACCCTGGAAATTGCCAATGTCGCCATGGGTGACGAAGCCGTGACCTTGAACGGTACGGGCATGGGTGGTGCCGGAGCGTTGACCGGCTCCGGCACGGCGTCGCTTTCTGGACCTGTCACCCTTGCCACCGCCAGCGCCCTGGGCGCGGCGGCCGGAAATGCGCTGACGCTCAGCAACACGATCGAAGGCGCCGGCGCGCTTGATGTTCTGGGGGGCGGCACCGTCACCCTGGGCGGAACCGTGGGAAACAACACGGCCCTTGCCTCGTTCAGCACCGCCGCCGGGACTGCCTTGGCGGTTAACGGCGGCTTGGTCCGCACCACCGGCGCGCAGACCTATGGCGGCGCCACCACCTTTGGCGGCGCGACAACCCTGCGCACGACAGCGGGGGGGACTGTCAGCGCGCCCGGCGCCATAACCGCGACCGCCGGGATGCTCACCCTCGACACGGGCGCGGGCGACGCGACCTTCACCGACAGCGGCAACGATTTCAGCACGGTTGCGGCAACCAGCGGCAGAAACATCTCCCTGGTCGACGCAAACAGTCTCACCCTGGCGGGCATTGCCGCCACCGGCCTGGTGGATGCGCGCACCCAAACCGGCGACCTGACCTTAAACAACGCCATCGTAACGACCAGCACCAGCGCCAATGCGGTCACTCTGGTCGCGGATGTCGCTGCCACACCAAACGCCACGGGCAGCGGCGGCAACTTCAAAAATCCCGGTTCATCCGCCATTACCACCGGCGATGGCGGCGCCTGGCGCATCTATACCGGCAACCCAACCGGCACCAGTCGCGGCGGACTGGCCGAAGCGGGTAAACGCTACAACATTGATGATGGCAGCGATCCGCTTGCCTCGGGGAATCGACTCTACTTCCGCATTCAACCGACCCTGACCCTGACCGCCGAGAATAAGACCAAGACATACGGCGATGCGAATCCCGCCTTCACCTACAGTTACGCAGGCCTGATCGAAAGCGATTCGGTCGCTGCCGCCATCAGTAGCGGGCCCAGCTACACCGTCGGCGGCACCACCTCCACCTCCGGACAGTTAACCGCGGACACTCTTCACAATATCACCCCGAGCGCAGCAACCGCCACCAGCCTCGGCTATTCCTTGGCCTATGCCAACGGCGCACTTACGGTGAACCAGAAAGCCCTGACCATCTCCGCAACCGGCGTAAACAAGGTGTATGACGGTGGCTTAGGGGCGATTGTCACCTACGCAGACAACCGCGTGACAGGCGATCTTCTCACCATCGGCGGCACAGCCGCCTATCTCGACAAAGACGTCGGCGTCGGCAAAACCGTGGATGTAAGCGACATCACTCTGGGCAACATGGATGCAGGCAACTACACCTTCAACACCACCGCCACGACCATTGCCGATATTACCCGCGCAAACCTCGCAATCGCCGGGATTACCGCAGCGAACAAAGTATACGACGGCACCACCACCGCCACCTTGGGCGGCGCGGCCACGGTCAGCGCTTTGGGCGGCGACGCCGTTTCCTTGGGCGGCAGCGGCAGCGGTGTTTTCACCGACAAAAATGTTGCTCTCGGCAAAACCGTCATTGTCAGTGGCTACAGCATCAGCGGCGCGGATGCCGGTAACTACACCCTGCTGCAACCGACCGGCGTGACCGCCGACATCACCGCCCGCCCTCTGACCGTCACCGCAACGGGGGTGGCCAAGGTGTATGACGGCACCACAGCGGCGATTGTCACCTACGCAGACAACCGCATAACCGGTGACCTTCTGACTATCAACGGCACAGCCGTCTATCTCGATAAAAACGTCGGCACCGGCAAGAGTGTGAACGCAAGCAACATCGCCCTAGACAATGCGGATGCAGGCAACTACACCGTCAACCCCACCGCCGCGACCACCGCCGATATCACCCCCCGCGCCCTGGTGGTTGCCGCAAATGATGCAACTAAATTTTATACCGGTATTTCCTTCATGGGCGGCAATGGGGTGACTTACACCGGCTTCGCCAACGGCGAAACCGCCGCCGTGCTCGGCGGCGCCCTGGCGTATGGTGGCACCTCCCAAGGCGCAATCAACCCGGGCACCTACCTGATCACCCCACTGGGATTGACCTCTGGCAACTATAGCATCAGATACACAGATGGCGTATTGACGGTGAAGCCGGCGCCGGCAGCGGGAGGAATGCTGGCCGCTATTGCCGAGGCAGTGGTTGCCTTGCCCGGTGAGGAGGCTAACCTGCTTACCGCGTTCAATGCGGCAAGGATGGCAGCGATAGCACCAGTTGCTCCTGTCTTCGTTCCCGCAAGTATCCCCGACGTTTTCGAACCCCACAGCACCGGCGTCAGCATTGAAAACAATCACACCGTCGAGCAGGTTGGCAGTCTTACCCTGGTGAACGGCGGAGTCAAATTGCCTGTCGGCACGAAGAGTTCCCCAGGGGAAAAGGAAAAGCCCGATGCCAAGACCAGCGGCGAGTAATTAAAAAGGACAGCTCTGTGAACATCCGACACACCCAACACTGCACGCTGTCCGCCCTGACCTTGATCTTCTTGGCGACCCTGTCCGCCCATGCGGCCCCGGCTGCCCCGGACGCCGGGCAGACGATCCGCGAGTTGCAAAAACAACCCGAGTTGAACGCACCGAAGACAACACCTCCCTTGCAGCTTGAAGAGAATATAACGCGCAGAGACTCAGCCCAGGGCGATGTGCGCATCGTGGTAAGCGGTATCCGTGTTTCCGGCAGCAACACCTTTGCCGCGGCTGAACTGGAAGCCCTGGTCGCCGACCTGATCGGCGGCGAGCACACCCTTGCCGAGCTCTATCAAGGGGCGGCACGGATCACCGCCTACTACCGGGAACGTGGCTATATCATCGCGCGGGCCTATCTGCCGGCCCAGGAGATTCAAGACGGCGTGGTGGTGATCGCCGTGGTGGAGGGTCGCATCGGCGAGCAGCAAATCAACAATCAATCGCGACTGTCCGATGCCCGGGCAAACGGCTATTTGCGTGAAATCAAGAGCGGGGAGGCGCTGCGGGCCGCACCGGTGGAGCGCGCCCTGCTATTGTTGAACGATACGCCCGGAGTGGGCTTCACCCGCGCCACGCTGCAACCCGGCGCCAGCGTCGGGACATCCGACCTTGTCGTGGAGATCGACCCTTCCGCGCCCTATTTCGCCAGGGTCGCAGCGGACAACTTCGGCAATCGTTATACCGGAGAAAACCGCGTGGATGGCGCGCTGGCCCTGAACAGCCCGCTGAAAATGGGTGATCAGTTCACCGTCCGCGCCCTGGCCAGCGACCAAGATCAGACCTATGCCCGCGTCGCCTATCAGGTTCCGGCAGGCAGCAGCGGGTTACGCCTGGGTGCGGCGTATTTCAATACCCGCTATCGTCTGGGCAAGGAATTCGCCCCATTGCAAGCACACGGCACGGCTACCGGGACCAGCCTGTTCGCGGTGTATCCATTCATCCGCAGCCAGGGAAGCAATCTCTCCGGCACCTTGACTTTAGAAGACAAAAAACTCGACGACTTCACCGATGCGCCGGTTACCGCAGCCGCCCAACACATTCGCCTCGCCAGCCTTGGCCTGGCCGGCAATTATCACGACCTGCTGGGAGGGGGTGGGGTTACTTCCTGTGATCTTGCGCTGGTCGCGGGCCACTTGGGCATGGATACCGAATCGCAGGCAGCCGACGAACTCTCTGCCCGCCGCAATGGGGGATTCACCCGATTGGCCTATAATGTCACGCGATTGCAACGATTGACCGATCGTGATGCGTTGTCCGTTTCGCTCTCAGGTCAGTGGGCCGGCAAGAACCTCACCTCTTCCGAGAAATTCTTTTTGGGCGGGGCCTACGGCGTGCGGGCGTATCCGCAAGGGGAAGCCGAAGGCGACCAAGGCTGGTTGACGACCCTGGAACTGCGCCATCGCTTTCTGCCCGATCTCCAGGGTGTGGTCTTCTACGATGCGGGATCGGTGCGGATAAACCACGATCCTTTCCTTGCCGGGGAAAACACCCGCACCATCTCCGGCGCCGGGGTGGGGGCGAATGCCAATTTTCTTGGTTTGCAGATCAATGCCTATGTGGCCTGGCGCATACATGGCGGCCAGCCCAACTCGGAGCCCATCAGCTTGAATCGCAATCCGAGATTATGGGTGCAGGCGAGTTGGGCACTCTAACAGGATGTTGAAAAAAGCCGTCCTGGCTTTTTTCAAGCACGATCCATCCCTGGATCGCACGCAGGGCAGCGAAAAACGAGTTTTTCAACACCCTGCCCAGCATGGGAAGAGCAGAGCTACTTATTGACCATAGCCCCCCTCTTTGGTAGCATCGCGCATGGCTCGAATGTCGCGGGTTATAGTAAATGGGATCCGCCCCAATCACCTGCGCGGCAACGGCAATTACGTATGGTGTCCCAATAAGCACCCTCCCCATCCACGAAATCATCCCCACGCTGCGGACGCAGCTCGCCAGCCGCGAGGCGGTGGTGCTCAGCGCTCCCCCAGGTTCGGGCAAGACCACGGTGGCACCCCTGGCCCTGCTGGGTGAACCCTGGCTAGCGGGAAAAAACATCCTGATGCTCGAACCGCGCCGCCTGGCCGCCCGGCTGGCCGCCGGTTTCATGGCCCGGCAGATGGGGGAGGAGGTCGGGAAGACCGTGGGCTACCGGGTCCGTTTTGAGGCAAAGGTCTCGCCGGCAACCAAGGTAGAGGTGGTTACCGAAGGGGTGCTCACCCGGAGGATGCAGGACGATCCCGAGCTGGCCGGGGTGGGGCTGGTGATCTTCGACGAGTTCCACGAGCGCAGCCTGCAGGCAGATCTGGCCCTGGCCCTCTGCCTCGATGTGATGACCGGGTTGCGCGACGACCTCAAGCTCCTGGTCATGTCCGCCACCCTGGACACCGAGGCGGTCAGCCGATTGCTGAATAACGCCCCGGTGGTTTTGGGCACGGGCCGGAGCTATCCCGTGGGCGTGGAATACTGCCCGGGTGCACCGCCTGCGCAGCCCCAGCCCCGCGAAATCGCCAAACAGGTGGCCGCGGCCATCCACAAGGGGCTGACCGAGCAGCCGGGCGATATTCTGGCCTTTCTCCCCGGCGCGGCGGAAATCCGGCATACCCAGGCGCTGCTGACCGCCGGACTGCCTCCAGGGGAAATCGCCATCCATCCCCTGTACGGCGACCTGAGCCTAACGGCCCAGACCGCTGCGGTGCAGCCGGACCCGAAGGGACGACGACGCATCATCCTGGCCACCCCCATTGCCGAAACCAGCGTCACCATCGAGGGCATCCACACCGTGGTGGACAGCGGCTGGAAACGGAGCCCGCAATTCGACCCCAACAGCGGCTTGAGCCGGTTGACCACCCAACGCATCTCGCACGCCTCGGCCACCCAGCGGGCCGGGCGTGCCGGACGCCGCGGCCCGGGGCACTGCTATCGGCTGTGGAGCATGGGCGAGGACCACGGCCTCAAGCCCTTCGACCCGCCGGAGATCATGAGCGCCGACCTGAGCCAAATGGTTCTGGATCTGGCCCGCTGGGGGGTGCATAAACCTGACGGACTGCGCTGGCTCGACCCGCCGCCGGCAGGGCATTTCGCCCAGGCGCAGTCGGTGCTGCTCACCCTCGGCGCCCTGGACCGCCAGGGACACATCACCCCGCTTGGCAAAAAAATGGCCGAGCTCCCCACCCATCCGCGCCTGGGCCATATGCTGCTTGGGGCTGCCAAGCACAACGCGACCGATTTGGCTTGCGACTTGGCCGCCCTGCTCTCGGAACGGGACATCATCAAGGGGCGGGAGCGTTCGGCGGACATCGAAGACCGCATCCACGCCCTGGCCGCCTTCCGCACCGATGGCCCGGCCGCGGCCAGAGCCCTTGAGGCGGACACCGATGGATGCCGCCGGGTGGCGCAGACCAGCAGACAGCTTCGGGAACATCTGCCCAAACCCGCCAGACCCAAAGGCAATGACAAGGCAGCGCCGGCGGCGAACGCGGGCGAACTCCTTGCCCTGGCCTTCCCGGACCGGATCGGTCAGCGAAGGAACGAGGGGAGGGGGCAATACAAACTCACTTCCGGCCGGGGAGCGGTTCTCCCTGCGCATGACCGCCTCGCCGGCCAGGAATATCTGGCCGTGGCCGAACTGGACGCGGGCCGGATCGAAGGGAGAATCTTTCTCGCCGCCCCCCTTGCCAGGGAGGCTATCACCTCCCTTTTTGATGCCAGGCTGCAACGGGAGGAAAAGGTTTTCTGGGAAGAACAAAGCGGCACGGTCAAGGGGCAGCGCCTCCTGCGCCTGGACGAACTTGTCCTGGAGACCGCCCCTCTGGCAAAGCCTTCCGCCGAAGCGGTGCTGACCGCCCTCTTGTCCGGCATCCGCACCCTCGGGCTTGGAGCCCTGCCTTGGAACGACAAGGCACGGGAGCTGCAGGCCCGCATCATCTGCATGCAAGGCTGGCAGCCGGAGGCGGGCTGGCCGGAGGTTTCCGATGCCAGCCTGCTCGAAACCCTTGAGCAATGGCTGGCGCCCTACCTCACCGGAATGCGAAGCGCCGAACATCTCAAAAAACTCGACCTCTTCGCCATCTTGGCCGCCAAGCTCGACTGGCAACAGCAGAGCCGATTGGAACGAGAGGCCCCCACCCACCTCACGGTGCCCAGCGGCTCCAAGGTCCGGCTGCGCTACACCCCCGGCGAGCCGCCGGTGCTGGCGGTGCGCCTCCAGGAGATGTTCGGCTTGGCAGATACCCCAAGAGTCTGCAACAATACGGTGCCGGTGCTGCTCCATCTCCTCTCCCCGGCCCAACGCCCCATGCAGATCACCCAGGATCTGCGCGGCTTCTGGGAAGGAGCCTACCATGAGGTGAAAAAAGAGCTCCGAGGCCGCTATCCTAAGCACCACTGGCCGGACGATCCCTGGCAGGCCCAACCCACCAGCCGGATCAAGCCCCGAAAATAGACGAAGTTTGAGGGAAGCAAACTCCGTGCGCTTCGAGCCCTGCATGGTACAATAATCCCGCGAAAAAAATCTGCTAACCTGAGCAATCTCAGTAAAGCCCTTTGTTTTCATATGCAGTCAAAATCCCATTGTCACGCAGCCGAGCACCGGAGAGGCTGCCGAAAAAGGGCTTTGCACTGTTTGAGGCGTTAGCCGAGTTTGCAAAGCCCCGGCAGCATCGAGGAGCACAGGGCATCCCGCCTACGGCGGGACAAGTGGCGGGGGTGCCCTTTCTTTGGTTCGTTTCTTTGGGCAAGCAAAGAAATGAACAGGAGAATCACGCATATTCCTCCTGTTGCTAAGATTGTTGAGTAATCACAGAAAGGAGCAACCCATGGAATTAAAAGTTCCGGTCATCGGCATACTGCGGGGAGTGGAAGGTGATTTCTTCGGCGAGGTCATGCAGATCTCCTTTGCCGCCGGGCTCACGGCCATGGAAGTCACCATGAACACGCCCGGCGCCGAGAAGATAGTTGCCGAATACCGTCCTGCCGTGCCCGATGGCAAGCTGCTGGGCATGGGCACCATCCGTAATCTCGAAGAAGCCAGGCGGGGTGTGGGTGCCGGGGCCATGTTTCTCGTCACCCCCAATCTGGATACGAGAGTGATCGAATATGCCAAGGCGGAAGGCATCCCCATTGTCGCCGGAGCCCTGACTCCCACCGAGGTCTACGCCGCCTGGTCCGCCGGCGCCGATCTGATCAAGGTCTTCCCCTGCGGCGCCATGGGCGGCCCCCAGTATATCAAAGACCTCCTCGGCCCCTTCGATCACCTCCGCCTCGTTGCGGTGGGCGGGGTGAGCCTGGCCAATCTTGCGGAATATTTCGGGGCGGGCGCTGCGGCAGTCGGGGTTTCCACCAGCCTCTTCGGCGCCAAGGCGTTGCGGGAGAAGAACCTCGACCAGATCGGGCACAACGTAAAAAATTTCATTGCACATTGCCGCCCGGCAAAAGATCGGGTATGATCCCTTCCTTTACTTGCTAAAATAGCGTCTTTTTCAAGGAGACTTCCCCATGTTCAGACCGGAAATCAAGGTTATCGACTGTACTGTCCGCGACGGCGGCTTGATGAACAAATGGCAGTTTGACGACACCTTTGTCAAACAGGTGTACCATGCCCTGGCCGACGCCGGGGTCGATTACATGGAGATCGGCTACCTCAGCTCCGAATCCGCCTTTGACCGCAAAGAAGTCGGCCCCTGGCGCTTTTGCGGGGAAAAGGATCTGCAACGCATCATCGGGGATTCGGAAAAGAAGATCAAACTCTCGGCCATGGCGGATATCGGCAGGATCGACTACGACGATATCCCGGTGCGCTCGGAAGGCTCCCTGGACATGATCCGGGTGGCTTGCTATGTTCACCAGATCGACAAGGCCGCAGCCCTGGCGCACCATTGCATGGACAAAGGCTACGAGACCACGATCAATCTGATGGCGGTTTCCACCGTGGGCCCGCGCGATCTGGAAGAGGGGCTCAACGACCTGGCCAAGTGCCGGGTTCCCATCATCTATCTGGTGGACAGCTTCGGCGCCTTCTACCAGGAGGACATCGAGGTGCTGGCCAAGATGTACATGGAGCGGATGCCGGAAAAAACCATCGGCATCCATGCCCACAACAACCAGCAACTGGCCTTTGCCAACACCATCTCCTCCATCATCTGCGGGATCAATTACCTGGACGCCACCCTGTACGGCATCGGCCGCGGCGCGGGCAACTGCCCCCTGGAGCTGCTGCTTTCCTTCCTGAAAAACCCCAAGTTCCAGGTTCGCCCCCTGATCAAGGTGATCGAGGAGCAGATCCTGCCCTGGCGGGAAAAGATCGACTGGGGCTATTTCATCCCCTACATGGTTTCCGGGGTTCTCAACCAGCACCCCAGAGCGGCCATGGCCTGCATGGAATCAGACAAGAAAAACGAAGTGACCGAGTTCTATGATCAGATGACCAGCGCCGCCGCAGGCATCTGAGTTTTCCCCAGCGCAGGCAATAAAAAAGGCAGATCCCTTCGCGGGATCTGCCTTTTTTATTGCCACCCTTCCCCCTCTTTCGGCATATAATTGAGAAAAGAAACAAGAGGAGGATGCCATGCGTACACATTTTCCCAAGCTCATCGCCTTGTTGGCGCTACTCCTGGTCGTTGCCGCCTGCGGCCGGCCCACCTTTATTTTCCAGGAGGATCTCCGCATCAACGAGGCCCTGGAATCGTATCATCCCTTGCCGGGGTATACCTACTACTACAGCGGCCCGGAAAATTTTCCCCTGGCCATCCTGGGCATCAGGCCGGAGTTCCGCCTGAACAGGGAGTTTTGGATCCCGGTGGACCTGACGGAAAAGAAGCTGCAAGGCTGGATGGAGATCATCGACAACCCCCATCGCAACCTGCAAACCAGGTATCACGGCAAGGTGATCCGCACCCCGGAGGGGGAGGAGATCGGCATCTGGTATTCGCCCCAGGAATGGAGCACGGTGAAGATGGGAGCGGATCGGGAGGTTACCATCTATTCCCCGTTCAACACCCTGTATCACACAGTCACCGGCAACGAAGGCGGTTTCCCCTGAACTTCCGACGAAAAGAGCCAACCATGCCACGCAGCGGAATCCAACTGACGGAAGAGGATATCACCGGGATCAAGGCGGATGCCATCGTGAATGCGGCCAACAATTCCCTGCTCGGCGGCGGCGGGGTAGACGGCGCCATCCACCGGGCTGCCGGGCCTGGGCTGCTGGCGGAATGCCGAGCCCTGGGCGGCTGTCCGACTGGGGAGGCGCGGATCACCAAGGGCTACAACCTGCCTGCCGCCTGGGTCATCCACACGGTGGGACCGGTCTGGCACGGCGGAAGCCAAGGGGAACCAGAACTGCTGGCCCGCTGTTACCGAAATTGTTTTGCCCTTGCCCGCGAATATGGCCTGAAAACCATCGCCTTTCCCGCGATCAGCACCGGGGTCTACGGCTATCCCAAGGAAGAGGCGGCCCGCATTGCCGTGCGGGAGGCACGGCGAGCCCTGGCAGAAAACGCACATCTCGCCGACATCCTCTTTGTCTGCTTTAACAGCGCAACACGCCTGGCTTACGAGAAGGGTTTGGCTAAAACCTAAGCGCCCGCCTTCACGACAACCTCCAAGACCTCCCCGCCAAACTCCACCAGATCTCCGGGCACAAGCTGCCGCCCGCGCCTGGTTTCCACCTCGCCGTTGACCTTTGCCTCGCCCTCCTGGATCCGCAGCTTGGCCTCGCCGCCGGTATCAACCACCCCGGCCAGTTTGAGAAACTGCCCCAGCCGAATAACCTCGTCGCGCACTGCCACCTGCTGCCTGTCCATACTCTCTGTTCCTTTCCTTAAAACGGCGGGGCGATGGTCACCAGAATCCGCAGATCGGTGTGCGCCCGGACGCCATGGGGCTCGTTGATGTCGCAGAGCAGCAAATCGCCTGCCTGCGCCGGAATGGCCTGGTCATCCTTGCCGAGGAATTCCCCTGTTCCCTCCAGCACCTGGATGGAAAGCTGGCCCTCCGTATCATGGGAATGCACCGGGAAAACCTGGCCGGCACTGAGGTTGAAATTCAGGATTCGAAACCAGGGCGAATCGTGCATCAATACCTTTTTCATGCTCCGGCTGTCAAAAATCCTGGTCTCGGCAAGACTCTTTTTTTCCATCATCGCGGCACCTCCTGTGGGCAGCTTACCTGCATTATCTTGCTCCCATCATACCACGAGCAGAACCCTCTTCTCCTTGACCTGAATCAAAAACCTCGCGATGCATCACAAAAAAAAACCGCCATCCGGGATTCGCATGGCGGCAAACAGAACTATGACCCAGTGCTGCTGATTACTTGGCGGCAATCCCCTTTTTCTTGACCGGGGCTTGGGCAGCGGCTTCCTTCATCCGCACATCCCAATCCTCTTCCGTAGCAGACGAACCGGGCACCAGCCGCAGCTCCTGGCTCCGGGATTTGATTTCCCCGTTGAGCACGGCGCCGGACTCCACCGCCAGGTCCATGGTTTCGACCTTGCCTTCGATAAAGCCGCTTTTCACCACATAGAGCTTTTGGACATTGACCGTGCCCTCAACCCGTCCCGAACAGACAAAGGTGGAGACAACCACGTCACCGGAGATGGTCCCGCTTTCCCCGAGAATGAGATATTCCCCGCGGATGTTTCCCTCGGCCTTGCCGTCGAGCCGCAGCTTGCCCTTGAACGAGATATCACCGGCCAGTTGCATGTCCGCACCGATGACGCTGGTGATCGTCTCCGGCTTTGCCTCTCCGATGCCCTGCCTGCTAAAAAATCCCATACCGATCACCTGTCGCGGATTTCCTGAAGAATTTCACTCCGGACGCAACGCCCGGAGCCGCATCATTTGGCCATTGCCGCGGCCTGCTTCGTCTGCAAGGCGGCGGCGCGGGAAGGCACCTGGATAAACTTGACCGGATCGATCAACTTGTCCCGGTATTTTATTTCATAATGCAGATGGGCCCCGGTGCTTCTCCCCGAGTTGCCCACCAGTCCGAGGCCCTGCCCTCTGGTCACGGCCTCGCCGGTCTTGACAAACCCCTTCTGCAAGTGGAAATAGCTGGTCTGGAATCTGTTGCCGTGATCCACGACGATAAAGTTGCCGTGCCCGTTGTCATAACCGCTGGCGACAACAACGCCGCCCGCCGGGGCAATGATCTTGGCGCCGGGATTATTTCTGATGTCAACCCCGCTGTGGAAGGCGGGTTGCCCGTTGATGGGATCGAGCCGTCCGCCGAACTGGGAGGTAATGGTTCCCCGGACCGGCGCGCCCAAAGGCACGGACTGGATGGTATCCACATAATGGTCCACCCTCAGGGTCAGGCCTTCGTAGGAATCCTGAGGCTGCCGGGTGAAAGGTCCGCCCGCGCCTTTCGCGCTTTCGTGCACTTCGAGATTCACCCCCACCGAAGCGAGGATCGATTCGATAACCCGGCTCTTGTGTTTCAGGTCGGTCAGGGCGGCGTTCAACAGGGCCTGCTGCTCTTGCTCCTGCTTGGCAGTCCGCGCCTGCAGGCTGGCGTTCGAGGCGACGGTGACGTCCAGCTCCTTTTGCACTTGCGCAAGCTGCTTGCGCAACACGATATTTTCCCCGGAGGAAAACCAACCGAACCCGCTGCCGAACAGGAAAAAACAACAGAGACCCAGCACAACCTTGACGGTCTGTCTGGAAAGGGCAAACGAACGGATTTCTCCCCGTTCGCCGGTCACAATACAATGTATCTGTTTATCCATGCGGCAGAGGCCCTCTCTGGTTTGCGGTCCGGCGGTCAAACCTTACCCGCACCCACGGCAACCGGCCCGGGCGCGAAAACTATCTCCTCGAAAAAGGAGGGAAATTTACTACGGCTTGGGAAGAGAGTACCAGGAATGGGAATGGCAAACCAGATTTTTTTTGGCCCTTTGCGCAGGGGGATCCGCAACCCTTTGCAGTCCCTGCCTTTGGCCGGGTATTTTTTGTCTCTTGTCTCTTCTCCTGAAAAACGCTATGCATATTTTTAGATACGCAACACTTTCTTCTTCCCCTCTTTCCTTTGCCGAGATCGATGCGCAAACCAAACCGCTCCCCACGGCAGGCAGAGCCCGCCGTCAGGGGCTCGAAAAAAAAGACCGGGAAACAGCCCATCCGCAAATTGACGGCCAGCGAGGACCTGGGCGTTCTTTTTTGCCAAGGCCAGGAAAACGACCTCCCGCACAGCTTCGCCAGCGCCCTGGCGAGCGGGATTCCCGCCGCAACCCTTACCGAAATCCTCACGGAAAAAGAGGAACTGCCAACCCCTGCCCAAGCGCTGCAAGCAACGATACAAAGCTCTCCCCCGCCCCAGGAGAGGCTCGATCTCCATGGCTGCACCGGTTCCGAGGCGGAAATAAAAACGGAAAATTTCCTGGCCCGAGCCCGGCGCAATCATCTGCAAACCGTCCTGGTTATAACCGGCAAGGGGCTCCACTCGCCGGAAGGCTCGGTGCTCAAGGACGTCATCGAGGCCAGGCTGAAGATCATGAAAAGCAACGGAACAATCCTCGCCTATCTCTGGGAAAAAAAGGACCGGGACAAAAGCGGGGCCCTGCTCGTCTACCTGCCTTGAATTGCAACCACAAGGATTATTGCCATGCCCCTCCATCAGGTCGCTGTTTTTAACCCCTTCCCCTTTGTCGTCGGCCAGAGGATTCACATTGCCGGGGGTCCGCGCAGCGGCGACTGGCAGGTGATCGGCCTGGGCGAACGCAAAGTCCAGCTCCGGTGCCCGGTTTCCGGCCGGGAGGTGGAGTGGGACCGCTTCTGTTATCTTGCCGAAAACCGCGAACAGGAATGGCCCATGCCGCGCTGACATTTCAAGCCATAGTCCCCTTGACTTGGATACGACACGAATTATATTCCCTGACACTACGAGGGCTATACGAACGGCTGAACATGCCCACCAACAGGCAACGAGGATATCCATGGGAAACACGATAAAAACAGGCATGTTGATGGCGGCCTTGACCGCCCTCTTCATGGTGGCCGGACAGGCCATGGGCGGCCAAAGCGGCATGACCGTGGCTCTGCTCATGGCCCTGGCAATGAATTTTTTCGCCTACTGGTTCAGCGACAAGCTGGCCCTGAAAATGGGCGGCGCCCGAGAGGTGGAGCAGAGCGAGGCGCCGGTGCTGCACAGCCTGGTTGCAGGGCTGGCGATGCGGGCCGGACTGCCCAAGCCCCGCGTCTATGTCATCGACAGCGACACCCCCAACGCCTTTGCCACGGGCAGAAACCCCGCCCATGCCGCGGTGGCCGTAACGCGTGGGTTGATGACCATTCTCAGCCGCGAAGAGCTGGAAGGGGTTCTGGCCCATGAACTGGCCCATATCAAGAACCGCGACATCCTGATCAGCTCCATGGCCGCGGTCATGGCCGGGGCCATCAGCTCCCTGGCCACCATGACCCAATGGGCCATGCTCTTCGGCATGGGCAGAAGCACCGACGACGAGGAGGGCGGCGGCGGGATGCTCGGCGCCATCGTGATGATGATCGTCGCCCCCATTGCTGCGGCCCTGATCCAGATGGCCATCTCCCGCAGCCGCGAATACCTGGCCGATGCCACCGGCGCCCAAATCTGCGGCCATCCGGCCTCGCTGGCCAACGCGCTCAAGCGCCTTGAAGAGGTCAACCATCAGCGCCCCATGGAGGTCAACCCGGCCACGGCCCAGATGTACATCGTCAATCCTCTCTCCGCCGGGACCCTGGCCAGCCTGTTCAGCACCCATCCGCCCATGCAGGAACGGATCCGCCGCCTTCTCGCCATCCGCTGAGCCATGCCCCACGCCTCCTCCATCACCACCATCCTCTTCGACTATGGCGGCGTTTTGGCCGAAGAGGGATTCACCCTGGGGCTTGAGGTCATGGCCAGGGAAAACCATCTTGACCCGGCTGAATTTTTCCGCACCGGTGTCGAAGCCATTTACAGTTGCGGCTACGTCACCGGCAAGACCACGGAACAGGCCTACTGGGAGCTGCTCCGCAGCCAGACCGGCATCAGAGGCGAAGACCGGACGCTGACCGAAACCATTCTCAGCCGCTTCATCCTGCGGCCCAGGATGCTTGGCGCGGTCCGCGCCCTGCGGAAACAGGGGCTGAACCCGGTCATCCTCAGCGACCAGACCGACTGGCTTGAGCGCCTCAACGCGCGTCAGCCGTTCTTCCAGGAATTCAGCCGAGTCTTCAACAGCTTTCATCTCGGGAAAACCAAGCGCGAGCCGAGCCTGTTCACCGACGTCCTCGCAACCCTCAAGGTCGAACCCGGACAAGCCCTCTTTGTGGATGACAACCCGGGCCACATTGCAAGAGCGGCAGCCCTTGGCCTGAAAACCCATCTGTTCCTAAGCGAGGAGCTGTTTTTTGCCGACCTTGCCCGGCTCGGCCTGGCCTGAAGCGGGCCGGAAAATTTAGGAGAAGGAGCAGAACGGAGTGCTGGATCACAAAAAACTCGCCGTCATCCATATTGTCAAAAAAGAGCTGGGCGCAAGCGACGAGGAATACCGCGACACCCTGGAAAAGGTGGCGGGGGTCCGCTCGGCCAAGGATCTGGACGATGCCGGCTTCCAAAGGCTCATGCGCTATTTTGCCAGAAGCGGCCATTATCGCGCCAGACGGGAGGGCATCACCTTCCGGCAGAGGATGTACATCAAGCACCTGGTGGAAGATCTTGCCTGGGATCCCAACCATTACGCCAATTTCCTGAAAAAATACTACAAAACCGGGGAACCGGGGACACTATCCAAGACAGAGGCCAGCAAGGTGATCGAATCGCTGAAGCATATTCTGGCCGGACAAAAAAAATGGGAAGGAAAGGAAAACGAACTATCCAGCCTGGAGCCAAAAAATGAAAAAAACCACGGAGCGTAACTGTTCAGCAGTGGTGCAGATGCTAGGAAGAGGTCGGCGAAGTGTGCTAGTGCACATGAGCTGGCCGATGACAACGCAGATGCGGTGCTGCTGGACAGTTACGGGACAACAATGACGGCATTCAAGGATGAATGGGACCTGGGCATGGCGCTTGAGGTTCTGCACAGCGAAACCGTGGACGGCAAGCTGTGGAGCGAGGCGGTGAAATGGCTGTTTCTCTTTGGCCCCCCGCCAATCCGGGAGATGATCAGCCAGGCCTCGAGCATTGCCACCGGCGAATTTTTTCCCGAACTTTCCCCAATCGGCTACACCGACGAGGGGGAACCGCTGTATGACATCAAGAAACTTGCCGAGAGCCTGGGGATGAGTGAAGAGGAGGCCTTGGCCAAGATGGCGGAACTGGAAGCGGAACACGATGTCCAGAGCCTGTATGAAGCGCCAAAGGCGCGGACAATCCAGTAGGCGGGATTCAGAAGACGAGTCCGCCCCGCCGTTTGTCCCTGGCCAGCATCCGATCCAGGGAAAGCATCCCCCCGCCCCGCACAACAAGGGCCAGGGCAATCCCCAGCACCAGGAGATGGTATTCATACCCCTCGCCCTGCTGCTGCCCGAGCCAGTTCATGAAAAACCCATGCTGCAGATGGTTCATTTTCAGGCAGATGGCGATGGCTACGCCGATGGCCAGGGCCCACACCCTGGTAAAAAGGCCAAACACCAGCAGCAGCGAACCAAACACCTCGGAAACCATCAAAAGGATAATGGCCCAGAACGGAAAGCCCAGGGCGGAAAAAGTGGTGACCGTTGCGCCGTAGCCGGGCCCCCCGAACCAGCCGAGAACCTTTTGCGCGCCGTGGGGGAAGATCACCACCCCCAGAGCCAGACGGATCAGGAGTTGCGCAGGGCTGTTATCTGTCGCTGCCAGGGTTTTCACCATCTCCAAACCTCTCAATAAAAACCGGTTGTACTTGTAGAGCCGGATTGCCGTGGAAAGAGCGGCTTCCGCCCCGAAATCCAGAAAATGAGACAATTTATCAACATACCCGTTCACCCGCGAAATTTCCAGTTGAAAAACTTGGACCCGTCTCGGCAAACAGGGAAATTTCGCACAATGGGCATGGCGTTTTATTTTTTTTTCAGGTAAGTTAAAAAAGTTTACCGAAAGAGCGGAAACGCAACGGATGTCAGGTGTCGCCACGGCGAGGCTTCCCCCCTTTCCGGGCCGGAATGCATCCCGTTTTCGCAGGGAAACCCTTTGCCGCAGCCATTGCCGCACCCCGGATGATGACACAGTGAACCACGAGGAGAGAACATTGAACGCTCAATTCCGTTATTTTTTCCTGCCTTTGACCCTGCTTCTTTTTCTTGTTGCCGGTTGCGGCATAATGCAAGAGGAGACAAGCACCTCGGAAAAAACACCCGCTGGGGCAGGAACCAAAATCACCGGCGCGGAACTGATCGATCTTCTTTCGGACAACACCATTTCCATCCATGAATACGGTGAAACCGCAATCATCGCGATGTACGCCAGCGGCAAGATGTACGCCGAGAAGAGCAAAACGGAGAAAAATGACGGGACCTGGGCAACGGAAGACGACAAGCTCTGCCTCCGATTCAAGCGCTGGGGCTTCGGCGAGGAGATCTGCTACGATGTGTTTCGCAAAGGGGAAGAGTATCACCTGTATACGGAGAGCGGCATAAAATCGAGTTATTTCACCATAACACCCGGCGTTAAAGAAAGACCGGCAGAGAAACGCGCCGCCTCCAAGCGGAAGCAGCCAAGCAGACGGACCGCCGCCACCACCTCTCCCGATGTGGTGGTGGAGGAACCGATCGCCCCGCCGGTATCCACCCCCACAATCCAGGAGACCAACCAGGGCTCCAGTCCGCAAGCGGCCAACCGGGATCTGGGCATGATTTACCGCGGCATGAGCCAGAACTGCCCGGGCTGCAACCTGCAGGGCGCCAACCTGGCCGAAGCCAGCCTGATACGCGCCAACCTGGCCGGGGCCAATCTCACAAACGCCACCCTCGTCAAGGCCAACCTCAAATGGGCAAACCTGAAGGGGGCTAATCTGACAAGCGCCGACCTCTCCGGCGCCAACCTGGCCGGGGCAGATCTGGCCGGAGCCAACCTGGAGCGCGCCGACCTGACCGGGGCCAACCTCGAACAAGCCAACCTCCGGGGCGCGACAATCACCGGCGCCATCGGCCTTGACCTGAAAAAGGCGATCCGATAGAAACCTGTCTCAACTCTTTCGGGGAGAACGAATCATCATGCATACCGCAGCGGAACGCTACCGGCTTGGGTTTAGCTGGATTGCCGGGCTTTTCTTCGTCTTCAGCGTTCTTTTTTCGGACTCGCCGTACAGGGAAAGCCAACTATACGAGTTTTTGGAACTTGTGGGCTATGTGCTGATTGTCTTCGCAACCCTGGGCAGGATCTGGGCCACCGTTTACATCGGCGGACGAAAGGACGAAGAATTGTGCCAGGACGGCCCGTACTCCATCTCCAGAAATCCGCTCTATCTCTTTTCACTGTTTGGAGCGGTCGGCATCATTTTGAGCGCCCAGAAACTGACCCTTCTGGCGATCATCCTCCCATTTTTTGTCTATTATTACTTCGTCATCAGGGGTGAGGAGACACGGTTGCTCCATTTTTTCGGACAGGAGTATGCCGACTATTCCAAGCGAGTCGGCAGAATCTTGCCGACCTTCAAGACATACACCTCCCAGGAGAGCTTTACCGTCTACCCGAAGGTACTGTTCCGCTCCATGATCCATGCGAGTATATTCATGTGGATATTCATGCTGCTGGAGATTCTTGAATACTGCAAGGACCGCACTGCCCTGATCCCGACCCTGTTTACCTTGCCCTTCTGAAAAAATCACCCCGGACACTGAAATCCATGGGGAGAGGAACCTCCACCACCGAAAAACACGCCTGAGCCAGGATCAGCCAATCCTCACTTGGCCCGGCGCACCGCCCTGGTCATGGCCGGCCACTGCCGCGGCGCCAGGCACAGAAAGGGATAGAGCAGCCAGCGCAGCTTGCCGAGGCGGGCAACGGTCACATCCTTGCACCGGCAGCAATCGCAGGAGGCGGCAAGATCCTTTTCCTCGCCGAGCCATTGATGCTGATACAGCAAAAACACATGGGAATTGGCTTTGGCGCATTCCTCGCACAGCCACTGAATGGTTCCGTTTATCTGCCACTTCTGCATTAGAGATTTCCTTCCTGAGTCCTGATCGTTTGCCAGCCATTCCGAAGCAATACTCCCAACACCACAACTATCGGTATCCTTTCTCTTTTCTTTAATATTTCCACACCCAAGCATCATTTTTGCCCGCGGCGGGAAGCAGGCGGCAAAATCAGAAACCATGCAGGAGACAGGGGGACCGGTCACCCATCCTTGCCCAGGTAAGTCCGCGCCCCCAGATAACACCCTTCGTAATAGCCGTTGCGCAGCGAACTCTGCCGGATGGTCTCCCCTTTTTTGGGCGCGTGGATGAATCTGCCGTTTCCGGTATAGATCCCCACATGGGATACCGTCCTATCCCCGTTGGTGGCAAAAAACACCAGATCCCCAGGGGCGAGGTCTTCACGGCCCACCGGGATTCCCGCCTGGAACTGGGCTCTGGAATTACGCGGCAGATTGAGGCCGTTGAGCTTGTAGGTGGTCATGGTCAGCCCGCTGCAATCAAAGCCCCTTTCCACCGACTCCCCGCCCCATTCATAGGCAATCCCGAGAAACCCCTGCGCGGTGCTCACCAGCATCCTCCGCAAGGCGGCATCCTCGTAGTGGCGGAAGCGGGCGGCGGCATATTCCCCCGGCGCGACCAGATAGTATGCCTCAATCACCCCGGCCTTGCGCAACCGCGCGGCCTGGGAAGCCGCTTCCTTCCGCGAGGGATAATCCCCGAACCGCACCTTGTACAAGCCGTCGGCATGGCGGTAATAATAGGCGTCAAGCCCCAGTCCATCAAGTTTTTGCATCAACCGGACCGCGTTATCCAGCTTGGCAAAGGCGCCGACCTGGATGGTGTGCCCCAGCAGGGCCAGTTCCTGTTTCGTGGCTGTCCGGGCCGCGCCTCCATCCTCCGGCCCAATCGGAGCGCAGCCGGCAAGCCCAGCCAGAAAAAGGATCAGCAGCAGCCAGCGGACCATCCCGTCCCCGCGCCCAACCGTGCTCACGAAGCCACCTCTTTCGTGGCCGGTCCGTAATCCGCCAGCGCGGCACCAAGCTCCCCACGCAACGCATCAACCAGTTCCTTGGGGGCAAGAACCTTTGCCCCGCTTCCCCAGGACAACACCCAGCGCCTGACCTCGTAGAGGTGGCGGGCAGGAAAACCGAGCACCACTCCCCCGTCTTTTTCCCGGACCAGGGTCTGCCCGGGATGCCATTCCCGCTCCAGAACGTAGGGGGCATGCTCCTTGGAAAAACGGATCTTCACCGTCACCTCTCGCTCCCCGCTGAAAATACCGAACTGGGTCCCGCTATAGCGCGCATGGTCGAACCCTTTGGGCACCGAAAACCTGTCGGCAAGGAGCAGGACCGTTTCGATTCTGGACATGGCAAAGGTGACAATGGCGCCCCGCCTGTGGCAGTGGCCGATGAGGTACCACTCCCCCTGGTAGCGCGTCAGATGGTAGGGATCAACCCGCCGCTCGGTGCTCTCCCGCCCGCCTGGTTTGCGATAGGAGATGGCCACCGTCCGGTTGTTCCCCAAGCCCGCCGACACCGCCTCCCACACCTCCGGCGCAAGCCGGGTTTGCCGCTCCGGGATCACCGAGAGCTTGTCTTCCACCCAGCCGGGATGGATGGAGACCTTATCGGGCAGGGAATCCTCGATTTTGCGGAACACCTTCTGGAGCTTGCGGTATATGGGCGTATCCTCATGCATCCGCAGGGCTTTTTCCGCGATGCAGATGGCGAACAGATCGCTCTCGTTCAAGGAGATGGCGGGCAGGGCGTAATTTTCCTCGGTGTAGTAATAGCCCCGCTTGGTGGCATCGTAGGCAATGGGCGCATCCCGCTGACTGCGCAAATAGTCGATATCCCGCAGAATGCTCTTGGCGCTCACCTCATATTCGGCCGCCATGGAGCCGCAGTTGGCCATGATCCCGCTTTTCATCCCCTCGCGGATCTTGCGGTCGATGAAGAGCAGGCGTAAAAGCTGAGTTTTGTCTTTTGCCATATTGTTTGCAAAAAAAAGTTTACAGGTAGGACACCATTTGTCCTACCTGGCATGATAGGCTCTGTTCAGAACAAAACACAACCCAACTTTTTCATCTGGAGGAAAAAAATGTATCATACAGAGCACGGCTTCACGCAAGGATTTCTCTCCGCCCTTAACCGGTGCATGACAACTTCCTTTTTCACCGCGCCCCATGGGCCCAAAAAGGAGAGCACAAACCACCCCGCCCTGGAGATGGTTCCCAGGTGCCCAAAAATCATTGCCCAGGAAAGATATCTCGCCATCCCCACCTTTATCCGGCAAGGCAAAAACCTGGGGTTGTAAAAAACGGGGCCCGCAATCGGGCCGCTGCATATTGGTCCGGGCGCACAGCAACCTTCTTGCCCCTCGCCGGGCCTTGGCGTATAGTAATGGGAGTGGATCCGCAATCTATTCCGAAACCATAACGCCCAATGCCGCCAGCCCGAGCCTGCCATGATCAAGAAGGTTCCCATCGAAGAACTCCAGCCCGGGACACATATCAAGCGCTTTGATTGCGGCTGGCTGGATCACCCCTTTCTCTTCAACCGCAAAAGGATCAAAAGCCGGGAGGATCTCGAACGCCTCAAGACCTGGGGCGTGACCCATGCCTACATCGAAATCGAGCCGGGCCCTGATCCGGCCCCGGTTGAGAGTACGCCGGAAAAATTCCCGCCGCCCGTGGAGTTCAAGCACATTATCACCCCGCAAACAGCGCGGGTTGACCGCGAACTCAAGCATATCCCGGTCCACCATGAGATTGTCCGGGCTCAAAAAGTACGCCAACAAGCAAGTCTGGCCGCAAGGAACATCCTCGCCGACGTCCGGGCCGGAAAGAAGGTTCGAACCCACGAGGCCGAGGCGGCAGTGGGCGAGATGGACAACTCCATCTGCCACAACAAGGACGCGCTTTTCCTGCTCATGCGCTTGCGCAAAAAGGATGAATACACCTTCGACCATTCGGTGAGCGTGGGCGTCCTGCTCCTGGCTTTTTGCCGGACCATGGGCTTTGACCAGGAAACCACCAGGGCCATCGGGTTGGGCGGGCTGCTGCATGACGTTGGCAAGATGGCCGTTCCCCTGGCCATTCTCAACAAACCCAGCGCTCTCAGCGATGCGGAGTTTAAAAAGATCCAGCAGCATGTGGTCTGCTGCAGGGAAATACTGGCCGACACCCACAACCTTCCGCTGTCCGCGGCCCAGATCGCCATGGAACACCATGAGCGATTCGACGGCACCGGCTATCCTTACGGCCTGAACGGTAAGGCCATCAGCCTGGGCGGACAGATGGCCGCCATTGCCGACGTTTTCGACGCCCTGACCTCGGACCGCTGCTACCGCAACGGCATCGACCAGGTGGAGGTGCTGCGCAAACTCTATGGCTGGAGCCGCAGCCATTTCAACGAAGAATTGGTGCACCGCTTCATCCGGTGCATCGGCATCTATCCGGCCGGCACCCTGGTGCAGTTACAAAGCGGCATGCTCGGCGTGGTGGTTGAATCGACCGACAGCCTGCTGTGCCCAGTGGTTCGTCTCGTCTATGACACCAAACGCGACTGGGCGGTCAGCCCGAAGGACATCGATCTTTCCAAGCCCAACGGCAAGGGCGGCGAAGAGCGCATCATCGGCTATGAATGCGCAAAACGCTGGCGAATCAACCCTCTCAAGATTCTCGGCATCACCTGATTTCCCAAGAGAGTACCGACCTTCCCCCACCCCGGTTTACTGACTGTTCCCCATATATTTTCCAGGCCAGCTCAGGTAGAGTGTCGGATATCTGTCCCCCCTTCCCTGACGGACGCTCCTGGCATCAGCACACAAAGGAACCGGCATGAGCCACTGCAACCTGTCGAAAAAATGCGTTTTCTTCACTGTGCACGAAGAGGAACAGGAGATGCGCGAGTATTTCACCGGATTGTACTGCTCGGGGAATTTTGGCGATTGCGCACGGTACAGAGCGGCGCTCAGCATGGGGCAGGAACTGGTGCCGGATGATATCTTCCCGAACGAAGATGATTTTCTGAGCCTTTTCGCCTGGTCGATGCAGCAACCGGGCAATCCGGTCAGCAGGCGCTGTCGCCAACGCGGCCCGGACCGGCGGCCGATTCCCGGGTCAGAAAAGACCGCAGCTTCTTCCGGTCGTCTTCCGGCAATTCGTCAAACTCGCAGCCAACGCTGACGCTGCTCACCATGGGAAGGTCCAGAATCCAGCGCACGGTAAGCGGCATGGCCCTGTCGCAGACAATCTCATCCCCCTTGACCAGCCGGGCCAGAACGAGCTGACGGCCAAGCTCCAGAGCATTCCACTCCTCCCGTTTCAGGGTGAAGTGCACCCCCCCCAGGCTCAGATCGAGAAGCAACGCGGAAAAGGAAAATCGCTCGAAATCAGGAAAAACAAAGACCCCGCAAATATTTTCTCCCGGAGAGAAATACACCCTCTCTTCTTTTCTTTTCTCTTCAAAACCGCCAGTCATCATCTTCTCCCCTGTGGCCAAAGACAGGCCTCGCCGCCGCCCCCTGACCATAATTGCCGAACCATCCCGGTTGCTTCCATTTTTATATCTGGCGATACTTTTTTTGGCAAGCCATACCTCGCGCCCCTGGTCTTAGGAATTGACAAAGAGAGAGCCCACGGCTATCTGTTAACAACAATCCCTAACCCTTCACCAAGGATCCGCCATGCCGATCACCATTGAAAAACTCTCCCCAAAAAAACGCGACTCCCTGCGCCTGGACGGCTGGCCGATCTGGCAATGCGAGCCTTCGACCTTTCCCTGGCATTACGACCAGGAAGAATCCTGCTATATTCTCGATGGCGAGATCACCGTGACCACCGCGGACCAGACCGTGCACATCGTGCCCGGCGATTATGTGACCTTCCCCCAGGGGTTGGATTGCCAGTGGCAGGTGCATACCGCGGTTCGCAAGCATTACCTGTTCCGCTAGAGCGGACCTTACCGGCAATCCCCGTGACCGATCCCGCCGCCATCGTCCGACAGTTCGCCTTGCCAGGCGAGATACGATCCGTGGCTGAGTACGGCTCCGGCAATGTCAACGACACCTATCTGGTCCGGGTCGCAGACGGCCAGACCACCCTGGACTTTATCCTGCAACGCCTCAACCCCGCGGTCTTCCCAAAACCCGAACACATCATGCACAACCTGCGGGTGCTCGACGACCATGTCCGCCCCAAACTGCGGACGCAGCCGAACCGCCGCTGGGAGCTGCCGAACATCGTCCCCTGCCGGAACGGCGCTGATTATTGCCGGGATCAAACCGGAGCCCTGTGGCGGGTCCAGACCTTTATCGCCGGATGCAAGAGCTTCGCCACCATCAAAAGCGAGTCCCAAGCCGAAGAGTCTGGCCGGGGGCTGGGCTTCTTCCATGGGCTGATCCACGACCTGCCCGTGCATCTGCTGCACGACACCCTGCCAGGCTTCCATGTCACCCCCGGCTATCTGGCCGCATACGAGGCCCTGGCCGCCTCGCCGCCCCGGCCCGATCACTCGGAGCAGGCCATTTTCTGCCGCCGCTTCATCGGTGAACGCCAAGACGGGGCAGAGGTGCTCGAAGCCGCGCGCCTGCGGGGAGAATTGGCCCTCTGCCCGATCCACGGCGATCCCAAGCTGGCCAACATCCTCTTTGCCCGCGACACCGGCCAGGCCATCAGCCTCATCGATCTGGACACCGTCAAACCCGGGTTGCTCCATTACGACATCGGCGACTGCCTCCGCTCCTGCTGCAATCCGGCCGGCGAAGAGGCGGACCTTGCCGGAATCACGTTCAACCTTGCTTACTGCGCTGCCATCCTGCGGGGCTACCTGCCCGAGGTCGCCTCCTTTTTTTCCGTTGCCGATTATCACTCCATATATGACGCGGTCCGCCTCATCGCCTTTGAGCTTGGGTTGCGCTTTTTTTCCGACCATCTGGCTGGGGATGTCTATTTCAAGGTCCGAACCCCTGGCCAGAACCTGCGCCGGGCCATGATCCAGTTCACCCTTTGCCAGAGCATCGAGGCCCAGGAGCGCGCGATCAAAAAAATCGTCGGAGAGCTGCAACCAACATGACCGCTTTCAGCCTGCACCCTTTTCCAGGCCAGGATTCCGGCGGAATAACCATCCAGGGCGCTATCGAGCGCGCGGGTCAGGTCCTGGCGTTTTCCTTTCTCCTGCAAGGAAAGGTGGATGATCTCATTCTGCCGGCCGCAACCGGAGCGAACCGGCGCGACAACCTCTGGCAAGCCACCTGCCTGGAGCTGTTCTGGGCGGAAGAGAGCAACGAAAACTACTGGGAACTGAACCTTGCCCCGAGCGGGGGTTGGAATGTCTACGCCTTTACCGGCTACCGCACCGGCATGCGCCAGGAAGAACGGATTACCGCGCCGTTTGTCGAAATACAACATACAGCGAAGAGCTTCTCCCTAACCGCCACACTGGAGATCGGCAATCTCCATGCACATGATGCCCCCCTCCGGATCGGAGTCAGCACCGTGCTCAAGCACCGGGATTCCCGGCTGAGCTACTGGAGCCTGGCCCACCCGGCAGAAAAGCCCGATTTCCACGCTCCCCAGTGCTTTCTCTTTCGGATGTGATTCCCGCCCCGACGCCACACCATCTTGATGGCGAAGCACCGGGCCGATGCCGCAAAAAACTTGCCATGCGCCTGGCCGGTATATATCCTAATCCGACAGCCGAGCAATTTCAGCCAGGAGCAGACAGACAGGGTGAACACAGAGATTCCGAAAACCATCGGCCGTTATCGCATTGTGCGGCAAATCGGCTTGGGCGCCATGGGCGAGGTCTATCTTGCCCTTGACGAACTCATCCACCGCAAGGTCGCCATCAAGCGCATGCGGGTCGACCGCTGTAAAAACGAGCAAAAACGGCAGAAAACCCTGGAATCCTTTCTGCACGAAGCCCGCATTGTCGGAAACCTTGACCACAGCCACATCACTGCGGTGTACGATATCGGGGTGCAAAACGGCGCACCCTACATCGTCATGGAGTATATCGAGGGCGACAACATCAAGGAGCTGATCCGCGGCAAGGCTGCCTTCTCCAGCGAGGAAAAACTCCGCCTCATCGCCATGGTGGCCCGCGCCCTGCATTTTGCCCATAAGCGGGGCATCCTCCACCGGGATATCAAGCCGGCCAACATCATGATTTTGCAGCAGAGCCGACTTCCCAAGATCACCGACTTCGGGATTGCCCGGGTGATGGACACCTCTTCCTTCGGCTGCATCGAAAGCAACATCGACGAAAAAGGCTTGATTCCCGGCACCCCGTTGTATATGTCGCCGGAGCAAATCCGCAACGAAGAGCTGGACACACGGAGCGACATCTTCTCCCTTGGGGTGCTCGCCTACGAATGGCTCAGCGGCGAAAAGCCCTTTGCCGGGCAGGATCTCAATACTCGCCTGCAATCAGTGCTCACAGACAACCCGAAACCGCTCAGCGATTTCCCCGGCATTGACCCCGAGATCAGCAGCATCATCCTGCGAGCCCTGGCCAAATCCCGGACCGAACGCTACCAGAGCGCCGATGAGTTCGGGGACACCCTGGAACTCTATCTCAACTCTCAGGAGAAGAAAAAAACCGAGGGAAAAACAGGATTTTCCTTTGATAAAAAGGAGATCGTCGAGCGATTGCGTCAGCGCTACCTCTTTTTTGCCGACTTCAGCGACGAGGAGCTGTACGAGATATTCCGCACCTCCAGCAAGGAGGAGTTTGCCATGGGCGATTATCTTCTCCGCGAAGGCACCTCGGGCTCAGAAATGTACATCATCATTTCCGGCGCCGTTATCGTGCTGACCGAAACCGAAGGCAAGCGGGTGGAGCTTGAAACCCTGCGGGACGGCAGTTGTGTTGGGGAAATGTCGATGATCGACCACCTGCCGCGCTCCGCCTCGGTGGTGGCGTTCAAAAAAACCGTGGCCCTAGCCTTAAATGAAACGGTACTCCGCCACAACAACCCCAAGCTCTGCCTCAAGCTCTACCGGAACCTGGCCACCACCCTGTCCGAACGGCTGCGGGCCAGCGAAACCAAGTATCTGGCCCTGCTGGCCACCCACCATGCCTGGGGTGATAAAAGTGGGCTGGAGCCCTCCGAGTTTGAGGCAGAAGCGGATTTCTAAAATAAATCTGCCTCAGTTTTTCGGAACCATCGTGAAAATATCATTGTTTTCCCTTTCATCGTGTTATAATTTTGTTATAACAAATATGGAGGTGCAAAAAAATGCAAACAACTATCCGCAAGGTGGGAAATTCACGCGGAGTGCTGATTCCGGCGGCCTTTCTGGCGGCATGCGGAATCGGCACGGAGATCGAAATGCGGCAGGAAGGCCGACGCATCATCATTGAGCCGATGAACCCTCCCCCGAGACTCGGGTGGTTTGACACCTATCAAGCCGACAAAGAGGTGGACGCCTGGGCGGGAATTACCGAGACCCCGGCGGAAAGCGAGGAGTGGCAATGGTGAAGCGCGGGGAAGTGTACTGGGTAAATCTTGACCCCACCGTGGGCACGGAAATCAAGAAAACCCGCCCGGCGCTGGTGGTCTCGCCCGATGACATGAACGAGGTATTGCCCAGGGTGATCGTTGCGCCGCTGACCAGCAAAGGCCAGCCCCTGGGCTGCCGCCCGGAGATAACCTTAGGAGGCAAGCAGGCCAGGATTCTTCTGGACCAGTTGCGTTGCGTGGATAAACTCCGCCTGGCTGGGAAAATGGGCGAAGTGGATATGGCCTTGTGGCATCCGCTTCTCCTGGAGATGTTGGCCTGACAGCGAAGATCCACCGGAGGTTCCTTAATTAGGGCAACCAAGGAGCCAAGGGTGGATTCACACGTTCACATGAGGCAAGAGAGCTTGTGGCATAGCAATCCCGCTCGTAGACACCATTTCATTCCGCGGTTCTACTTGCGAGCTTGGTGCGGAGAGCAACGGCAATTGTGGGTTTACGGTCGGAATCGGGTGGGAAAGCTCTTTCTGAAGCGTAGGCCTGATAAGGCGGTTGGTTATGTAGAGGACCTTTATGCACTGAGGCCCGAAGGTGTGCATCCAGCGCTCGACTACGCTCCGGACGCTATTGAGAGAGATTTTTTCTCGCGGCTCGACAACGATGCGGCTGTTGTTTACGCGAACCTTGTTGCGAATGGACCGACGGTCCTTTCTAAGGAGGAGCGGCAAACGTGGGCGTTGTTCCTCAATTCGCTGCTAGAACGTAATCCGCGGCGGCTTGACGAGTTGCGCAAGGTACTACCTGAGACAATCGAAGAGAGCAAGCAGCAATGGCCATCGTCTCGCCTCGGGGCAGACTTAGAAAGCATGGATTGGAATGCGGTGGCGCACAACAACATGCTCTCGGCACTCGTTGCATATATCGAGAATCCAGAATTTATCGAACACATTTCTGCAATGGAATGGCGGGTCTTATGCCTGCGCCAGGACTCTGAGGATCACTTCTTGACAAGCGATTCCCCGTTAGTGGTGAATGGTGGTTTATCAGGAGCTCCGGTGAAGCTACTTTCTATTGCGCTGACACCAAAACACCTGCTAGTGATTCACCCAGCGGTGCCGGAGTTCGACTTTGAGTTCCTTGGGAAGTTGGCCATGATGCATGGCTTTCAAGTCACGAAGCAAGCTGGGAAGCACGTGTTTTCATCAAGGGAGATTCGCAACGGGAAGTATGTGAAATACCTCAAGGGCGCAGAAGAACTGTTTGCGAACCGCGATGGGCAGACCAAGTCGCCTACGTAGGATCGAAATTCCGGGGACACCTTACTTAATTTCCGGGAATTCCAGTGACCTCCACGACCCATCCATTTTTATTTCTGAAAATAATTAACGCCTGGAATATTCTCGAAATGTACATCTTGGGTCCAAATTGTTGCATTGCTGTCCATGGCGGTGGCAAGGATAATACTATCAGCCATTGGCAGCTTGTATTGCAGGCTTATTCTGGATGCGGCAATTGCCAGTCTTGTTGTAAGCGTAACAACAGAACCTTTTTGCATTGCCGCGACAGCTTGTAATGCTTCATTCTCTCCAGATTCTCGCAGAACCACCTTCGATACTTCGTAAATAGTGATGGATGGGACAACAAGTAACTCAATATCCTGCAGGGGAATTTGAAAATGTTTTGCTGAAGGCTCGTCGGCGAAATATGCCAACCAACCTGAAGAATCAACAATGTTCATACCCTGTCATTCTCTCGCTCAAAATCAATATTGATCCCTTTAAGGAATCCTCGAAGATCGGCAATGTCCCGTTCTGGAATAAGTTCAATTCTCCCTGCATATTCGACAACCTGCATTTTTTGCCCAGGACGAAGATGCAATGATTCTCGCACCTCACGGGGAATAACCACTTGGAACTTTGGTGAGACTGTCACTGTTTGCATGATATACCTCTATCGATAGATTTATGGTATTACAATATACGCATCGATACGGATTTGCAACTCATTGAGGCAACAAGACGCCCAGTAAAAATGGGCCAGATTTTTATTCTGCAGAAACGTAAACGTTCAGCAGTGCCGCAGATGCGCGAAAGAGGTCGATTCGCCATACTCCAGTATGCGAATCGACCGATGACAAAGCAGATGCAGTGCTGCTGGACGTTTACAATCAATACATCTCATACTTGGCCAACACCCCATCCAGCCCGCCGTTACTCAACGGCTTCTTCCAGGCGGGTTTGAGGCCGATCTTCTTCACCAGCTCCCGGTCGCCGAAATAGAGATAGGCTGTTGAGCCGGTGCATTTATGCTTGAGAAAACTACCCAGCTCCCCAACCAGGGCAGCGGCCTCTTCCTGGGCGCCTAGCCTCACCCCGTAGGGGGGATTGGCGACGATGACCGCATTGCTGATCGGCTCAAGTTCCTGGAAACGGCTGGTGCGCACCACCACCTCTTTGCCGTAGGGCAACTGACCGAGATTGATCCGCGCCGCCTTCACCGCTAGTTTTGCGGCGTCGCTGCCCGTGATCAGCCCCTCGGGCAAATCGCGAATCTGTGCATCCGCCTCGGCTTTCACCCGTTGCCAGGTCTCGGGCTCAAAATCGGGCATGCGCATAAAGCCAAAGCTCTCCCGCAGATACGAAGCGGGAATCCGGCAATACCGCATCAAGGCTTCGCAGAGCAGGGTGCCGGAGCCGCACATGGGGTCGATCAGGGTGCGCTCGCCGTCCCACTGGGTCAGGTCGATGATTGATGCAGCCAGGGATTCCTGGATGGGCGCTTCCACCGACTCCTGCCGGTAGCCCCGCCGGTGCAGGGAGGCGCCCGAGGCGTCGAGGCTGATCACCGCCGTGTTTTTATGGATATGGAGGTTAAAGACCAGATCGGGGTTGCGCTTGTCCACGTTGGGCCGACCGCCGAATTTCTCCTGGAACTGATCGACGATGGCATCCTTGAGGCAGAGCGAGGCGTACTGGGAATGGGTGATCTTGCTGTCGCTCACCGTGGCGGTGATGACAAAGGTCTGCTCCCGGTCGAACAGCTCGACCCAGGGGATGGTCAGCGCGGTTTTGTAGAGGTATTTGGTGCTGTGGCAATCGAAATGCAGAAGCGGGGCCAGCACCCGGGTGCAGAGCCGGGTCTGGTAGACGATCCGGTACAGGGCCTCGGGGGTGGCGGTGAAATAGACGCCCCGGTACACCGGGTTGACCTGGGTCGCGCCTAGGGCCGTAAGCTCGCGCTCGGCAAGGGGCTCGACATTCTCCGCGACCTGGGCGAAGTAACTGTTGTTTTTCTGATAGACAAAGGGTTCCAACACCATAACCTCGCGCAGCAGGAATTTATTTGCAGCAGGCGAAAATCCCGCCTCCCCATGAACATGCGATGGTACACCGAAAAACGCGGAAATGCCAGGGGCAAGGCAAAACCCCGCCCCATTTGCCGACCTCGCCCAACCGCCTGTTTTCTTCTCTTGCAATCCGGGAAAAGACCGGGTAACTCTGGCTGCGGAAAGTCAGTTGCTTACCATACGTTTTTGGGAGAAAAGACCATGGAATTCGACTCATTTGAACAGGCCTTGCATATCTGCATGACCGCCGCGCCCGGCAGCGACGAGCAGGAGGCCGCCCTGATCTACTGCCTGGACAACGCTCCGCCCGAGCTCAAGGACAAGATCGCCGCTGCTCTGGCAAATTTCCACAAGGGCCACGCCGATGGCTGCGGATGCGGCTGCAATCACGATCACGATTAAATAAGGAAGCAAACCCTCCAGCTATCTCGCAACTGGTCACGGGGTGAACCCACAAAGAATACACCCCAAGAACTAAGCGATCACAGGGTGGTGCAGATGCGCGGAAGAGGTCTGCGACGTGTGCTGTTGCACATGAGCAGGCCGATGACAAAGCAGATGCGGCGCCCTATGGTCGCTTACTATTTCTTTTGGAAAAGCGGGACAAACTCGCCGTACCCTTCCTTTTCCAGATCGGCCACGGGGATAAACCGCAGGGCCGCCGAATTGAGGCAATAGCGCAATCCCGTGGGCGGCGGGCCATCGGCAAAAACATGCCCCAGATGCGAGTCGGCTTCCCGGCTGCGCACCTCGGTCCGCTTGACAAAGAGCTTCCGGTCTTCTTGCTCGACGATCCGCTCCGGCGACAACGGTCTGGTAAAACTCGGCCAGCCCGTGCCTGAGTCAAACTTATCCAGCGAGCTGAACAGCGGCTCGCCGGAAACAATATCCACGTAGAGCCCGGCCCGCTTGTTGTCCCAGAATTCATTGCGAAAGGCGGGCTCGGTGCCCTCTTCCTGGGTGACCTTGTACTGCAAGGGGGTGAGCCGGTGGCGCAGTTCCGCCTCGCTCCATTTCTTGGCCGCCCGGCTCTGATCCCCCCAGACCTTTTCCAAAAATTGATCCCGCCCGGAGCCGCTGCGGTACACGCGGTAGCGGATGGGGTTCTTCTTATAATAATCCTGGTGGTACGCTTCCGCCGGGTAAAACCGGGTGGCAGGCACAATCGGGGTCACGAGGGGCTTGGCAAAAACCTTGCGGCTGGTCAGCTCGTTTTTGGATTTTTCTGCCTGCTGCCTCTGCTCCTCGTCCAGGTAAAAAATCCCCGAGGTGTAGGCGCGGCCCCGGTCGACAAACTGGCCACCGTTGTCGGTGGGATCGATCTGGCGCCAGAAAACATCCAGCAATTTCGTGTAGCCGACCTTGGCCGGATCATAGACGATCTCAATCGCCTCGATATGCCCGCCAGCCCCATAATTTTCATAGGTGGGGTTTTCCGTCCTGCCCCCGATATAGCCGGAGGTGACCGAAACCACCCCGGCCAGTTGCTCAAAGGGCTTTTCCATGCACCAGAAACACCCCCCGGCAAAGATCGCCTTTTTGGTTTTTTCCGCCGCGCCTGCCCCTGATGCGGCCAACAGGCTCAGCATGGCAACGCCCAGCACAAGAAGAGACGCGTTTTCCACGAGCTGTCCGATCATTTTCATGCGCTCACCTCTTTGGTAATTTTTCCAGACTTGCTCAATAGAGATGGACTTGCACTTCAAACAAGTGCTTCGACAAGCACAGCACGAACGGAATATATCTATCTTAAGACAAAACCGTTCGCCCTGAGCCTGTCGAAGGGCTGTTGTTACTGTTCCACAAACAATAAGCACGCACCGAAAAAAAACGATCAGAAAAAAGCCGGAGGCACTGTCTCCTGGGCCAGGAAACCATCCAAATCCTCCTGGTCGTAGAATGCCCGCTCAAAGAAAAGCCCCTGGCTCGGGGCGGTGTACTGCTTGAGGACCACCGGCTTTTCCAAAAAATTCCCCACCTCGGCCACGGTGAGCTGCCCCTTGCCGACCTCAACCAGCACCCCGACGATGCGGCGCACCATCTTCCAGAGAAAATGCGAGCCCACGATGCGAAAGAGGATGAGATCCTCGGTTTCCGCGATCTGGGCCTTGTGGACCATGACCAGCGGGGATTTCTTCTTGATCACCTGCAGGTCGGTGAAGGAGGTGAAGTCGTGCATCCCCACCATACTGGTCGCCGCCTCCTGCATGAAACCGGCGTGCAGCGGCTCCGGGATCTGCCAGACATAGTCCCGGCCCAGGGCGGTCTTGCGTTTGGCGATCTGGTAGAGATAGCTGCGGCCTATGCAGTTATGCCGGGCATGGAAGCGCGCCCCTGCCCTTTTGCATTCCACAATGGCGATATCCTTGGGCAGGAGTTCATTCAAGCGTTCCCCGATCTCCTTGGGGCTGTGCTCGGTATGCGCCTCCAGATGGGCGGTAAACCGCAGCCCATGCACCCCGGTGTCGGTGCGGCCGCTGCCCTGCACATCCACCTCGCCTCCGAAAAGTTCGGCCGCCGCCTTAAGCAGGCTACCCTGAATGCTTTTGGCGTCATCCTGCTTCTGCCAGCCGCTGTAGCGGCCTCCGTCAAATTCCAGGGCCAGCTTGAATCGTTTTGGGTGTTCATTCATCGTGATGGTCCTCTAAAAAAGTAGCCCGGAGATTCCGGGAAGAATGATGATGTTTTTTCTGTTATTCGCGCTTTCTTCTTTTGCGTGCCCAAAAGAAGAAACAAGAAAAAGGCACCCCAGCCAGTCCTGGCCCTGCGGGCTTCCCTTGCTTCTCGACGAGGGCGGGACGCTAAAAAACTCGGGCTTCGCCCTCAGACGACAGTTTTAGCGTCTTTTTCCGCCCCCGTCTGCGAGGCGCGGCAGGACAAATGGGGGGGGGAAATCCCATTGGCACGCAGCCGAGCACCGGAGAGGCTGCCGAAAAAGGGCTTTGCACTGTTTGAGCGCAGCGAGTTTGCAAAGCCCCGGCAGCCTCAAGGAGTACCCCATGCGGGGCATAAACTCCGGGCATCCCGCCTTCGGCGGGACAAGGGACACAGGGGGCCCTTTCTTTGGTTCGTTTCTTTGGGCAAGCAAAGAAATGAATTGACGAACTCATCTGCTTACTTCTCAATTTCCTGCCACCCCACCGCCTGCCGCCGCGTCGCGCTGAACCCGATAAAGGCGAAGCTGCCCGCGACAAAACAGAGGACAAACAGGCCGCTGCCCATGAAGGAAGCGCCATAGCCCCACTCCCGGTTCAGGCTCCCGGAGATCACCGCGGCAAGAAAGGTGGCCAGGGTGCGCACCCCGTAGAGCAGGCCGGAGTTGCCGCCCAACCGGCCGGAGGGAAAAAGCAGCGCCACCAGCACCCCGAGTTCCAGCAGAGCCACGGTATCACCCAGGTTGTGGAGCAACCGGATGACCACCAGGCTCCGGATGCCGACCGCCAGCGGGGTCAGCATCTGAAACACCGCGGAAAAGGCCATGCCCCCGAGAAAAAAGAGGAACACCGACCTCCGTTTGTCATGATATTTGCCGACCAGGGGAACAGCCAGGGCCATCCACAGCCCCATGCAGGCAAAGACCAAGCCTATCTGCCGGGGGAGCAGCCCGAATTTTTCCTTCAGCAGCAGGGAAAAAGAGGTCTGCTCCACCCCGAAGTGGGTGCCCAGGACAAAAAGACAGGCGATCAGCAGCAAGGGCTTGAACTGGAGGACATCCCCGCTGTATTCCTTAAAGGAAAAGACAATGGGCTCATAATCAATTAGGAACAGCGAGAGCAGAAAGATGGCTCCTGCCCCGGCCACGGCAAAAACAAAGATCAGCTCCGGCGCGGTCTGCACCACAAGGCCGCCGGCCAGGGGGCCGAGACCGAAGCCCAGATAGGTGCTCAACTGGTAAGTCGCCACCCTGCGGCTCCGCTGAATCTGCCCGAAATGCTTGAGATACAGGGATTCGCTCACCACCACCAGGGCCGCGCTCCCCAAGCCCCCGACGCAGACCGCCGCCAGAATCCAGCCAAAGGAGCGGGCAGTCAGGAGGGCGCCAAAATACCCCCCATAGAGCAAGGCACCGCAGAGCATGGTTCGCCGGGGCGAAAAAATATCGGAAAACAATCCCAGCGGCAGCATCAACGCCATGGAGGAGAGGGAAAAAAAGCCGATGGCCATGCCGATCTGCAGGTCGCTCAGGCCGTAGCCCTTGAGAAGCAGGGGCAAATAGGCCAACACCAGCCAGTGCGTGAAGTAGATGAGAAAACGGATGGCGATGGAGAGCAGGATCTGGCGGCGCATGGGGAGTCCCTGGTAAACGGAATCTATTCTCCCTTCTAGCATGCTTGAGCCAAAGAGGCAATTCCTGATGGATCCGCACCCAGGGAAAAGGATGACGGATGGATTGCACCCCCCGCATTGACCCGATGTCCGCACGGGAGAACCCGACATCGGGTCGACATTGCCCCAACCACGCCCCATATCGGCTGGAAAAACCGCTTATCCCGGCGTACGGTGAAGCTGAAAACAGGGTGTGCACTTTTTGCAACACAGTCTAAAAAGTTTATTCTCGCAAGGAGGGAATATGCTGAAACGAACACTGCTCGCAGTAACATGTGCCGGATTATTGCTTACCAGCCAGAATGCCATGGCAGACAGCGCAGCGCAAACCGGGGCTTTGGGCGGCGCGGCCGGGGGCGCCATTCTCGGTCAGGCCATCGGCCGCAACACCGAGGGTACCCTGCTGGGCACCGCCATCGGCGGGGTACTCGGCTATATCGTCGGCAATGAGATGGACAAGAACCAGGGCCAGACGGTCCGAGTATACTCCCCGCCTCCCAAGGTTGTTTACCGCTACGAGGACGACTACCCGGAGGTCCGGGTGCGGACGCGGGTATACGAGAGGCCTGTGGTATACTACCAGCCGGAACGGGTGGTCAGACAGACGGTGATCATAGACCGCGATCACCATCCCCGCCACCGGGGCCAGGGCCGTGACCATTGGCGGGAATCCAGATATCGCCCGGAGCATCGTGGGTATTCTGAACGGGGCAGGTGGTAAGACCGCCCCTCCCGGGACATCTCCCGCAGGACAGCAGGTTTAGCACACGACAACCGCAACAACCCGACAGGCGGCTTCTCCATTCGGGGAAGCCGCCTGCGCCTTTTCAGAAGCCATTCGTTATAACGGAACAACCATCGCAACTGTCCAACTTGGAGCAAAAAAAGAACATAGGCCAAGAAAACCAGCCAACCAGCAGTGGTGCAGATGCCAGGAAGAGGCCGGCGAAGTGTGCTGTTGCACACGAGTCGGCCGATGACAACGCAGATGTGGTGCTGCTGATTGGTTGGTTACGCCCGCAGCCACAACAGCAACAGGCAAAGAGTCAGGGCCGAATAGAGCAGATACACACCGATCCACCCCTGATGGAGAAAGGAACGAACAGCAAAGGCGGCTCGGGATAAGGCCCGGCAAACGGGATGGATCAGACGGTCCAGAATCAGATCCGGGGTATGGGTAACAAGACTGGTTGCGGCAGGGGAAAAGCCAATGGCCCGGCCGCCGGCAATGTCGCTCCGCAAACCCCAACGAAAAAGGCTGACCAGCATCTCCGCAAAGGAAACCGCCGTATACTGCATGCGTGGCGTTCCCTCTCTGTAACCGCATCCCCAGGTCGCTGGCCGATTCTCGCGGCCAGGCTCCGGAAAAGACTTCTGCCGAAGAAACAAGCCAAGAGAGAAGGCCAGCAGCAGGAAGGCGCAGAGGCTAAGCCAGTACACCGGCGCCAGACTCCCGATCAGCATGCTCTCCGCACTCCCGGCCGCCGAGAAGGTGGCAAGCGTCATGCCCGCCCAGGCGCCAACAGCCCGCTGCAATAGGGGAACAATCGCCCAGGGAGCCAGACCGATGAACAGGCAGCAGAGAAAGAGGATGGCCATGGGCAACAGCATGCTGCCCGGCGCCTCGCTGGGCGTTGTGGAAAAACGACGGCGCGGCGTGCCCAGAAAGGTGACGCCAAAGACCTTGACAAAGCAGGCCACGGCCAGACCGCCGGTCATGGCCAGGGCCGGAGCGGCCAGGATCGTCAGGGAGAGCGGAAAGGGTACGCCTTCGGTCTGACTGTGCAGCAACCCAAGGTAGATGAGCCATTCGCTGACAAAGCCGTTGAGCGGCGGCAGGCCGCAGATGGCCACGGCCCCGCCGAGAAAGAAAAAGGCGGTGCGCGGCATGGTGCGCAGCAATCCGCCGTAACGGTCGATTTCCCTGGTGCCGGTTGCCTGGATCACCGCGCCGGCCCCGAGAAAGAGCAAGGACTTGAACAGGCCGTGGTTGACCACATGGAGCAGAGCCCCGGCCAGGCCGAGGACGACGAGGGCTGGGCTGTGGAAGGTTTTTCCCAGCAGGGCGCAGCCCAGGCCGATCAGGATGATGCCGATATTCTCCACGCTGTGATAGGCAAGCAGCCGCTTGATGTCATGCTGGGCCAGGGCAAAGACCACGCCCATTATGGCCGAAACAACGCCGAGAGCGAGAATGACCCCGCCCCACCAAGCCGGCTGGCCGGTGTAGAAGCCCGCCACCCGGATCAGTCCGTAGATCCCCATCTTGATCACCACCCCGCTCATCAGGGCGGAAACATGGCTGGGCGCGGCGGCATGCGCCCCGGGCAGCCAGATATGGAGAGGCATGATCCCTGCCTTGAGGCCAAAACCGAACAGGGCCAGCAGAAAAATCGCCCCGGCCTGAAACGTGGCGCCGTCAAGGGTGGCGGCCTGGGGGAAAGCAAAGCTGCCGTTGGGTCCGGCCAGAAGAATGAACATGGCAAAAAGAGCCAGGGTGCCGGTGTGGGTGGCGGCAAGATAGACGTAGGCCGCCCGGCGGGCCGCTTCGTTTTCCTGCTCGGTAAGGATCAAGAAAAAGCCGCCGAGGGCCATGACCTCCCAGGCCATGAGGAAGAGAAGGCCGTTGCGGCTCACCGGCACAAGGGCAATGGCCGCGCCCAAAATGCCGTAAAAAAGACGGAGCCTGCCCGCCGCCACGCCATGCCGGGACAGGGGGAAGTAGCCGAGCCCGTAAACACCGCCCAGGCCAAGGATAAGCAGGCCGGGCAACAGGAAGAGCGCGGCCAGGCCGTCCAGTTCGATGAGAAAACTACCGCCGGGGATGGACCAGGCGGCGGCCAGCATGGGCGCGGGAGTTTGCCAGGCCCCGGCAAGCGAGGCGCCAAGGGAGAGGATTACCCCGGCCAAAAGAAGGCTAACGGAAAGAATTTCACCGCTCCTTGCCCACCTCCCCCACGCCAGGGCAGGCAGACCGGAGCAGAAGATCAGGCTTACGGCGGCAAGGTAGCACTCGACCAATGTCCCATCCTCCCTCTCTTCAGTTCAAACGTTGTATAGAGGTTCTTGCAAAAATGCCTTCTTGTGCCGAAGGCTCTTGCGAGCCCTTCGGCAAGCTCAGTTGGTAGGTCGGGTAGAGCAAAGCGAAACCCGACAGTATTGTTATCGGAACACTCAATACTCGCCTCATCACACAATAACCTTCGCCGCCCGTGGGTTACGACGACACAGAAAAAATGTCGCGCCTCTTACCCGTGACCGGCGGTATTGCATGTGTGGCCTTCTGCGCTAACTGTATCGTGTCGGATTTCGCTGCGCTCTACCCGACCTACGCCCCTTCGACAGGCTCAGGGTGAACGGAAAAATCAATGATTTCAAGCCGACTACCGTTCGCCCTGAGCCTGTCGAAGGGTGTTTTGGCGGTAATCGGACGAATGGCCGTTTAGCATGAACACGGCCTATCTCCTGCCAAGCAAGCGCAACAACCCATCCAAGATGGTATAAGGATGCGGCGGACAGCCGGGGATATAGAGATTCACCGGCAACAGGGAATCGAGCCCCGGGCTCACCTCGCTGCTCCCCGAAAACGGCCCCCCATTGATGCCGCAGGCCCCGACCGCAATGACGATCTTTGGCGCAGGCGTCGCCTCATAGGTATCCAGCACCGCGCTGCGCATATTCTCCGTGATCGGCCCGGTCACCAGGATGCCGTCCGCGTGGCGGGGGGAGGCGACAAACTGGATGCCGAAGCGCCCCAGGTCGAAAACCAGGGTGCCGAGCACGTTGCAATCCGCCTCGCAACCGTTGCAGCCTCCGGCGGAAACCTGGCGCAGCTTGAGGGAGCGGCCGAACAGCTTCAGCCGCTCGGGCTCAAGCGGTTGTGCCAGTGCATATTCCCCGCCGCTGTACAGCAGATCCTGCCGCTGCCGGACGGCAAGGCGGTAGTCGTTGCCAAAGGTGATCCGGCCATGGGGACAGGCCGGGCAATCGGCGCAGAACAAGCAACGGCCCAGATCAAGAACCAGCCGGCCATCCACCTGCTTGCAGGCCCCGGAGGGGCACAGCGTTTCACAGGCTTTGCCGCAATCGGGCGGGCAATCTCCGCTGAACGTGGGCAACCCCCGGAAGCGCGGGGGCAGAACCGGCTCCGCCTTAGGGAACTTTCCCGTTCTGAAGCCCTGACGCCACCGTTCCCGTATTATCTGCAGCATATTCTTTTGTCCTCAGATTCTCTTTTTATCCCCCCCTTTCACAAAGGGGGGCGAGGGGGGATTTTACGAATTGGCCTGTTGAATCCGTCGTTTTAAAATCCCCCTCAATCCCCCTTTGTCAAAGGGGGAGGTGAAAAGCACGGCCTTCGGACCGCTATAGATCAAACCCACAGTAGGACAAATTAAAACTCTTGTTGCACAAGGGAAAATCAGAAATCTGCTCATCGCGCATCGCCATGGCCAACCCGCTCCAGTTATGGAAGGAGGGGTCAACAATCTTGTAGCGCCGCAGACGGCCATCGCCATCGGTGAGACCGACGTGCACCACCTCGCCCCGCCACCCTTCCACCATGGAGATTGCCAAGGCATTACCCTGAAGCGGCCCCATCTGCGCCCGGATGGGACCTTCCGGCAGAGTATCCATGATCCGCCGGAGCAGCTCGATGGAAACAGTGATCTCCCGGCTGCGCATCCTGGCCCTGGCCATGGCATCCCCGGTTTCCTCGGTGATCAGGTCATCAAACAACTGGCGGTAGACCCCGGTTGGATGGAAAAAACGGCTGTCGCGGGGCACGCCGCAGGCCTTGGCCGCAACCCCGACCAGGCCGAGATCCTCGGCCACCGAGCGGGACACCCTGCCTCTTCCTTCAAACCGGCTCAGAACCGAGGGCGCATCAAAAAAGAGGTCCAGAGCGCCCATGGTATTGCCCTCGATACCCTTGAGCCGGGCCAGCATCTCTCCGGCCAGAGCTGGTTCGAGATCAAAGAGCACCCCGCCCGGCCGCACCAGCCCCCGGCCAAACCGGCTACCGCACAAGGCTGCGGTCAGGTTGAGGTAGTCGCCGCGCAACCGGCCGCAATAGGAGAAGGTGGGCAGAAAGCCGACATCGCCGGCCAGAGCGCCGATATCCCCCACATGGTTGGCCAGCCGCTCCAGCTCAAGGGCCACGGCGCGGATGGACTGGGCTTGGGCAGGAACCTCGCAGCCGCTTAAGGCCTCAAGTACTTGGCAATGGGCCAAGCCATGGCCGATGGAGGTATCGCCGGCAATGGTTTCCATCTGCGCCATGGTGGACGGATGGGGGCCGTTTTGCAGCATCCGCTCGATATCCCGATGCTGATAGCCGAGCGAGATCTCAAGGTGCATCACCTTCTCGCCGTAGCACTGGAAACGGAAATGACCCGGCTCGATGATGCCGGCATGGACCGGACCGACCGCCACCTCGTGCACCCCTTCCCCGTCCACCCGGTAAAACTCCATCTCCCCGATGCGGGGATGCTGATCCGCCGGACGGCCCCAAACATCGGCCCCGCTCCGCCAAGCGCTGTGAAAGCGGAGCGGCTTGAGCCAGGGATGCCCTTCCGGCACTACCCCGTATTGCTCGGCGATTTCCCGCTCGAAAAGATGCATCTGCGGGCAATCCGGGGTCAGGGAGGGAAACCGCTCGCTGATGCGGGTCCGGTACACGGCGACACAGGCGTTGCGATCCCGGGCGACCAGGGCGAAAAGCTCCAGATCTCGCCCCCCTTCGGCAACGGGCACTCCAAAACAGGCCGCCACCCTTCCCTGTTTCCGTACCTCCGCCAGCAGGCAGTCCCTGAAATCCCCAAAATCAAGAATTGTCACCGAATCCAGAGCGACGGCCTCGCCGTTTTTCAGCAGTTGCGGGTTCAGGTTCCTCATGGCTTCACCTCCAGCAGGGCGGCCGCTTCGGCAAAGAGCTTCCTGGCCGGCTCGGGCAGGGAGAGCCCCAGGAAAAGAATGATGAGGAGCAGGACCAACGGGGTGCCGGTGGTCATGAGAGTCTCCCGGTAGTTGGTGTCTCCCTTCCGCTCCAGAGGCGTGCCGAAAACCACCGAGAGCACCGTGCTGCCCATGCCGATGAAGATGACGGCCAGAAAGAAGAGAAACAGAGCGCCGGTGAGATAATGGCCGCCGGAAAAAATGCCCCGGAGGATGGTGAACTCGCTGATAAACGGGGCAAAGGGCGGCGAGCCGGTGATCGCCAGAAAGCCGAGGAGAAACAGGCTGGCGGAAACCGGCACCAGGGTGATGGCGCCCTGGACCTCACCCACCCGCTTGCTCGCGAAACGGCGATGGATGTTGCCGGCGGACAAAAAGAGCACGCCCTTGGTCAGGGCATTGTTCATCAGATGCAGCATGGCCCCGAAGGTGGCGACTCCGCCAATGGCAACGCCAATGGCGAGTATCCCCATGTGCTCGACGCTGGAATAGGCGAGAAGCCTTTTGAAATCCGGCTGCCGGATGACAAACACCGCGGCAAAACCGAGGGAGACAAGGCCCATGGCCAGGAAGGCCTCGCGGGCCATGGCCCCATCGCCTGCGGCATCCATGATCTGCAGGGTGCGCAGCAGAGCAAGAAAGGCCACGCTGGTAAGGCCTCCGGCCAGAAGCGCGCCGACCAACCCCGGCGCTTCGCCGTAGGCGTCCGGTTTCCAGGTGTGCAGGGGGGCAAAGCCGGCCTTGGTGCCGAAGCCGACGAGCAGAAAGACGAAGCCGGCCCGGAGCCACGGCGTGGAATAGTTTGCGGCCCCAAGCAGGATGTCGTCGAACTGCAGGCTGACCTGCGCGCCTCCGGCCAGGGCGGCGTAGGCGACAAACAGGATGCCGAGCATGGCCAGGGCAATACCCACGGAGCAGAGGATCAGGTATTTCCAGGTGGCCTCGATGGAAAGGCGGTTGCGGTTGTAATAAATCAGCGGGGCGCTGGCCACGGTGGTCGCTTCCACCGCCACCCAGAGGAGGCCGAGATGCCGGGCTACGGCCGCCAGGCTCATGGCGGAAAGAAAAAGAAGCAGGCAACTGACAAAGATCCTGTTCCCCCAGGCGATGCGGTAACGCAGGTAGCCGACGGCATAGAACGAACAGCCGCAAAAAAGCAGGCTGACAATGAGCAGGATGAGGCGGCTGAACGGATCGACCACGATCCAGTTGCCGGCCAGGGGCAGCGGCGCGCCCTGCCCGGACTGAATAACAAAAAAAGTCAATATCAGGTGCCCCAGGCCGCAAACCGGCAGCAACAGAGGCCGCAAACGGTCCGAAGGGAGACAAAAAGCGGCAAGGCCGCCGCAGAAAGGCAGGAGGAGCAGTGCGGCTATCATGTTATTCCCTTAAGTAACTATCCAGCTTGATGCCGGAATTGGACGAAAACCACATAATGTAACTATTCAACAGTGGTGCAGATGCGCGGAAGAGGTCTGCAAAGTGTGCTGCTGCACATGAGCAGGCCGATGACAAAGCAGATGCGGTGCTGCTGAATAGTTACTCCCTCAAGGAAGAAAGTTGGCCGGTATTCATGGTGGAAAATTCCCGGTTGATCTGGTGCATGACAATCCCCATGACAAAAACCGCGACCAGCAGATCGAGCAGCACCCCGGCCTCAACCATCAGGGGCATGGCCTCGGCCAGAAGCATGCCGAAGATGAACACCCCGTTTTCAAAAATCAGGTAGCCAAGGGCCTGGGTGATGGCCTTGCGCCGGGTGATAAGCATGAGAAACCCGGTGGCCAGGGTGGCCAGGCCGACAGGGATGAAGAGCGAACCCCGGTGCGCCTCGATAAGCGGCAGCCGATCGCTGAAAATAAACGCCCCGGCCGTGGCCAGGGTGCCGAGGAGCAAGGTCGGCACATAGCCGAGCAGCGGCTCCATTTCCCTTTTGATATGCACCTGGCGGATGGCTCGTAACAGCAAAAAGGGAATGGCCAAACCCTTGAGCAGAAACGCCCCGCCGGCCAGAATCAGGGCATGGCCCGTAAATCCGTGGAGAAACAGGGGCAGCAGCGAGAGAATACCGCCCTGGATGGCCACGGTCCGGATGCAGGCGCCCAGGCGGCTGCTCCCCAGGAGAAAGAAGTTAAACAGGATGACCAACAACAGCAGCAGATTGGCCGGATTGTAGTTATCCATTATTCCCTTACCTCAAGAGCAGAATCAGCGAGAAAAAAGAAAGCAGCATGGTGCCGACCAGCAACTGCGGCACCCGCAGCAGCCGCAACCGCGCCATGGTGGATTCGACCACCCCGACGACCACGGCCAGAAGCAGCATCGAGCCGCTAAAGAGCAGGGCGTCAAGCAGCACATTTCCGGTGGCGCCGGGAAACACGAGGCGGACAACCAGCGCGCCCAGAACAAAGAGCTTCATGGCGGCGCCGTAGAGAATCATGCCGAAATCAGGGCCGCTGTGGTCGAGCACCATGACCTCGTGGATCATGGTCAGCTCCAGATGGGTATTGGGGTCGTCGAAGGGGATGCGGCAATTTTCCACCAGGACCACGACAAACAGGCAGGCCAGGACCAGAATCAGGGAGGGGCCCGCGCTCTGCCAACCCGCATTCAGGGTTTGGCCGAACATGGCGTCCAGGGAAAGGGCGCCGGAAAGCCTGGCCAAAACGATGAAGCAGAAGAACACCGTCGGCTCGGCCAGACAGGAAAAGGTAACCTCGCGGGCCGCGCCCATGCCCTCAAAAGAGGAGCCGGTGTCCAGGGCCGCGCTGGCCGTGAAAAAACGGGAGAGCCCGAAAAGATAGACGAAGAAGATCAAGTCGCCGGCAAAGGAGAGCGGCGCGCCTATGGCGCCGAAGGGGACCATGAGCGCGGCAAGCACCGGCACGGCAAGACCGAGCACCGGCCCTGCCCGGAAAACCCAGGTGGTGGTGCGGCTGATGACCAGACCCTTACCCAACAGTTTCCAGATATCGTAGTAGGACTGCAAAAACGGGGGGCCAACCCGCCCGGCAAAAAGGGCCTTGGTCTTGCCGATCACCCCGGGCAACAGGGGGGAAAGGCCGAAGAGCAGGAGAAGGTGCAGGAACAGTTCGAGCATCACGGTTCTCTCTTTAAAAGTGCGGAATGCAAAATTAACAATGACGCGATGACACCATGAGTTGGAGCGGCGCAAGCCGCTCCTCTGTTTTCCCCATTGTCACGCAGCCGAGCACCGGAGAGGCTGCCGAAAAAGGAGTTTGCACTGTTTGAGGCGCAGCCGAGTTTGCAAACTCCCGGCAGCATCGAGGAGCACAGGGTATCCCGCCTGCGGCGGGACAAGTGGCGGGGTGCCCTTTCTTTGGTTCGTTTCTTTGGGCAAGCAAAGAAATGAACAGTCCTGGCGTTGCCGGAATACATGGCTGATATTCGCTGGCAATCAAATTCCCTTTTCATCGTTGCCCCACCCAAAAAAGTAGGAGGATCGTGGCGCTGAAGATATAAAGCAGATACACATGCAACTGGCCTGCCTGCAGGCCGCGAAAGCCGCTGCAAACATCAGCGGCCCACCGGAAGAAAGGCTTGAACAATCGGGCCAGCACCGGATCCGGCGCGGCAAAGAAAAAGCGCGTCACCTCCGGAAAAAATCCGATGGTCCGGCCATCTTCGGTGGATGGCGTGAGACAACTGCAGAACAGGGCGCTTTGGGGCAGCTCGGTATAGCTTTCCGCACTGTAAGACATCCGGCTCGTGGGAAAGGCAAAGCCGCAGCCCCAGGTGGTCGAGGTTGGCACCGGCTCGCGCCCCTGCCGCCAGCGAAGCAAGGTGTACGCCGCCAGAATACAACCAAGCAGCACAACCGCCATGATCCCCAGCCACCAGGGTTCAAAAGCCGTGTCGGCCAGCATGGTTGCCGCAGCCGGATCAAGCAAGGTTGCAGCCCGTCCCGCCACCTGGAGCAGCAAAACCGGCATGATACCGCCGGCCAGACAGAGCAGGGCCAAACCGGCCATGCTGCTCCACATGGGCCAGCCTGCCTCAAGCGCCCGGGCAGCCGCTTGGCTGCGCGGCTCCCCGGCCAAGGCGATGCCGATGATCCTGGTCATGACGACAATTACCATGCCGCCCACCAAGGCAAGAAGGCCGATGAGCACCAAGGGGAAAAATCCGGGCAGGCCGGAGAGCACGGTGCCGCTCTCAAGCAAGGCCCGGTAGATGAACCATTCGCCGACCAAGCCATTGAAGGGCGGCAGCGCGCTGATAGCCAGGCCGCCGCAGACAATGAGCAATCCGGTAACGGGCATGCGGCGCATGAGGCCGCCCATCCGGTTGAGATCCCGGCTGCCGCTGCCGTGCATGAGCGAACCGGCCCCCATGAAGAGCAGGCTTTTGAACAGGGCGTGATTTAAAAGGTGGATCAGCCCCCCGGCCAGGGCAAAGGCGGCGGCGACATGGTGCCCATTGGCCCGGCTCTGCATCCAGAAACCGAGGGCCAGCAAGATGATGCCGATGTTTTCCACGGTGGAATAGGCAAGGCTCCTTTTCACATCGCGCTGCATGGCTGCCATGGCGATGCCGAACAGGGCGCCGATGATGCCGATGGCCATCAACAGGCCACCCCACCAGGCAGGTCCGGCAGGCAAAAAACCGGACAAGCGGAGCAACCCGTAGATAGCGGTCTTCACCATGACCCCGCTCATGAGCGCGGAAACATGGCTGGGCGCGGCCGGGTGCGCATCGGGCAGCCAGACATGAAAGGGGAAGATGCCTGCCTTGCTGCCGAAGCCGATGAGCAGTAGCAGAAAAAGCGCGGAGGCAACCGGGAGCGAGAGTTGGCCGAGCACCTGAAAAGAGGCGAATTCCAGGCTGCCGGAAAGCGCGGAGGCCGAGAGAAAAAAGGCAAAAAGAAACGCCGCGCCGAGATGCGTGGCGAGCAGATAGGTCCATCCGGCCTCCACCGCTTCCGCCAGATCGTACTCGCTGATCACCAGAAAAAAGGAGGTAAGCGACATGCACTCCCAGGCAAAAAGAAACAGCAGCCCGTTGGCCGCGGTCACCACCAAAGTCATGGAAAGGATGAGCAGGTTGTACCAGGTCCAGTGCAGCCCCGGCCTCAGCCGTTCTTTGCCGCCCTTCATATATTCGGCCCCGTAGAGGGCGCCGGTCAGGCCAACGATGAAGAGAGGCAGCAGGAAGAAGGCGGAGAGGCCGTCCAGCCGCAGGGAAAACGCCCCGCCCGGCATGGACCAGGGAAGAAAAAATGTTACCGCCCCTCCTCCAAGCAGGCTCTGCCCCGCCGCAACCAAGCCGCACAGGCACCCGAGGATGGCGCTGCCGCTGCCGAGGAGAGTGGCAGTTTTATCACCGCCGCGCCCAGGCAGCAGTGCCAACAGCGCGCCCAGGATGAAAAGAAAGAAGGCAACACACAGAAGATTCATGCGGCAGGTCCCTGGTGAAAAATCATGGCTTCCTGCGCGCCGATGAACTCAAGGAGTTTCTTGCGGGTGGGCTGCTCCCGGATGCCGTGCAGAAAAGGGGCGGCCATGGAAAGCCGCCACAGTTTACGTTCGAGGATGGCCAGTTCGGCATTATTGGCGGGCAGCACCAGAAAAAGCAACTCGGTTTTGCGGTGGTCCAGCGCCTTGAAATCCACCGGATGTTCGAGAAAGGCGAGAATCACCATGCTCTTTTCCAGATAGACCGGCAGGGCGGGGTCGGGGGACATCCAGGCAATGCCGTCCATGGAGGAGGAGGCCACCGATTCCCGGGAGAGCAGGGAGATCTTGATCGCCTTGGCATCAAAGGTCGTGGAATAGGGCTGGGCCGCCAGCAGCTCGTCGATGATCTCATCGCGATTGCTGCCGTGGATGCGATAGAGGACCGCACCATTTTCCAGGGCATCGACCAGGGAGATTCGGTGATCCGTCTTCCGGCGAGGCGCGGCAACGCCGGGCTTCTGACTGTCGATCCAGTCCACCACCTCATCGGCCTTGAAGCGCCATTGCCCGCCGATCTTGACGGCAAAGGGGATCTGGTTGTCGTTCACCATCCGGTAGATGGTCTTCTCAGAAACCCCCAGCTTTTCCGCAACACCCTTTATGGAGATAAATGTTTTATCCATTTCTGTCCAATATTGTCCAAACATGACTAAGCATTGGTATCCTTTAAGCTGTTGCCAAGGGGTTGTCAATATTTTTCAAGAAAACGGGAGGGATGGGAGAAAATTGAGGAAAAGCAAGGGAACCAGCATTGTCCGACGAGAAACTTGCAGACTCCCCCAAAAAATCCCCTCTCCCCTTGCGGGAGAGGGATAGGGTGAGGGGGAAGGTGCTGATTGGGATGCCGTTGCCAACTTAAATCAATAGCAAATCAATAGGGGACAGACTGCGGTTGTTTTGCTTGAAGCTATAGTAAAACGTGGTCTGTCCCCTATTTGCACACCTATTTGCACAGGCACAATGGGGACAACCCCGGAGAAATAGGTATTATGTCCCCAGATTACAGATGTTCCCAGATTACGTTTCTTCTCCTCCCTAAGAATTAATAAAACTAACAATGGATCGCACTTCATCAATGGTGGTAGTGAACCACTCGTCCCCCGGAGCATCCTCTTTCCAGCGCCCCCTTGCTTTAAGCACGGCATGAATGGCGTCCTCTACTTGGGCAACCCGTTTGACCTGCCAGCGCCCAATAATCTCTGGTTTCTCAAAGAATCCAGCCCCCTTGCATTGCCCAAACACGCGTGCCTCCACTTCAACGGCTGAGGTGAACCCAACCTTGATTGGGAAGGCTTCATTGCCTTTCTTGATCGCCGGGAAGGTGAAAGCATATATCCAGCCGTTGAATTCTACATCGGCTTGTTCCTCAATGGCTTCGTCTTCGTCCTCGACAGCTTCTAGCGTCAACTCCGTGTCTGACTTGAGGCGATACATCCCTGACTGTCCCAGCCAAACAAAAGGTGATTCCGGGCCACGCTTTGCTCGCAGAGAAGTGAAGAACCGAAGTCCTGTGCCGACTTGGTGCATTTTCCCTTCCGTGTCACGCGCTGGGTAACTTAGGCCCATCTGATCTTCGGTCAAATATCGGCCCAGGACTCTGTTGAGGATAAGGTTCAGCTTGAAAGGCTCACCCGACAGTGCTTCAGGTTCTTGTGCTAGTTCCGGCAGCAGATGATAACGCGCAAACTTGTAGCAGAACGATGCATTTGGTTGGAATTCGATCGGTAGTGGTTTCATTGATGCTCCGCTGGTGTTGATTCCGGGGACATAATACTTAATTCCTGTCAACTAGAGGGGGTCGAAGGGGGCGGAGGTAGTTTATTAGCTTAATCTTCCCCTGCCATGTCTGGAAAAGTCAGACTGTGCCTCGCGTTCTCTGTCACCTGAGCCGACACTGATTTTGTAGTTCAGGCATCGCGGGATTACAAGCAAAAACCATAACGAGAATGCCTCAAAGAGGCGAGTGGAAGAGCCAAACCGGAAATCAGGCGAGACGCTAATCCTATAGCTTCAGGACTAACCGCAACCCATCATCAACCTGGTTCATAATTGCATTTGGAAGGGTGTGAACCTTTTCGGTTAAGAATGATTTATCCATGGTGATTATCTGAGAGACATTGATCACGCTTTCTCGCGGTAGTTGCGAGTTTTTGGCTGTGAGCAGGATATTTCCCGGCGCGGCTGCTAAACGGATATTTGAGGTGATTGCCACGGCAATCAGGGTGTTGATTTTGCTTTTGTTGAATTCGTTTGCTTGGACAATGAGTATCGGCCTTTTATAACCGGGAGTTGAGCCAACCGGGTCAGGAAACGAAGCCCACCAGATTTCCCCCCGATTTATTACCATTCTTCTTTATCTATAGAGCTGAATTGCATTGCTGAAAGAGCGTCATCCAGTTGCGCAGGCTCGGATGAATACACTGCATCGAGTTGTCTGGTGATCTGGCCGGAAGGATGCTGTTCAAGATATTGGGCAACGGCTTCGGAAAAGAGCTGGCTTCGGGAAAAGCCGTGGCTTTTGGCGAACTGATCCGCGGCACGAAATAATTTGTCCGGTATGGAGATTGCTGTTTTCATGTTTCAAGTATAACCATAGTTATACCGTGCGTCAAATTGTATTTTTTATATGAGGGGAAGGATTCAAGCCAGGCCGCGCCGGTAGTTGAAAGTGGTGGTTTCCGGCAGGGGTTGATCGGCAGCACAAGCGGCCAGCACCTGCTTGCCCCTGGCGGACATGGCTCCGCACTGACTCAGATCAACGATGATCCGAGTGCAGCCCAGCCCTTTAAGTTCGGCGAGATGGCCCAGCAGGGAAAAATCCTGCTCCGCCAGAACCTCGGTGAGGTCGTGGTGCTGAAAAACGCGGTACCCCTCGCCCCCTTCCGCCCGCAGCACCGCGCCGGGCCGCACCCCGCGCACCGGGATGCGGGAAAGCATCACCACCAGCGGACTGTAGGCGGTGATCGCCAGGGGGGGAAGATGTTCGCTCCGGCGGAAGAATTCCTGCAGGTTTTTGCGGTCGTCCTCCAGATCGGCGGTGAGTTCAGCCATACCCAGCTCCTGCCAAGCAAGGGCGGCCTGGCTGTTCAGGGTGTAGCAGCGGAAGCCGCCCAGCAGGGTCAGATCGGAGAGGCCGGCAAACAGGGGGAGATGCCCCAGGTTGTTGACCCGGAAGCGGCAAAAGCCCTGCCCTGCCAGCATCCCCACCGCCCTCCGGTATTCGTCCCACTCGACTCCGAAAAGCATGGGGGGAATCTCCCATATGACCCGCCCCTGCCAATCAGCGCGGTGGAGATCCACCTTTTTCAAACCCGCCAAGGTCTCCGGGGTCAGCATCAGCTCAAGTTCGGCAACCCCCGGTTCGTCGAGGACACGCATATCCTGGGGTTCCCGACCGCGCACGGTCAGGGTCTGCACAGAGGGTGCCGGGGGAGCAGCTCCAGGCAACAGACTGGCCAGCGCCTGCGCACGGGCCTGGGCCAGGATTTCTTTTTGGGCCGGGCTCTTTTCCGGCACTGCCACCTGATCCAGCGTGGCCCGACAGGCTTCCGGGCTCAGAGTAAAAGCGGCCTTGCCCCCTACCTTGAAGATCGTGTCTCCCACCTGAAAAAAGCCGCCCTTGTCGGGGATTCGCACCCGGACAAAATCCCCGGCCTTGACGACTTTTTGTTTTTTCTGCTCAAGCCAGAGCTCCCGCACCGTAAAGCCGGTGCCTGCCTGATCGTTTTGCGGCTGGACGCGAATCCGGTCCCCCACATGCAGCCGGTCGCTGGTCGTAAAACCGATCATGCCGCCGCGCAGCGAAGTCACCTGGCCGAGATGCTTACCCAGAGTCCCTTGCGTGGCGGAATCGGCAATCGCCGAGGGGATAGAACCGGTAAGAAACCCCTTGGTGGACTTACGGCCAAAGGAAAGGGCCAATTGCTCCTCGGCCTCCTGCATCGCCTGCTTGCGCCCGCTTTCCGGGGCGTCCAGCACCAGGCGGTAGGCCGCCACCACCCGGGCCACGTATTCGGCGCTCTTCATCCGCCCCTCGATCTTAAGGCTGATGACCCCGGCCTTGAGCAACTGGGGCAACAGGGAAAGGGCGGAAAAATCGCTGGTGGAAAAATGGTAGCCCGGCTGTTCCCGGTTGCGATAGCTCCGGCGGCAGGGCTGGGCGCAGCGGCCCCGATTGCCGCTCATGCCGCTTACCGCGGAAGAAAAGAGGCACTGGCCGGAAACGGAAAAACAGAGGGCGCCGTGGACAAAATGCTCCAGTTCGATAGTGCTCTGTTGCCGGATCGCCCCGATCTCGGCCAAGGAGAGCTCCCGGGCCAGCACCGCCCGGGTAAAGCCCATCTGCTCAAGCATCCTGACCCCGGCCGCGTTGTGCACAGCCAACTGGGTTGAGGCGTGCAGGGGCAAACCGGGGAAATGGGTGCGGGCCAACCGCCAGACCCCGAGATCCTGGATGATCAGGCCATCGACCCCGATCCCGGCCAGATCGGCCACAATCCCCACCACCCGGGGCAGCTCCTTTTCCTTGATCAGGGTGTTGAGGGCGATGTACAGCCGACGGTGGTGGTGGTGGGCATGGGTGGTCATCTTCTCCACCTCGTCCACAGTAAAATTCTTGGCCTTGGCCCGGGCGGAAAACTCCTGCAGGCCGCAGTATACGGCATCGGCCCCGTTCTCCAGGGCGGCGAAAAATGACTCCACGCTCCCCACCGGGGCCAGAAGCTCCGTTTTGCTGCTTGATTTCCGATGCGTCATCTTTCCCGTCCCTGTATCACAAGCACACCCGCGCATTCTGTCTTCTTTTTACCGGGGGCCAGACTACCACGCCCGTCAAAACAGGGGCAACGGAAATCGATGGCTGCCCGGCACGGCCACCCGACATCCCCTGCCCAGCAGCCGATGTCGCCAGACATCACCCCATGTCCTCTAGGAAAACCTCTGGGGCGTGGATAGGATACAGACAACAGGAAAGGGATGTACCAGGGGCCACCCCTGGAAACAAAAAAAACTTAGGAGGAACCACGATGAAAAAAACAATGATTGCTCTTGCCATGGTGTGCGCGGCCGGTCTGACCATGACCATGACCGGCCTGAATACGGCCCAAGCCGCTGGAAAAACCGCGGCCCCGGCCCAGGATCTGGTGATCAAGGGGAAGAAGCCCGCCCTTTTCAGCCATGCCAAGCACACCGCCCTTGGCCTTGATTGCGGGTCCTGCCATCACGATGCCAAGCACCAGCCCATAACCGAGGCGGCCATCGCCGGACTGGGGAAGACGGATGGCTTGCAATGCGCAAGCTGCCACAATGCGAAGTTTGCCAATGCCAAGCTCCAGAAGCCCATGGACGTGTTCCATGCCCGGTGCAAGACCTGCCACGCCACCGGAGTAAACGGCAAGAAGGGCCCCACCGGCTGCATCGTCTGCCATACAGCGGCTGCCGCTGCTCCGGCACAGGCTGATACCCCGGCCGCAGCTCCTGCCCCGGCCAAGAAAAAAGGCAAGGCCGTGGAAGGCTGCTAACCGGCGGCTCAGCCGATCAGCGTACCCCGTTGCCGCAGAAACTCCAGCAGCAGTTGCTCCAGGCCATACTGCTGCTGGAGCAGGCGGCCGACTCCCTGGTCCAGCCTGTGCATCGGGGCTGGGCCAGCACCCTGCCTGATCTGCCCGCAGTCATAATTCAGGCAGAACATGGGCTTGAACAGAAGCAGACAGCCCCGCTCTCCGAGAAAACAGCACTCCCCGTCCTCCCGCAGGATTCGCACGCAAACCCCGGCCAGGAGATTGATCAGCAATTGGATCACGTCATTCTCCCCGGCCATGAAGCTGCTGCAGCACCCGCCGCCAACCTTGGCGCCGCAAACGGAGCAGAGGGCGCCGAGGTCCAGGTCGGCCATGATCCGGCTCAGCTCTTGCTGGCAAAGCACCGCCTGGGACAGCAACCGGGAAAACGGTTCGGCAGCGGCCAGCTCCGGCCCAAGATCGGCATAGAGCCTTTGCGCCACACCGAGCCGGGCATGGATGCTGCCGCCGTAAAAATCCTGCAAGGTAAAACGAGCCTGAGACTCCATGGTGGTCTCCGCCAATGACTCAGACCATGCAGTCACGCTTTTTCTGGTTTTTTCAGGCCAGGTGTGGTTAGCTGGAGCGATACACAAATGAGCCCAACAACCATCCAAGCCTCCCTATGACAGACTCCCGCAAGACCTCGCAACTCTGCCCCAATTGCCGCCGCCTCATCAGCCGGGATGAACCCTTCTGCCCGTATTGCGGCATCAGGACTCCCGGCGTCTGGTGGAAAAACCACGCCTTTCTGCGGCTGTTCCACGACCAGGATCTCTTTCTCACGGGTTTGAGCGGTCTCAACATCGCCCTCTTTGTCCTCTCGCTGCTCATGAATCCGCGCGGCATGTCCATGGGCATGAACCCCTTCGGCTTTCTCTCCCCGGACAATCGCAGCCTCCTGCTGCTGGGCGCGACGGGCACCATGCCCATCGATGGCCTGCACCGCTGGTGGTCGCTGGTTTCCGCCAGCTACCTGCACGGCAGCCTGCTCCATCTCGTTTTCAATCTCATCGCCCTGCGGCAGATCGGCCCCCTGGTGATCCAGGAATACGGCCTGCCGCGGATGTTCACCATCTATACCCTGGGCGGCATCGGCGGCTTTCTGCTCTCCTACCTGGCCGGAGTTCCCTTTACCATCGGCGCTTCGGCCGCGGTCTGCGCCCTGATCGGGGCGGCGCTCTATTACGGAAAGAGCCGGGGCGGCAGCTATGGCCAGCAGGTGTACCAGCAGATCGGCGGCTGGGCCATAGGCATCTTCGTTTTTGGCCTGCTGGTGCCGGGGATCAACAACTGGGCCCACGGAGGCGGCATGGCAACGGGCATCCTCTGCGGGCTGCTTCTGGGCTATCAGGAAAACCGCCGCGAGCTGCTCAGCCACCGGCTGCTTGGCGGAGCCTGCGCCGGGGGAACGCTCCTGATCCTGCTCTGGGGTGTGGCAACCTCGGTCATCTACCGCTTTTTCTGAGCCATACGATCACGAATGGCGAGGGGACGGACGCCTATTTTCTGCGTTGCCGCGCCTTGGCAAGGCATCGGGGGCAGATGCCGTGGGAGAATTTGGCATCTGTCCGCTGAGAGATGTAGGACTCGATCTCTTTCCAGGATTCCTGGGCCGAGGAATCCCCGCCCGTGGTTCTGATCTTCTTGCATTCCATGCAGATGGGCAGCAGCCCCTGAATGGTCTGCTGGATCTCGCTGATCATCCTGGCATGGAGCGTGATGCCGAGAAATACGAAGACCGCCCCGAGCAGAAAGATAATGCTGACCCAAAACATGCCCAGGTTCGCCTTGCCCAGGAGCACGCTCATGGCGACCACCACATAGCCGGCGAGAAAAAAGAACATCAAGAGCCGGTTTATCCTGAGAAACCGCAGCACATAGGCCTGACTGCGCTCGGCAATGAGCGGGGTCGCCTTGAACAGCCCCCGCAGATGCACAATGCTGATCCCGAGGATCACGGCACCGCAGGCGATAAAAAATACCGCGATGCGGGTCTGCCAATCCAAGGCCTGCCAATCCATGTTTTTCCTCTGAATACCGTTCCGACTCCTCCACGATCCGCCCCCATTATGGCTCTGTTCCAAGGCCGGACCAACGCGAACCACGATACAATCATTTTTTCCGGTTTCCATCAACAGGTTATTTCACGACTCCCCCGGAAGCATCTACGGCACGGGGCAATAAAAAAAAGGCAGGTCTCCCTGCCTTTTTGAAAATTGTTTCCGGAACGCAACCTGCGTTCGTTCAGCGAATGCCGGAGGACGCCGTCTACTCCGCTCTCTCACTTTATACAATGGAAAAACCGGAGCGGCGTCATCCGGGCAAAAAGGAGAAGGGCACAGGCTACTTCTTCATCATCATGTTCTGCTGGTCCATCATCCCCTGCATCATTTCCTGCATCATTTGCATTCTTTTTTCCATCGTGGCCATGCATTGCTCCATCATCATGCCCTGGCCGCCCATCATCATCCCCTGGCCACCCTGACCACCCATCATCCCGCCCTTGCCGCCCATCATCATGCCCGGACCACCCTGACCACCCATCATCCCGCCTTTGCCGCCCATCATTCCCATCATGGCCTGCATGCCCTTCTGCATTTCCGCCATATGCTCCTGCCGGAGCTTCTGCCGCTCGGCCGGGGTTTTCGCCTCCATCATCTTCTTGCGCATCTCCTGCATCCGCTGCATGCGGGCATCCATTTCCTGCATCATCTTGTCGGTGGCGGCCTGATCCTGGACCGCCTTGTCGGCCGCCGGGGCCGGCGCAGGCGCCTTGGCCGCGGCGCCGTTCTTGTCCGCCTCATGATGCTCGTCAACAGCATAAGCAGGGGTTACGGCAAAGGCCAACAACAGCGCGGTTCCGATCATCATCTTTTTCATGGTTTCCCTCCTTGCTTTTCTTGATCGCCATGCCCGAAAGCCGGAACTTCCAGACTCCTTCGTGCCCCAATAAAATCAGCACTTCCTCCCGATCCGGGGGAAGAACACCCTGTAAAAGTTTACAATTTCACCCGACGCAACCGCAGGGCATTGGCCACCACGGAAACCGAGCTGAAACTCATGGCCGCCGCCGCGATCATTGGGCTAAGCAGCATGCCGAAAAAAGGAAACAAGACGCCTGCGGCAATCGGCACGCCCAATGCGTTGTAGATAAAGGCAAAGAAAAGATTCTGTTTGATGTTCGCCATGGTGGCCCGGGAAAGCCTGCGGGCCCGCACAATGCCGCGCAAATCGCCCTTCACCAGGGTAACGCCGGCACTTTCCATGGCGACATCAGTGCCGGTGCCCATGGCGATACCGACTTGCGCCTGAGCCAGGGCCGGCGCATCATTAATGCCGTCGCCGGCCATGGCCACGATCTTGCCTTCGCCCTGAAACCGCTTGACGATCGCCGCCTTTTCCTCGGGCAGCACCTCGGCCACCACCTCGTCGATATCAAGCTTTCGGGCCACGGCCTCGGCGGTAACCTTATTATCCCCGGTAAGCATGACCACCCGTATTTTCTCGCCATGCAGTTGCTTGATGGCCTCCGGGGTGGTTGCCTTGATCGGATCGGCAACCGCCAGCAGGCCGGCGATCTTGCCGTCCACGGCAACGAACATGACGGTCTGCCCCTCGGCTCGCATCACCTCGGCCTTTTCCAGCAAGGCACCAGGGGCGACCTTGAAATCCTCCAGCAATTTCGCATTACCCAATAATACTTGCTGCTCGCCAACCTTGCCGGAAACCCCCTTGCCGGTGTGGGAGTTGAAGTCGTGCACCTCGCCGATCTCCGCCCCCCTTTCCCGGGCGCCATCAACAATAGCCGCGGCCAGAGGGTGCTCGCTTCCTTTCTCAAGGCTTGCCGCTAAAGACAAGAGGGGGGCTTCAGCAAACCCCTCGGCGGAAACCACTCCCACCAATTTCGGTTTTCCTTCGGTAAGGGTGCCGGTTTTGTCCACCACCAGGGTATCGACCTTGCGCAGAGTTTCGATGGCCTCGGCATTCTTAAACAGCACCCCCATGGTGGCGCCCTTGCCGGTGGCGACCATGATCGACATGGGGGTGGCCAGCCCCAGGGCACAGGGGCAGGCAATAATCAAGACCGAAACCGCCACGATCAAGGCATAGGCCAACCGCGGTTCCGGCCCCCAGAAAAACCAAACCGCAAAGGATGCCGCGGCAATGGCAATCACAATCGGGACAAAATAGCCCGACACCATATCGGCCATTTTTTGAATCGGGGCCCGGGAGCGCTGGGCCTCGGCCACCATATGGACGATGCGGGCCAGCACGGTGTCGCTGCCCACCCGTTGGGCCTGCATGATAAAGGAACCGGTGCTGTTCACCGTGGCCCCGACCACCGGATCGCCGCTTTTTTTGCTCACCGGCAGCGGCTCGCCGGAAATCATCGATTCGTCCACGTTGCTTGTGCCTTCCAGGACCACGCCATCCACCGGCACCTTTTCCCCAGGCCGCACCCGCAACCGATCACCTGCCTGGACATGCTCAAGCGGAATATCCTCTTCCCGGCCGTCGGCAAAAACCTTCCTGGCCGTCTTGGGCGCCAGACCGAGCAAGGCTTTGATCGCTACGCCGGTGCGGCTGCGAGCCCGCAGCTCCAGAACCTGACCCAATAAAATGAGGGTTACGATCACCGCCGCCGCTTCAAAATACACTCCCACCGCCCCTGCATGGGTAAGCATGGCCTCGGGAAAAAAACCAGGAAAAAGCACACCAACCACGCTATAGACATAGGCTACCGACACACCGAGACCGATGAGGGTGAACATGTTGAGGTGCCTGTTGACCACCGACTGCACACCCCGGACATAAAAAGGCCACCCGGCCCACAGCACCACCGGGGTGGCCAGCAGAAGTTCCAGCCACTGAAAGACCTTTGCCGAGGCCAGGGTATCAAGGAGGTGAGCCCCCGGAATCAAATCCCGCATGGCAATGATCACCACCGGCACAGTAAAAATTGCCCCCACCATAAATCGGCGGCGCATATCATCGTACTCCTGGTTCGCCTCTTCCCCGGAGGCAGAGAGCGAACGATGTTCCAAGGCCATGCCGCATTTCGGGCAATTCCCCGGCGTATCCTGCACTACTTCAGGGTGCATGGGGCAGGTATATTCGGTTTTACCCGCTCCAGGGGACGGGGGAATAATCGGTTCAAGGGCCATGCCGCACTTGGGGCAATTCCCCGGCGTATCCTGCACCACCTCCGGGTGCATGGGACAGGTGTATTTCCCTGCGCCAGGGGATTGATGGATTATGGGCTGTTTCTTTGCTTCCTCTCCCCCATAGGCTGCGGGATTCTCCTTGAATTTTGCCAGGCAGCGGGCACTGCAAAAATAATGTGTCCGCCCCTCGTGTTCATAAGGGGTAAACGCTTGAGGATCCTCCGTGCTCATGCCGCAGACCGGGTCGGTGTAACGCGCCGCCGAGTCATTCGTTTTGTGCTGGTGACCTTCCCCGGATTTCATGTCCATATACTTTCCCCCTCCCTGGCAGCTCACAGAATCAAGAATCGTGACCTTTTTCTCCCGAGGGCCTGCCCACGGCGCTAACCTGTGCCGCCCGGCCTGCCTCGGATCGTTGCCAAAAGTTGCCCCACGGAAGGTCGATCCGCCGGCCCTTCTCCCACATGGTGCAGGCGGATGATGCCGCTCGGGTCGATGAGCACGTCACCGCCGCGCTGGGAAATATCGCCCTCCGACCTGTGCAACTTTTGCCCGGCAATCATCGCCTTGGCATAGGCCAGCCAGCTTTTCACCCCCCAGATATCCCAGAAGGAAGCGGCAAGCATCCCGTAACCGCTGTAAAGTTCCCGTTTTTCATCGACCAACAAAGGCCAGACCAGACCGGACTCCTCGGCATACTGCCGGGCCAGAAAGCCCGCTTCAAAGGTAACCACCGCCACGGCAACACCGAGTTCCGCCAGCTTTGCTTCGTGCTCCCGCAACCGCGAGAGATGGGCGCGGCAGGGCAGTCAGCCGAGGTGGCGGTGAAAAACCAGCAACAGCCAAGAGCCTTTATAGTCAGCCAGATGGTGCATCTCCCCTTGACTGTCGGGAAGCGCAAACGGTACGGCGGGTTTTCCGGTCAAATCCATGGTGTCTCCCCCTCAAAAATCACTCACGCCGCCAATAAAAAAGGCAAGTCTCCCTGCCTTTTTTACAAATATCTTCGAACGCAACCTGCGCTCTATTTCAGCCGCCTCAGCCGCTTTTTCCGGATTTACTTTTTTCTTCTTCCTTCTTCTTTTTGGCTTTTGCCGCTTCCTCTTCCGGCGTGCCTTTCTTTTCCACTGCTCCTTTTTCCGTCCCAGCCTTGGCCTTTTCCTCAGTGCTCACGGCACTGCCCTTGCTGCCGCCTCAGCCGCTGCCGCCGGCGCCATTCGCCGCAGGGGGCGCGGCCAGGCCGGCCCCGGTCAGCAGGCTGGCAATGCCAAACCCCGCCAAAAATTTTTTCAGATCCTTGGTTTCCATAAGACCCTCCTTGCAATCGCTCGCGTAGTGGAGAAATGAGAAAACCGGATTCTTCCGGCCCCCTGCTTGACCGAATCAGGATAGGACTGTCCGATCAAATCCTGGTAACAGTATCAGGAAATCCCATGCAAAAAGCAACAAAAAATCCCGCGGGCACCGCTAACATTCCTTGAAGGGATCGGTATTCTCGGGCGGTTTCGGGTAGAGTTCCGGGTAGAGCTTGTGGCTGCAATCCGGGCAGATCGAATGGCTGAACTCGGCATTGGAGTGTTTCTGGATATATGCCTCCACCTGTTGCCAATATCCCGTGTCGTCCCGGATTTTTTTACAGGAAGCGCAGATCGGGATAAACCCGCTCAACAGCTTCACCTTTGCCAGCGCCTCCTGCAGTTCGGCAATAACCTGCTCCTTTTCGTTCTCGATCCTCTTGCGCTCAATGGCGTAGCGGATGGAACGGACAAGCATCTCCCCGTTGACCTGTCCCTTGACCAGATAATCCTGCGCCCCGCAGTTCACCGCCTCAAGGCCAACCTCGTGATCCGCCAATCCGGTCATCACCACAATGGGCAGATACTTCACCCCCGAGGCCAGCTTCCGGACAGTATCCATGCCCTGGCTGTCCGGCAGTCCGAGATCGGAGATGATGATGTCGAAGGCGCCCTCCCCTGCCAGGCGAATCCCATCGTCGAGCCGGGTAACATGCTGGATGGCAATATCCCCCGTTGCCGCGCTCCCGCCGGTTGACGACTCCCGCAGCATCTCCCGGATAAGAAACGCATCGGCCTGATCATCTTCGATAAGAAGAATCCTGATTTTCATGGGGGCACCTTCCTATTGTTCTTTCGCCGGCATCCTGACGATGGTGAACCAAAATTCCTCGATCATGGCCACCACCTTGGTAAAGGCCGCAAAACTGATCGGCTTGGTGATGTAACAGTTGGCGCCCAGATCGTAGCATGCGGCAATGTCGGCCTCCGCCTCCGAGGTGGTGAGCACCACCACGGGAATAGAGCGCAGGGCCGGATCACCTTTAATCTCCCGCAGCGCCTCCTTGCCGTCTTTCCGCGGCATATTGAGATCGAGCAGCACGATATCCGGCCGCACCGCTTCGGCGTACGGCGGTTCTTTCCGTAAAAATTTCAGGGCTTTTTCGCCGTCATCCACCACATGCAGATTGACCAGCATCGTGGCCTCCCGCAGCCCTTCCCTGGTCAATTCCACATCGCCGGGGTCGTCTTCCACCAGCAGGATGTCTATCCGGTGCGGATTGGTCATGATTGCATCCTCTCTCTCACGTACTCTGCTCCTCCTCTTCCTGGCTCCGCACTCCCGGCAGGGTGAAGAAAAAGGTCGATCCCCGGCCCGCGGCGGATTCCAGCCAGATCTTCCCGCCATGCCGCTCGACGATCTTCTTGCACAGCGCCAACCCGATACCGGTGCCGGAATATTCCTCACGGGTGTGCAAGCGCTGGAAGAGCTGAAAAACCCGCTCGAAATGCTGCGGCTCGATGCCGATCCCGTTGTCATGCACCGAAAAAAGCCATTCGCCCTCACGCGCAACCGCTGCCACGTCAATCTCGGGCGCCTCCCCGGAGGCGCAATATTTGATGGCATTGCCGATCAGGTTCTGAAAAACCTGGCCCAACTGCACCGCATCCGCCATGACCGTGGGCAGATCGCCCACGCTGAGACGGGCGGAGCTCTCCTTGACGGCAAGCTCGAGATCGAGCTGCACCCGCGCCAACAGCGCGTTGCAATCAACCGGTTCGAACTCCTTCCCCTTGGTGGTTACCCGGGAGAACGCCAGCAAGTCGTTGATCAGAGTCTGCATCCGCTGGGCGCCGTCGACGATATAGCCGATGTAGGCGTCGGCCTTCTCGTCCAACTGGCCCTGGTACTTCCGGGCCAGCAGCTCGGTGAAGCTGCCGATCTTGCGCAACGGCTCCTGCAGGTCGTGGGAAGCCACATAGGCGAAATGCTCCAGCTCCTTGTTGCTCCGCTCCAGGGAAACGGCGTATTGCCTCAGCCCCTCCTGGGCCTGGCGCAGCTCGGTGATATCCCGGAAAATGGCATACAGGTATTGGTGTTCGCCAAGAGTCAAGATCTGCGCCGACACCGCAATATTTCTGACCTCTCCGGACTTGGTCCGGTGCTCGGTTTCAAAGTTGTCGGACTCATCCCGCCTGATTTTTTCAATGCGAGCCTGAATCTCCTCGGGCCGTTCCCTCACCTCGTAATCCGCCAGCGAGAGTCCGGCAAACTCTTCCCGGCCATATCCCAACTGACGGTGGGCCACGTCATTGAATTCAACGGCCTTGCCCGTTTCCAGATCGATAATCAAAATGCCGTCCGGCGACTCGTCGAAAATGGCGCGGTACCGCTGCTCCGATTCGTGGAGCAGGGTTTCGACCCGCTTGCGCCTGACCATCTCCCAGGCGCTGCCCATGTAGAGAATGAGCTGCCGGATATCATCCGCATCATAGGGCTCTTCCTTGTTGCCGACCCCGAGGACCGCGACGATGTTCTCCCCGTCGAAGATGGGAATGCTCAGGTGCCGCAACAGCGGAAAATGCCCTTCGGGCAGCCCGTTTTTTTTCGTCAGCTTCGGATAATCGTTGTGCACCACCGGCTGCCGCTGCCGCACGCAATCGGCCCAAATTCCAGCCTGCTGCAATGGGTAATGCGGGGTTTTCTCCGTCTTGCATGAATCCACGACCGCCTCGGACCATTGAAAAAGGCGCAGGGTCTGCTGGTCCTCATTGAAAAAATGCAGATAGCCGACCTTGCTGCGGGCCAGCCGCACCGCCTCCTCCAAGGCATAGCGGATCAGTTCCTCCTCGGTGTCGAACTTCCGCTGACTGAGAGCAAGCAGGACCGCCAACCGCTCTTCGTTCAACCTCAGCTCCGCATTGGCACCGGACAGATCCCTGGTCCGATCCTCCACCCGCGCCTCAAGCTCAAGGTTCAGACGGTGCAAGGCCAGGTTGCTTTCCTGCAGACGCTGGGCCATGGCGTCAAAGCCCCGGGAAAGATTGCCCAACTCGTCCTTGGCCACGCTCCCGATACGGTAGCCGAGATCACCACCGCTGACCGCGGCAAAGGCTTCGTTTAAAACCCGGACCGGGACCGAAAAGGAACGGATGATCAAAAAGGAAAGGACCAGCAGCAGAATCGCAATGGAGCCAACCACCAAGACGCCTGTCATCTCAATCCGGCGGGAAAACGCGAGAGAGCGGTCATGGTTCAGGTCATGGAGGGCGTGCGCCGCCGGAGCGGCCACGGCCAGATCCTGAAGAATCCTGGCCGTAAGCCGGTCGTGGAAGCTTTTCTCCTGCCCGGAAAGGTGCAGCCCCTTGCCATGATTGGGATGCGGCCCGTACTGGGCAAAAAGAAAACCCAGGTTGCGGGCGGTTCGCGAGAGGTGCTCCAGCAATGCCTGTTCCTCGGCCGAGCCGAAGAGCGCTGTTTCCGCCTTGATCTGTCTGTCCAGAAAGGTATGCTTATCCACCCACTGGACATGGGCGCGTTCCTCAAAATAGATATGGTGCTCGTAGGTCAGGATGGACAGATCGGAAAGGGTGGAAGCCAGTTCATCGGCAACGATGGCCTTGTGGGTGGCCCGCTCCACCTGACTGGTCGCCCAGAGAAAGAGCGCGGTCAGGGTCAGCAGCAGGACCACCGGAATAATGCCGATCAGGATGAGTTTGTTCCGAATCTTCACCAAAACCCCCCTCAACGCTTGAAAACCGAGACCGCATCCGGCTTGATGGCCCGCAGATATTCCGGCAGGACCAGATCCAGATAATTGGGCATGCCGCCCCTAAGCCCCTGGGAGCCGCCGCGCTCCACCTGCCAGCGGTACTGGTCCTCCAGATGGACGAAGAGGAAGTTGGGCAGGGCAACATCGATGGTTGTTCTCGCCCAGAGGCATTCGATCTCCCGGGGGGAAATCCTGTTCTCCTTGCCCACCAGCTCCTTGGCCGTGGCCGGGTCGTTCTTCACGAATTGTTCGGCCCGGATCAAGGCGCGCAAGAGCCTGGGAGTTGCCTGGAGATTGAGCGGGATATCGGGCCGGGTGGAGAGGATGCCGAGGATGGGATTGAGTCCGGGCTCGGCAAAGACCACGCTTTTGTCGCCAAGGGCCGTGGCCGCGGCATTGATCATCCTGTTGGTCATGGAAAACCCGTCGATCTCGCCCTTGGCCAGGGCGGACTGAAAGGCCTCCGGCTCCATGAACACCCGGTCAACCTCGTTTTGCGCCAACCCATGTTTCATCATGAACAGGTCAAGGAAAAGCTGGCTCAGCACTCCTTTTTTCACCCCGATCCGCTTGCCTTTGAGATCCTGGGGCGTACCGATGCCCAGGTCGCGGCGGGCGATGATCCGGGTGGAATCATAATCGGACAAGAGCGTGGCCAGGATGGCGAAGGGGGTGCGCTGCGGGTCGGCCAGCACAATGGGCGGCGCCCCGCTCACGGCAAAATTGCAATCACCCTGCAGCATGAAGTCAAAGGCCTGCTTCCCGTCGAGGTCCTTCAGGGTGACCGTGAGGCCCTCTTCGGCGAAATAGCCCTGTTCCAAAGCGATCCGGGGCAGGATATCGGTGACGCTGCCATGGCACAGCATCACGGCCAGCGGTTCCTGCCGCCCCGGGGAGCTTGTCTCCTCTTGCTGTTTGCAGCCTGCGGCCGCAAGCAGCAGCACGAGCCCCGCGGCAACCACAATGCGCCAGCCGGAGTCCCATGCCGGGATTTTCACCTGAGCTTGCATGCCGCACCTCCCCATGATGATGGTTTTGCAACACATGGCCCAGCCTTGCACGCTCGCGCCCCCTCTTTTCCCTTGGGCCGCGGCGCTTTTGGCCGGGTTCCTCTGTTGCTCCCTGTCATTTTTCAAGCCTGCCAGCCTCCGGCTTCACCGCCTGCAATGGTTCTTCGGCCTCCGCACAGGAAAGACACACTGATATGCTCAGGAAAATAACCGCCAAAGTCAACGAAAAAACTCGTTCGGCAACACCCTAACTTACATCTGCAGATCAACAATAACGGGCAAATGATCGCTGGCGACCTTTGAGACGCGAAGACGGCAGCGCTTGCCGCCCAGCACGGTGATAGGCCCCCGGCAAAACACCTTGTCCAGGCCGGTGGAGGGAGAAAAGGAGGGGTAGGTCAGGATGGCATTCTGGTAGCCGAGGCCATGATTGGTCGCGCAGACAAAACCCAGCGCCTCGGTAAACAACGGCGCGAGCCGCGTCCACCAATCGTTGAAATCACCGGCCACCACGCAGGGAGCCTCGACGGTGAGGCTGGTAAACTCCGGAGTCCGCACCAGCCGCCCCACCTGCTGAGGGCGCTCCTTGAAAGAAAGCCCCAGATGCAGATTGAACACCGGCAACAGCGGGAAGGCTGCCCGTGAGGGCAATTCCAGCTCGGTGAACAGACAGCCCCGGGACTTGCGGCCATCGAGGGTCAGATCAATATTGCGCTCACGGGCGATGGGATAGCGGCTCAGGGTGGCGTTGCCGTACATCCCCTTGCGCAACTGGACATTCAGCCCCACCGCGAAGTAGGGATAATTGCAGCTCTCGGCCAATTCCCGGGCCAGATTCAATTCCCGCGAGCGGGGCACTCCCACGTCCACCTCCTGCAGCAAAACGATATCGGCATCGTAATGGTCCAGAACCTTGACGATGCGCTCCGGGCGAAACCGCCGGTCAACGCCGATGGCCCGGTGGATGTTATAGGAAAGAATTCGCAAATCCATGGGTAGTGCTCCAGCCCTGATTAAACAGGATACGTGCGTTAACGAAGTTGTTTTCTGCCCAAAAAGCGCAGAAACCACCTTCTAGCTTTCTAAAAAACAGTAGGGGTCGCGCTGGGTGAAGACATCGAGGCCGAAGCCGTGGCTCACGGCGAGGCATCCTCCGCAGGCGGACCGCAGGCGGCAATCCCGGCAGGCCAGGCACCCAGCCCGGTATTTCCTGGCCGCTGGCGCATCATAGATCTCCGCCAGGGATTGACGGAAGATGTTGCCGATGAGCGAGGGGAACTTCCGGCAAGCATGCACTTCGCCATCGGGCAGCAAGGAAACGAAATTAAAGGCCGCGCCGCAGCCGAATCCGGCGCACCCTCCCAGCAGAGGCTCCCCTTTTTCGGCACGGAGCAGATTGAAAAGATTATCCTTGAGCCCCATGTCCGGGTTCTCTTGGGCCGCGGCCACATAGCGTTCCAGAAATCCACGGTACTCGGCAACCGGAACCGACTCCAGCAGGGAACCCTCGCCGACCATGGCCAGCCGGTTAAAAACAAAAAGATCGACCCGGTCGCGGAGCAGCTCGGCCAGGGGGAGAACCTGCTCCATATTGCCCCGGGTCAGGGTGAGCATCACCATGGAATAGATATCCAGCTCGCGCAAAAGCTCAAGAAACTTGAGAACCCTGGCAAAATAGCCCTTGCCCCGGATGAAGTCGTTATGCTCGGCCAAGCCCTCAAGGCTTACCTGATAGAAGACCGGTTTCCGGATGGCCAGCAGGGGCAGGAGATGCTCTTTTGTGGTGGCGTTGCCCAGGATGGCCACGCCAAAACCCCGATCCACCGCCGCCTGATACAGCTCGAGAAAATGGGGATACAGCAAGGGATTGCCGCCGGAAAAGCTCACCTGCCCCCGCACATGGCGGCTTTGGCAGAAGGCCAGCAGATCATCGAGCACCGCAAGGCCGCTGGCCAGGGGCAAGGGAGCGCGGTCGCTCCGGTCGTAGCAATGCTTGCAATGCAGATCGCAGACCTGGGTGATGTGCCATTGCAGGGTGAAAACCTCGGCGCTCAGAAAGCGGGGCTCCACCTCCTCGGTGATGGGGAAGCTCTCCGCATCCCTGCGGATGCGCGAGGGGGGGGCAAGCAGAATCCCCTTGTCCGTTGCCCGCTCAAGCGTTGCCAGAACAACCCCGACCGGCAACTCCCCAAGGGTTGCGGCCTGACGGGGCTCAATCCCTTCGGCAACCAGCTTCAAGGCCAGCAGATCCTCTTGCGCGGCCGCCTGCGCCTGGGGTGTTCCCGTTGCCGGATCGAGCCAGACTAAAATCATCTCCGGATGCTGGACGGGCTGCCCCCCATCTTCCCCGAGCAGGGCGGGCAAACCGCTAAAGGAGGAATGAAGCAGTTGCAGCGAAGGATTTATCGTGCGCTGCTCCACTTCGGCGGGCAGGGAGGCGCCTTCCTGGCCCGCCCGGTACAGGGCCAGCTCCAACCGGGCCAGATCCGCGAGATATACAGGAGCATCCGGGAATGTCGCCGCAGGATCGGCAAGCAGTCCGGACAGTTCGGCAGGGTTTTCGGCAGGACTCAGGAAAGCGATGAATTCCTGCCACTGCGGGTCGGCCAACAGCCTCCGGCAGGCAGGAAAGATTGCGGCATGGTTACAGGCTATGGTGTTGGACATGATACCCTTCCGTGGTAATGGGAAACCCTATTTTTCGGGATCAGTGTACCACAAGCCGGGGAAAAACCAACCTCCTCCCTGATCGGCGGGAAAAACAGATTGACAGGAGCAGAGGCACTGTGCCACTATGAACGCACAGCGAAACGCTGTCTTGGAAAAAGGCAAACCCGGAGTAATCCGGGGACGCAAAGCCAACGGGTCCGCCAATGCGGATGGCCGGGTTGCCGATAGGGAAAATGGATTGCTCACACCCATCTCCGGCAACAGAGGTGGGTTTTTTTATGCCCTCTCAGATGTAACGCACCAAAAAACCAGGTTGGGGGGGGGACCTTCAACCCTGGGTGCTTCGCTCCGGAGCGGGCGAATCACCTTATAGCCACGCGCGCACTGCCCAAACACCGTATCTACCCTGATTCTCTGCCTTGCTACAAAACGCGTGGCTCCTCCCTGGGAGAGAGCCCGGCACCCGCCGGGCTCTCTCCGTTTTTCTTCAGTACCCGCCCCGCATCCGTCCCTGCAATCGCGCGATGAGCGCCACATCCGGCAGAAATGCCCTCTCCGGTGGAATCGGCATGTCCAACCGGTGGCTTTCGGCAAACGGGGTTCCCGCCAGTTTCAGGTTATAGGCCTGCACTAGCAGCGATTCAAGGTTCACCGTATCTTCCACGTTGTAGGCAAGCAGGGTTTCCAGCACCCGGGGCTCCCGCGTCCGGCAATATTCCCGCCAGAGCAACACGGCAAAGTACCCGTCCACCCCGGTCAGCTCCCCGCGATCAAGCCCCATCTGTTTTTCGCATCCCTTGAGGCCGCCGACAAATCCCAGCCCCTGCAACAGGGGGCGCAGATCGATGTGGGCCTGGGTCAGCCTGAAGCCGAAATGACGCTCGAGCATGGGAACGTCAAAGGCCTTGCCGTTGTAGGTAACGATCAACCGGTACCGCTGGATGTCCTCGGCAAACTCCGCGAGATTTTCCCCCTGGACATAGGTAAAGACCTCTTTCCCGTCGTAGAGGCTGATGGTGGTGATGCAGTGGTCGTTAAAACTTAAGCCCGTGGTCTCGATGTCGAGATAGGCCACGGAATCCCGGTAATGCGGAAAGATCCGCCACCGCTGGGCCGCTGGCAGTTGCCGGAGAAAATCAAGGGGCGCCTGCTGCGCGGCCTGGGCGCGGCTGCGGGCCAGATGGTCTTGGATGAGCCGCACCTTCTGGCCGGAAAGAAACGCAGGGTACGGCTCGACAAATTTGTCCCAGGTGGTGACCCCGGCCTGCCAGAGCCGCCGCTCCGTGGTCTCGCCGATCCCTGGGATATGCACAAAGGTATTAAAGAGCATCGGTCTCCCTATCCCTTCCGGCCTAGGGAGGCGAGATAGAGCACCGACTCCTCCTGGCCGTCCACCCCGAGCAGACCATTCACCTCCTCATCGAAAAAAGCGGCGACCGGACAACCACCCAGGCCGAGAAAGCCCGCGGCCAGCAGCAGGTTCTGGCAGATATGCCCGGCGTCCAGCAAAATATAACGCAACCCCCGATGCCCGTATTTGGCCATGTTCCGCCGGAAGATGGCGGTCCAGATAAAATTGACCGGGGCCTGGGCCAGAAAGCTCTGCCCCAGGCAGGCTTCAGCCAGCGGTTGCCCGGGCGGCAAGACGGAAAGACGCTCTAGCCGGAAGCCCTGCACATCAAAATGGTAGATACCGGGCGCAAGCCCCTCCACCCGTTGGCTGGCCAGATAGGTCTCCATTGGGTACAGGGCTCCGGCAGAAGGCGCGGTGCGGAAAAGATAGGACCCGGCTTGGCCGGTTATGCCTTGGCTGGCCCAGAGCAGCAAGGCCAGCTCCTCCAGGGAGATGGATTCGGCGACAAAGCTGCGCTGCGAACGGCGTTGCTGGAGAAGCGAGAGAAGATCCGCGCCCTGCTGCGGCCAGGCCCTGGGCAGCTCCACCACCTCCGCCTCCGGGTAGGTCTTCCAGCGCTCTGTTCTCTGGATTGCGGGGGGCGCTTGCCCGTCCTTCGCTTCCCTGGCGCATTTTGTCGCCTGCAAATATTTGTGGCCCAGAGATTCTTTCAGTTCCGGCATACGCTCTTTCCCCATACGACACAGCGGGGCGCAGGCAAAGAACCTTGCCGGGCCCAACAATCGCCGATACATTTTGATGTGTGTGGTTGAAAAATCCGTCGTCATTCCGGCAGAAAGCCGAACGTACCTGAACGTGCGAGGCTCCGAGCCAACGAAGGCAGTCAGCCCATCATTCCTCTTCCCAGAGAACCACCCGGTTGCGCCCCTGTTTCTTGGCCCGGTACAACGCCTGATCAGCCCGCCTGATCAACCGCTCCTTGTCCGTTCCATGGTCGGGATAGACGGCAAGGCCCAGGGACAAGGTAATCCGCACCGGACCGCTTTCGTGATGGAGCACCATTTTTTCGATCTCCTGCCTGATCCGCTCGGCCATCTGGAGGCCTCCCCGCTCGCCGGAACCCTCCAAAACAAGGACGAACTCCTCGCCGCCGTATCTTCCTGCCAGATCCACGCTGCGCGCCGCTTTACGCAGGATGGTGGCCACCTCCTTGAGCACCTTGTCGCCAAAGGGATGGCCATAGCTGTCGTTGATCTTCTTGAAATGGTCGATATCGCAGAGCAGCAGGCTCAAGGCCCCTGCCCGCCGCTCTTCCCTCACCAGCATCACGTCAAAGCCATGCTGAAAGGTGCGGTGATTGATCAGGCCGGTGAGCCCGTCGATGGTGGCCAGCCGGTTGATCTCCTCATGGGCCTGCCCCAGATCCACCTTGACCGCCACCTGGGCTGCGATCAGCTCCAGAATCTCCTGCCGGGGCTTGGTGAAGACCTCCGCTGCTTTCACCGCCACGGTGAGCGCTCCGGTGGCCTCCCCCTTCTCTTTTTGCAGGGGCAGGACCAGCAGCGAATTGTAGCCGGTGAGCAGATGATCGTGGCCGAACACCTGAGTCGGCCCGTGGCACTGGGCCTTGGCCGGCAGCGGCCGGTTGATCTTGAGCACCTGGCCCACCAGCCCCTCTTCCCGGGAAAATTCACGGCCCATGAGCTGCTCGGCCCCTTCCCCCTCGGCCAGGGCCACGCAATGCCCGTTGCCGCAAACCAGGCTGATGGAGATAAAATCAGCGCCCACCAGGGTCCGCACCGCCTTGATGGTTGCGCCCAGAACCTGCTCCAGCCCCAAGGCCCCGTTCAGTTCCCGCATGGCGAGACAGACCCGCTGGATGGCGCTGCGCTCATGGGCCATGGCCTGAAACTGCCGTGAGGTGGCCACGTCGAGAGCGAGCTTCCGGGCGGCCAGGGTCATGATGTTTTTTTCTTTCTCGGACCAGGGTTCCTGGCCGGGGCGATCCACGCAGAGAATTGGGGCGATCTTCTTGTCGTCAAACCCGAGCCATTCCTCGGCGTCATCGGGCAGGCGGACCGCGAGAATCCCCCCCACCTCGATCTGCTTCAGATAATAGGGCACCCCCAGGGAAGGCGTGGCCGGGGCCAGGCTTACCAGCTCCTCCGCCCCCATCAGCGCCCCGGTAATGCCCGCCCCGACCTCAAACGGCCCGGGGGCTATGTCTTTTCTGGTGGTGGCGATGCTGCGCAGCCGGTACTCCTTGCCTTCGGGGTCCGGCCAGAGCAGGGCCACCGTTGACAGGGCCAGGGTCTGGCGGATGAGTTCGAGCTGCAGGTCAAAGGCGGCGGTGATGGTTGCCACCGCGGGCTGACTGCCCGCCTCGGGATCTTCGATGAGATCGTTGTCCGGCAACACGTTGAGAATGCCGGGCGTCTCGTCAAACAGGCCAAGATCCCGGGCATACTGCCGGCTGGCGGTATCCCTTTTCGCCCGGATCAGCGCCTTGCGCATCCGCTGGCGGTAGGCCTTGCTGCTCATGAACACGCTGAGCCCCAAGCCGGCGGCGGTGTAAGCCGCCAGATTTCCGGCCAGCCCGGTTGTTTCCTGAAAATCAAAGGCCCACAGCCCTGCCTCCATGGCGATCACGGCCACAAGGGGCGCGAGCAGGGCTTGCAGGGGGAAACTGATCACCAGCCAGCCGATGAGCCCGACCGGCAACAGGATCAACTGGGGGGCAACCTGGCCGAAACCGCGAAAAAAAATCCAGACGCCAACGGTCCAGAGCAGAGGCCCGGCCGTGCCGAAGAGAGAAGAATCCGTGGGCGAATCCCCCCCTCCCTGCCGCATCTCCAGGAGGGAAAAAACCAGGACCAGACCGGCAAGAATCAGGGCCAGACCGGGGAAATCGGAGCCTGGCTCGTAGAGCCCCACGGCAACCGCGCCGCTTCCCAGCAGCCCGACCGCGAAACCAGCCCGCCGGAACACGGTGCCGGGGCTCCGGTTTGCCTGGCGCCTTCCTCGTGCCATGCCCCCCCCCGGGTTTCTCAACCGCGAATCCCGGAGCGCCGCGGCCCGTGGGATTTGCCGACTCTTTTGATGAATTGCTTGATTGCCTGAAAATAGAGCTTCCCGGTCCGCTCCAGAATATTGTTGTGATCGGCGCCGGGAATCATCTGGAACTCCTTGCTCCGCGCCCCGCAGAGACTCTGCAGCTCCTCGGCCTCGGAGAGGGGGATGATCTGGTCGTGCTGGGCATGGAGAATATAGGTGGGCTTTTGCACCCGGGCGATTTTTTGCAGATTGCCGAAGCCGTCCTCCTCGGTAATGCCCAAACCCTGCGGATCAAGACCGATGGTGCGCAAAAGGGGCAGGGTCCGGGCAATGCCGCTTTCGACAATGAGCCCGGCCACCGCCTCTTCCGAGGAGGCCAGTTCGATGGCCGAAACGCTGCCCAAGGAGCGGCCCATCACCACCAGATGGCCGGTGCGCCCCTGGCCGGCCAGCCAGGCCAGCACCCAGTGCAAGGCGCGATGCGCGTCTTCAATCATGGCGCCCACGCCGGGAGTACCGGTGCTCCGCCCGTAGCCACGGTAGTCAACGGCCAGGAAATTAATACCCTGTTCATTATACCGGGGGCCGACATCGTCATAATCGGAAACCACCTCGCCATTGCCGTGGAAAAAGAGGAGGTTGACCGCAGCCGGGTCATCGGTCAGAAAAAACCGCGCCCCGAGCTTTTCCCCTGCTTCCACCCCTATCTCGTGATCCTGGGCGGTGGCCGGCGGGGGTGTCGTTTCCTGCCTGGCATAAAACAACGCCGCGAGAACCTCGGGGCGATCAAGTTTTTCGTATGTTCGTTTCTGCTCCATCTTCTCCCCTTTGCCTGCGCACCATCAGGTGCCGGCCTCCCGTGAGCGCCCCACCGGCTACCTCTTCAACTATACCCATTCAGAATGGCAATATCTACCCAATTTTCTTGACTTTTTCTTTTCTCTCCCCCCAGCCCTCCCGGGCAGGAAAACAGTTTGCGCATCCTCGGCAGGATGTTTATGGTAAGGGAAATTCTTTGCAGGAGAGAACCACATGGCCATGCTTACCATCGACCGTAACAAATGTAAAAAAGACGGGATCTGCGTGGCGGAATGCCCGTTCAACCTTATTTCGCTCACCGGCGAGGAAGGCTTTCCGGATATTCGCCCGGCCGCCGCCCGCCTCTGCATCCAGTGCGGGCACTGCGTGGCGGTTTGCCCCCATGACGCCTTAGGCCTCGCGGGCATGAACCGGGAAGACTTCCAGCCCATCGGCTACGGCTCCCCTCCCACCCTTAAAAAAGTCGGGCAACTGCTCACCGGACGGCGCTCGATCCGCACCTACGAGCAGCAGTCCATTCCCCGGCCGCATATCGAACAGCTCCTCGACCTGTGCCGCTGGGCCCCGTCCGCCAAGAACAAGCAGCCGGTGCATTGGCTGGTGGTGGAAAATCCCGAGGAGGTGCAACATCTGGCCGGACTGGTCGTGGACTGGCTGCGCACCACCGCAAACTATCCCGGCATCGTCACCGCCTGGGATCAGGACAAGGACATGGTCCTGCACGGCGCCCCCCATCTGCTGGTGGCCCACGCCCATACGGACAGCCTCAAGCCGGAGATCGACTGCACCATCGCCCTGACCTATTTTGATCTGGCCGCGGCCAGTTGCGATATCGGCACCTGTTGGGCCGGCATCCTGATGAGCGCGGCGATTGCCGGGCATCAACCCCTGCTCGACGCCCTGGCCCTGCCCGAGGGACACCGTCCCTACGGGGCCATGATCTTCGGCTACCCGAGATTTCCCTATTTCAAGATCCCGCCCAGAAAAGAAGCACGGGTCATCTGGCGCTCGTAACCCGCCCGCACACCACAAGGACACGCATGGACAGCACCGTCGAGAAAAAAAAGCCCAACCCGGAGCGGGTAGCCATACTCCGTTCCCTGCCCCTGGAGATCAAAAGCCGGATCACCGGGGAAGAGGCCCAGGCCTTCATGTACGATGAGGACCTGCCGGATAGCCTTCTGGAAAAGCTGAAGGATTATCTGGAGTAAAATGTGACCGTACCGTTCGCGGTGAGCTTGTCGAACCGCCGTTTTCTTGTCACGGCAGGCCTTCGACAGGCTCAGGCCGAACGGTAACACTTTTAATGGAAAATCCCATATTCAGCTCCGTCACCCCGGCGAAGGCCGGGGTCCAGAGGCTCTTTACATTATTTAGCCTGGCAGCATTTCTTGTACTTCTTGCCGCTCCCGCAGGGGCACGGTTCGTTGCGCCCGATCTTTTCGCTGGTCACCGGGACCCTCCCCGGATTCACCTTGCCGTCCACATACAGCCACTGCCCATCTTCGCAAACAAACTTGGCCCGCTCATGCAGCCGGTGGTCCTGGCCATGCCCGGAAAAATTGGCGATAAACTCCACCACCCCGGCCTGTTCCCCAGCACCTCCTGCCTCGGTCTCCAACACCTCGATCCCGTGCCAATCGAAACTCGCCTCATCGGATAAATCAAGACTGGCCGGACGGGTGCTCCGGTGCCAGGAGCGCAGGATGTAGGGAACATCCTGCTCGGCAAAAGCGGTGTAGCGTGAACGCATGAGCGCCTCCGCGGTCGGGGCGGACTGGCTGCCCTCCAAAAACGGTCCGCAGCATTCGGCAAACTTCAACCCGCTGCCGCACGGGCAGGGGCGATTCAACTCTTTCTCGGTCATTCCTATACCTTCCTTTTTATATATTTGCGGGAATACTTGTACATCCCCAACGGACTGTGCCACAATATATCTATTCTCCCCTCCCTTCAACCTCCTTCTGAGATGCCCGCCATGAAAACGAAAACCTATCTGATCATCGGCAACGGCGTAGCCGGAACCACCGCGGCGGAAACAATCCGCAAGCAGGACCCCACAGGCAGCATCACCATCCTCAGCGAAGAGGACATCCCTTTTTACTACCGGATCCGGCTCAACGATTTCATTGCCGGGGAGGTGAGCGAAGACAAACTCATCGCCAAGAAAAAGGCCTGGTACCAGGAGCAGCGCCTCGAGCTGCGGCTCAATACGCGAATCGCCGGGCTCGATGCGGCGGCACAACGACTGACCAGCGACAGAGGCGAAAAACTATCCTTCGACCGTCTGCTCCTCGCCACGGGCAGCCATTCCTTCCTGCCGCCCATCAAGGGCATCGGCCAGCAGGGGGTCTTCGCCCTCCGCCACATCAAGGACGCCCGGGCCATCCTGGCCCAAGCCGGAAAAAGCGAGGAGGTGATCCTCATCGGCGGCGGCCTGCTCGGGTTGGAAGCAGGCAATGCCCTGCGCAGGCTGGGCAAGAAGGTCACGGTGGTGGAATTTTTTCCGCGCCTGCTGCCCCGCCAGTTGGACAGCAAGGGGGCAAAACGGCTCCAGAAGCTCATGGAGAAGATGGGCTTTGCCTTCCGCCTCTCGGCCATGACCAAGACCATCACCCACAGCAGCACAGGGAAGGTTGACGGCATTGTCCTCGAAGGCGGCGATACCCTGCCCGGCCAGATGGTCATCGTTTCCGCCGGGGTCCGGCCCAATCTGGAGCTGGCCCAAAGTGGAGGTCTTGATTGTGACAAGGGGGTCACGGTAAACGACCGACTGGAGACCAGCGCCAACGGTATTTATGCGGCAGGCGATGTGGCCGAACACCAGGGGGTGGTTTCCGGCATCTGGCCCGCGGCCATGCAGCAGGGCAAGGTGGCGGGAGCCAACATGGCGGGCGGCGAGGCCCTATACCAGGGCGCCACCATGAGCAACATCCTTAAGGTGGCAGGCATCGACGTGGCCGCCGCAGGCAACATCGACGCGGAAGGCCGCTATGAAGCGCAGGTGGTAAGCTCAGGCAGCATTTACAAAAAATTGGTCATCGAAAATAACCGGATCATCGGCTGCGTCATGGTGGGGGATACCGCAAATTTCAGCACCATCACCCGCTACATCACGGAACAGCGGGATATCACCACGCTCAAAAATAGCCTGCTGTGAGCTCCGCATACTATCCATTGACGACAGCAACTTCGATGAATAGTACAGAACCATGACCACGGTCGGCACAAACAAGCTGACACTATGACCAAGCGAGATTTTCCTCCCGTCCACCCCGGCGAGATACTGGTGACCAAGTTCCTGGAACCGATGGGTATCACCCAGTATCGCCTGGCCAAGGATATTGGCGTAACCGCCCGCAGGATCAATGAGATTGTGCATGGCAGACGCTCCATAACAGCCGACACGGCGCTCCGCCTTGGCCGTTTCTTTGGGATGGAGGCCCAGTTCTGGCTTAACCTGCAGACCCATTATGATATGGAAGTAGCCCAGGAAGCACTGGCGGACCGGCTGGATACAGAGGTTCACCCATTTTCGCACGCGGCAGAATAAGGGACAAGATTTTGCTACGGTACCCTCCCGAAAATACACTTGACACTACACTCAAACTCATATATTTTTAGAAAAAATGTTAGTCTTAGTTTTTTTTGGAGGTAGTACTATGGATGCAATTGCGGATCTTCAAAAAGAAAAAAGTAAAATACTATCAGCCATTTCTCTGGCAGCAAGCGAAGAAAAAACAGCACTAGTGTTGTCGGAAAGCCAAAAATTAGAAAAAGTTGAGCTTCTGATTAACCGCCACAGACAAATCATCTTAGAGCTAGAAGAGTTACGAGGCAACAAGTTTGACTTCCCGTCCTTGGTCAACACCACAAAACAAGAGCGATACAAAAAAAATGCTGAATTACGACCAGTTAGACCTATCGACTCAAGAGAACTTGGAGAAAAACTACGAAAGAAATTTCTCGAAAAATTAGAGTGGATGGGCACCCGCCTCCAGTTAATCAAGGGAAAAACTATTTATCGCACAAAATCAGGCAAGCGAGTGGGTATTGCGGTAGCTACAGAGCGGCAACCGAACAGATGGTTCCTTGGCTTACCCGTCGGGGGTTTTGATCATGCGGTGCTTCTATGCCAACGTAAAAACGAAGAGGTAATCGAAGTCCCACTACCAGAAAAATTCTTTATTAAATATGGCCAAGTTATGAGTCAATCCAAAGGCCAGCTCAAATTTAATGTTGTGCATAGGGACGGCGATTTGCTGATACAGGTGCCAGGAACAGACGGTATAAGCGGGAACTCTTTCTCGGGCGACTACACTTTCTTACTGTAGTTTCAAGTGTCTCCACATAAACTTAGCAGACAAGATAGTTCCGACAAGATGAAACTCAAAAACAATTTGGCATAACAATGGGGGGGCAATCGGAATGTGAGAGCGTCGGCGACCATGACGCGGCACCGCAACAGGCTACCACCGGCGTTCAAAAAACAAGAACTTTAAGGGAAAACAAAATGTCTTGGCAAAAGATAGTGATAGTTATAGTGGGACTACTTCTGGTACTCATTGCGTGGCTTGGACGGTACACCTTTGTTGCCGAAGGAGCAGCCGGACACGCCTATCGCCTTGATCGCTGGACTGGCGAAATCGTCTGGGTACAGGGTGAAGACGGCGGAATTGTTCCGTTCAGAAAATAGGGAAACTCCTCAGTGCTTATGTCATCAGGTGCCTTGAAGCACCTCCTACCGATACACCGCATCATGGCTGCCAACATCAAGCAGGATGATTTCCTTTTCCGAAATCAGGAGGGTCAGGGTTAGGCGGTAACTGGAGGTGATGCTGATTGCCTGCACACCCTGTAGCTTGCCGCCAAGGTGGTGGTACCGCAGATGCGGTTGAAAGGGATCGCGCTCCAGATCACCGAGAATCGTTGCGAACTTTTCCCGCAATTCCGGGTGGTGTTTGAAAAATTTGCCGGCCGCGCGGGTGAAGCCGGAGGTCCAGACGAGGGTGTACATCCTCAGCCTTCCATGCCCAGCTCTTTCAGCAACTCCGCAGCGGTGCCCCGTTGCACCCGCCCGGCACGCAGGTCTTCCAGCGAGGCCAACACTCGCGCCGTATACGCCTCATCCTCCGCCTCCAGCAACGCCTGATAACGATCCTCGGAAAGCACCACGTATTGCGGCTGATTATTGCGGATCACATGGAGGTCGCCCTTGGCAATGCAATCATCCACTGCCGCAATGCCGCGGCGCTTGATCTCTTGAGCGGGTATGGTGTTCATAGCATGGACTCCTTTTGATACTCATTCAAGTACCAAAATACCACATCTCGCCGGGAAAAACAAATCTCTTTCCGTTTTCTGATTAACAGGCCTTTGCCTTGTGCAGTCGGTGGATACCGCCCTGCCGATTGTTCGCCGCAGTCTCTTACGGATGCCCCATCTGGTCTGCCAACGGGTAGTAGCTCTTAAAAATTTCCAGAGGGATTGCCGATTGCCAATGGCCGGTTATGTTGGCCACCGCCCAAACGATGAAAAAGAGAGCAAGAACCCCCAGCGGCAGGAGCCACGCCGGCAGTTTTCCGCCACCGTAGGTTGAAACCTGCAGGCAGTTGCTGACCGGGCAGGTAGCCACGCATTCCAGGCAACCCAGGCATTCGGGATTGGTCACGACGGTATGCTCGGCCACCCGGATTGAGCCGGGACAGACCTTCTCGCACCTCTTGCAGTTGATGCAGGTTTGCTCGTCCCGGCTGATCCGCAACGGACCAAACCAGGCGAGAATACCCATGAGCGCCCCGTAAGGGCAGAGATAGCGGCACCAGAAATTGCGCAGAAAAAAAGAGGCTCCGACCAGGATACTCAGCACCCAGATGGTCGTTGTGGTCGGGGCAATGAAAAAGAGCAGCATCCGGGCATCCACCACCAGGTTGTACGGGGTGCTGGAGAAGGCCTCGATGGCGGCCAGGTCCATCTTCGCCAGGATAAGCCAGGAGAAGAAGGCCAGCAGGAGGTATTTGAGGCTGAGCAGGGGATAGTCGAGCCAGTCCGGCGGAGTCAAAAGCATTTTCAGCCGCCGGGCAACCCGTTCGACCACATGGGAGACAAAGCCCACGGGACAGATCCAGCCGCAGAAGCCCTTTCTAAAAAAAATGGCGATCAGCAGGGCGGCGATGAAGAGCGTCAAGGCGGCCGGGTGGATGCGGTCATAGATTCCGGTAAGCAGGAAGCGTTTGAGACTGACCAGGCCGCTGATGGGCAGAAAGCCCTCGACCGCCGGCGGACGCGCCACAAAAGTCGCTGAATTGCCGAGGGTCCATTGATAGAACTGATAAAAACGGTACCCAGCGTAGAGACAGGTCAGCAAAAAAGCGGATTGCACCAGCAGCCGCAGGGTGTGTAAATCAATACGGAACCGGTCCGCCGGTTCTTTCTGCCTGGAACGCATTGCCATCTCCTTGAAAAAAACTGGGGGAGTTTTGCTTCCTTGACCAAACACCTTTCAACATCCTATCAATCGGCACTCATTCAACCGGAGGCGACGGCGGTTGCATCGGCTCAGGCAGCCAACCCCTTGATGATGGCCCGCAGGAAGGCGGGCAGGTCGTCGGGGGTGCGGCTGGTGATAAGATTGCCGTCCACCACCACCTCCTGGTCCAGGTATGTGGCGCCGGCATGCACCAGATCAGCCTTGATGGCAAAGAAGCCGGTGACGCTCCTGCCGTTCAGCACCTCGGCCGAGGCCAGCATCCAGCCGGCATGGCAGATGGCGGCGACAACCTTGCCGGCTTCCGCCATATCCTTGACCAGCTTGACCATGGCCGGATGGCGGCGCATATGGTCCGGGGCGTAGCCGCCGGGGATGACCAGACCGTCGAAATCATCGGCCCGCACCTCCTTGATGCCCGCATCGGCGGTGGCCTTGATGCCGGCGGCGCCGCTATAGCTCATGCCGCCCTCCGGGCCGACCACCGTCACCTGGGCGCCGGCCTCCTTGAGGCGATAGTAGGGGTACCAGAATTCGCGGTCGTTATAGGTCTCCTCCACCAGCAGTATTACCTTCTTGCCCTCCAGTTCCATGCGGCACCTCCTTATGTTATGGGTCGTGCGGAATGCTTAGTTATATCATGAAACCATGGTCATGCTCCTGACCCGGCGCTGAAAATGGTCAGCAGCCTCCGGTACGCCCCATTGGCCGCCGCCAGTTCCGCGTGGCTCCCCTGCTCGATGATCCTGCCCTCGGCCATGACCAGGATATGATCCGCCCTGCGGATCGTGGAAAGCCGGTGGGCGATAACGATGTTGGTCCGCCCGGCAAAGGTCGCGCCAATGGCCTGCTCGGTGAGCATCTCGCTTTCCGGGTCCACGCTGGCCGTAGCCTCGTCCAGCACCAGGATGCGCGGTTCGCGGGCGAGCACCCGGGCAAAGGCCAGCAATTGCCGCTGCCCGGCGGAAAGATCCATGCCGCCCTCGCCCACTCTGGTGGCAAGCCCCTCGGGCAACTGGCGGACAAAGCGGGCCAGTTGTGCTTTTTCCAGAATACCCCACAGGGCTTCGTCTGTTTTTTCTCCATCGAGCAGGATATTCTCCCGTATGGTGGCTGGCAGGAGAAACACATCCTGCATGACCAGCCCCACCTGGCTTCGCAGCCAGTTCGGGTCCAAAGCGCGCAGATCGACGCCGTCCAGGAGAATCGCTCCGGCGTCCGGATCGTAGAACCGCTCCAGCAGATTGATGATCGTGGTCTTGCCGCTACCGGTGGCGCCGACGATGGCCAGGGTCTGACCGGAGGGAATCTTCAAGGAGAAATTTTCCAGCACCGGATGCTCCGGCGCATAGCCGAAGCGCACCTCCTTAAACTCGATCTCGCCCTTGCCGGAAGCTGGCCTTAAGGGAGAGGCGGCCAAAGGCAGGGTCTCCTTGGAGTCGAGCAACTGAAAAATGCGCTCCGCCGAAGCCAGGGCCGACTGGACGATGGAATATTTCTGCGACAGCTCGCGCATGGGCTGAAAAAAGAGGCGCATGTAGGAGAGAAACGCCACCAGCATCCCGATGGTCATCTTCCCGGCCATGACCTGGCTGCCGCCGTACCAGAGGATGGTGCCGATGGTCAGCGCGCTCATCAGCTCGATGAGCGGCATGAACACGGCAAACACCTTGATCTGATAGAGGGCCTTGGCAAAAAATGTTTGGTTGAGCTGGGAAAATTGCGCCTGGCTGGACTCCTCGCGGCGGAAAAGCTGGATCAGCGAGACGCCGGAGAGCGATTCCTGCAAGAATGAGTTGATCTGGGCAAGATGGGTGCGGATCTGCCGAAAGGCATCGCGGGCCAACCGGCTGAACCAGAGGGTGTTGCCCACCATCAGCGGCAGGAGCAGGCAGATACCCAAGGCCAGCCGCCAGTTCATCCAAAACAAAATCCCCAGAATGCCGAGGAGTTTGACCCCGTCGTTGAACAGGGTGACGATCACCGAGGTGAACATCTCGTGCATGTTCTGGACATCGTTGGTCAGCCGGGTTACCAAACGGCCTGCGGGGTTGCGGTGAAAAAACTTCAGATCGAGATGCAGGAGATGGACAAACATCATCTGCCGCATCCGGTGCATGATCCTCTGCCCGGTCCACTCCAGAATCAGCACCTGGACAAAGTTGCCGGAAAACTCGAAGGCCATGAGGCCGCAGAAGAGAAGAGCAAGGTGCTTGAGCCCCGCAAGGCGGAACTCTGTAGCAGCGGTGGTGTTGAGGATGAAATCGTCCACAGCCAGCCGGATCAAATAGGGCAGGGCCAGGCCGCAACCCACCACGGCAAAGGAAAGGAGCACGGCCAGCAGAGCCCCGAGCCAGTAAGGCCTGCCCAAAAAAACAATCCGCCGCCACAGGCTGAGATCGCCGAACTTGCCCAGTTGGTCTTCTTCGAAATATCCGTAATTATCGTGCAATGTTGACCTTCTTGCAAAAATCCAACAAGTTCCCTCTCCCCTTGCGGGAGAGGGTTAGGGAGAGGGGGAAACAGGTAGTAGATCGGCAGGGTGCAACTTCACCCACCCCCTGCCCCCTCCCGTCGAGGGAGGGGGAATTCAATGTGGCAGAGTTTTGCCCGAGGCTCAAAGCGGCAGCTCCTCTTCGCGATGACTCTGCATCTGCTGCTGGTGATACATGGTCCGGTAAAAATCGCTGCTTGCCAGCAGCTCGGCATGGTTGCCCTGGGCCAGCAGCCGCCCTTCCTCCAGAACCATGATCCGGATCGCATCCCGCAAAGGGGCGATCCGGTGCGAGACGATGAGGCAGGTCCGCCCCGGCAGAAAATCGGCCAGGCCGGAGATGATCTCCTGCTCGGTTTCCAGATCCACGGCAGATAGGCTGTCGTCGATGATCAGCATGGGCCGGTCGAGAAGAATGGCCCGAGCCAAAGCGATGCGCTGGCGCTGGCCGCCGGAGAGCTTGACGCCCCGCTCGCCGATCCGGGTCTGGTACCCTTCGCTGAAGCCGAGGATCTCCTCGTGGATGCGGCAGATTTTAGCGGCACCCTCGATCTGCTCTTGGCTGGCCGCCGGATTGCCGAAACCGATGTTCGCGGCCACGGTGTCGGAAAAAAGCAGCACATCCTGCGGCACATAGGCCACCCGTTCGCGCACCGACCCCAGAGACAACCGATTGACATCAACGCCATTGAGAAAAATGGCGCCGTCCGCCACGGGATACTGCCGGGCCAGAAGATGGCACAGGGTGGATTTCCCCGAACCGCTCCTCCCGACCAGACCGACGATCTCCCCTGCCCGGATCGTACAACTGACCTCGGCCAGGGCCGGTTGCTCCTGGCCCTCGTATTGGAAATGGAGGGTCCGGAGGGTGATCTCCGTTTGCCCTGCGGGAAAAGCGAGGGGCTGGGGGGGATCGACCAGGGTGGGCTTGGCGTTCATGACCTCGTCCAACCGCCCCAACGAGGTGAGCCCGCGCTGGAAGAGATTGGCCACCCAGCCCACCGCCATCATGGGCCAGGTCAGGAGGTAGAGATAGGAGATAAAGGCGACAAAATCACCCACCGTGATGACGCTGCCGACCACCAACCGCCCGCCGAAAAAGATCACCAGCAGCAGACTGGTATTGCCCACCAGCCCGGAAATGGGAAACAGCGTGCCGTGCACCCTGGCCAGACGGAGGTTGTCCTGCTGATACTGGCGCCCGAGGCGGCCAAAGACCTCGGCCTGCGGCGCTTCCTGGGTGTAGGCCTTGAGCAGACGGATATTGGTGATGGTGTTGCGGGCAAATTCGGTGAGATGGGAAAACTGCTCCTGCACCTTCAAAAAACGGCGGTGCAGCCGGGCGGACAACACCCTGGTCAACACCGCCAGCAGGGGCATGGGAATGACGGCGATCAGGGTGAGCTGCGGGCTGATATAGGCCATGCAGGCCAGGGCGGCGATGCCCATGATCGCCGCGTCGGCGCAGGCGACCACGCCCATGCCCCCGGCCAACTGCACCGCGGCCAAATCATTGGTGGCCAGGGCCATGATCGCGCCCACCGGTTTCTTTTGAAAAAATGGCCGGTCCAGGGTGAGGAGATGGCGGAAAAAATCATCGCGCAGGTCGCGCTCCACCATCCGGGAAAATCCGAGAATCAGGTAGCGCCAGACAAACCGGCACGAGGCAATGCCCACGGCAAGCGCGAAGATGGCAAAAGCGCTTTGCGCCAGGGCCGTCTGGCTGGCCGCTCCCTGGGACAAAAGATCCACCGCCCGTTTCACCAGCCGGGGGATGCCCAGTTGCAGAAGATCGACAATCAGCAGGGCGACAAGCCCGCCGACAAGGCGGAAGGAATACCGCCGGACAAAGGGGCGGATACGTTCCAGGGGGGAGGCGACCCTCGCCCCTGGAACATCGCTCTGCATCTCGCCCGGTCTCATTTGGAATTCATCCGCCAGACCCCGTCCCAGGCAAGGGGCGGATTGGCCAGCATTTCCCGGCAACGGGCGGCATAGCGTCCGGCCACCACATCGTCCGCCCCCATATCCTGGAAGGCTTCCCTGGCCTTGGCAACCTCGCCCTGGTAATACAGGGCAAGCGCCGCGGCGAAACGATCACGCAGCGTCCGTCTCGCATCGCCCGGAGCAAGGGGCTCGAACACGGTGATGGGCTCCTTGCGCCCCACCACCCCAACCCTGGCGATCTCCCGCACCGTTATGCCCGCGGGCAACTGGCGGCAACACGATTCGGAGATGAGGATCTGGGTGTCGAATTCCTTGTTGACCCCCTCCAGCCGGGCCGCGACATTGGCGTTGTCGCCCAAAATGGAGTAATCGAAGCGTTGACTGGAGCCGAGATTACCCACCACCACCGGCCCGGTGTTGATGCCGATCCGCATGAACAGGTCGCAGCCGAACCGCGCCTTGAAGTCCGGCCGCAGCTCGGCCAGCCGCTCCTGGCAGCGCAGGGCGGCCTGCACCGCGCGGCCGGCATGATCGGCCTGGGAAAGCGGCGCGTTCCAAAAGGCGATGATGGCGTCTCCCTCATACTTGTCGATGGTTCCGCCCGAAGCCAGGATAATGTCGGTCATGGCGGAGAGATATTCGTTCAGGAGCAAGGTGAGGCGCTCCGGCTCCAAACGCTCGGACATCCCGGTGAATCCGGCCAGATCGGAAAAGAAGATGGAGAGCTCCCGCTTCTCGCCCCCCAAGCGTAGCCGCTCGGGGTTTGCCACCAATTGGTCGATCACGGTGGGATGGAGATACTGGCTGAAGGCGCGCTTGATGTAACGCTTTTTCCGCCCTTCGGTGGCGAAGTTGAACACCACTCCGCTGATCAGGGCAAGCAGCACCGCCGTGGCCTGGACAGCAACAGGCAGCCAGAGTCCTTTCCCATAGGCAATAAAGCCTGCAACAAAGGGCAAGGGGAGCAGGAGGACAAAGGCCAGGGAGGATTGCCAGGCGTTGCGGCAAAAAAGAATGATCATTGCGGCCAGCACCCCGAAGAACAGGGTCAGGAATACCGCCAGCCAGACCGGGCTGTCGCGGAGAAAATCCTGGGACAGCAGGTTGTCCAGCATGGTGGCGTGGATCTCGACCCCCGGATAGACCCCGTCAATGGGAATGGCCCGCAGATCATACAGCCCCGGCGCAGTCATGCCCAGAAAAACATACGTGTCCTTGAATTCGGCCGGATCGATGACCGGGATTTCCCCGGCGGCAAGCTGCAGCTCGGACTGCACCACCGCAGCCAGGGAGATGGTTGTGACCGTGCCCGATGCCCCCCTGAAATTGAGGATGGACTGCCCGGTTTCATCGAGGGGCACACCGAGTTCCCCCACTTGGAGGTGTTTTTTGCCAAGCGACAGGGGAACCGGGCCGGGGAGGGAAGCAAGATAGGCGGCCAGGGCCAGGGAAGGCACGGGTTGGCCGGCGAGGGTGACAAAGAGGGGTGCTCTGCGGAACACCCCGTCCGGATCGGGACGGGTGCTGATATTGGCCAACATTGCGCTGCTTGCGGCCAGTTCAGGCACCGGCATGGTCACCGACTGGGGCAGCACCGGCGCGCGGCTTCCGGCGAGCCACTGGGAAAAGCCGGAAATGGTGAGCACGGAAGGGGCTGAGCCATTCTCCGCCTGCCCCTGTCCGGGAGGCGCAAGGGTGCAACTGAGCACCACCGGCCCGTTTTCCCGCATGGCCAGGGCCAGGGCTTGATCATCGCCCACGCCGTGTACCGACGGTTCGCTGAACAGCATATCAAAGGCGACCACCCGAACCCCGGCCCGTTTGCAAAAGGCGAGGAGCGTGGCATACGCCTCCCTCGGCCAGGGCCAGGAGAGGTTGTTTTCCTTGCGGCCCCAGTCCAGGCTTTTCTGGTCAAGGGCGATGATCCGCAAGCGGCTGGTGGCCGCAGCCGGTTGGGCAAAATGGGCAACCCGCCACTGCCAGGCCGCATGCTCGAAACCGGTGAGCGCGCCCTGCTGCCAGAGAAAAAACGCCATCGCACAGACGATCAGCCCGAGGGTAAGCCCGGTACAACCTTTCTTGATCACGTCAGATGCTGCCCAGAAGGCGCTGGAACCGTTGCTGCCGCAGGGCCATGCCGGTTGGGGTCTTGACTCCGGCAAGCTGGGGTGCAAGGTCGGCCATCCGGTCCGCCGGGTCGGGATGGGTCTTGGCGAAATCAAGCCCCTGCGGGTTGAGCCGCTGCTTCATCTCGCCAAGCATCCCAACCAGGGCCCGCTGGTCATAGCCGGCCCGGCCGAGAATCTCCAGGGCCGCGACATCGGCCTCCCGTTCAAAGGCCCGGGAATAGCCGCTGTTGACCAGGGTTGCGGTGACATCGTGGATGGAATCCTCGAATATTCCGGTGAGTTGCGCCAGTTGCACCCCTCCGGCCTGCTTGGCCCCTTCCGTGGCCATGATGGAAAAAGCGCTGGTCAGCCTGCTGGTCTTGATGGCCTGCAGCCCGTGCTTTAGTTGAATATGGGCGATTTCATGGGCCAGCACCGCGGCCAGGGTGTCCTCGTCCTTACAGCAGCGCAGCATGCCCCGGCTGATAAAGATCAAGCCTCCCGGCGCGGCAAAGGCGTTGATCCCCTCATCCTCCAGGAGGACAAAATGATAGCCGCCGTAGGTTTCCGGCATGTCGGAGACCCTGGCCAGGGACTGGCCGACCAGATTGAGGTACTGCACGGTCTGGGGGTCGGTGCGGGGCTGGTATTTCCCCAGCAGGGTGGCGCCCACCGCGCGGCCCACATAGTATTCCTGCTCCGGAGTGATATCGGTGAAGGCCTTTTCCAGGGCCACGGCGGTTTTCTTGAGCGCGCCCACCTGGGACTCGCTGAGCCTAAACCCGCCCACCTGGACCGCTCCGAGGCCGTCAATCACATCGGTGGTCTTGCACCCGGCAACCAGCACCGGGCAAGCGCAAAGCAACACAACCGCGAGGAGAAAGGTTCGTTTATTTGCCATGGCCGGCGCCTCCCTCTGGGCTCTGCAAGCCGCCCTTGGCAAGGAATTCCCGCATGGCCTCGGGACTCACCTGAATCCGCTCCATCCAATCCACCGAGGCATAATCGAGATTCTTGCCCCTGGCCTTGTACTCGGCCTCCACCTGCGCATTGAAGCCCTTGCCGCCCAGGGCCAATTCATCCTCCGAGGCTCCACCCCCAAGCCGCTCTCCGGGCTTTAGGGTAATGGGCTTGGCGATGAGGCTGGCGCTGTGCATCCAGCCTTCCCGCCCTTGCCGTTGATCCCGCACCTTGAACCAAAGGCCTTGCTCCGCCAGCACGTTCACCCGCTCACCATAGCCGAGGGTGGCAATGATCTTCCCGAATGGCATGGGGGAAACCCTTACCGCGCCCTGCCGCACGGCGACGCTCCTCCAGCCCTGCCCGGCCCAAACAGCCGTGGCGGCAAGGGAGAGCACCAGAACCAATACTAGCTGTATCCGGAGGCCCATGATGTTTTTCCTGAAAAAATTTGCTGTTTTGAACAACGGCCACTGCTCATCCTAGCACAGGAAATTCCCCGAGACAATGGGACAGCAAGTCATTTTTTCCGGTTGAACCATGCCGGAACATATTCCTTTTTTCCGCTACACCACAGCTTGCAATCCACTCCCTGTTCCCCTAAACTATTTTTATTTCCTTACGCGAGGCACGCAGACTCATGCTCCGCGGCAAGGAACACACATGCTCCCGGCCCGCATGCCAAAATAGGGGTTGAAAACAATAATTATAATTACTATATAATGGGCAACTAAAATTGCCTCGTTGTCACAGACACCCGCAATCCTTTGTCCACAGGCCAATTCTATCCCCTCTCTGGAGCAGACCGATGAATTTTGCACATTTTTCCCTGGCCAAAAAACTGGCAGCGGGCTTTGGCTTGCTGGTTCTTCTTTCCACCATCGGCGCAAGCTTTGCCGTGTTCAAATCCTCGCAGATGGTGACCTCCGTCAAAGACCTGGAAAACACCCATCTTCCCTTGGCCTATCTGGGCGGCGACCTGGCCCTTTTGGTCAGCCGCCAGCAGCTTGCCGCGGCAAACTTCGTCATCCACAAGGACGCTGCCTACCGGGATCGCTTCGACAGCCTGGATAAAGAAGCGGACGAAACCTTTGGACGCGTCCGCACAACCATTCAGGCAGACGAAGAATTGGTGCAGGCTGGCTGGCTTGAGAAGATCGAGACCATCGTTCAGTTGCACGACACGCTGGCCCCGGCCGGCCGGGAGATGATGGACGCGGCCCAGGCGGAAAACCCTGCCCTGCTCTCGGAAAAGGCAGAAGCCGAGGAGGCGGCAGGGGACAAGATCCGCGAGGCCATCTCCGGATTCGGTGCAATCAACACCACCGAAGGGGAACATGTCGCCAACCAGGCCCTTACCGAAGGCCGCACGCTCCAGACCCTGATGATCCTCATTGCCATCGGCATCTTCATCGGCGGCTGCGCCCTGACCTTTGTCATCACCCGCGGCATCACCGTACCCCTGAGAAAAGCAATCAACGGGCTGACCGCGGGCGCCAATCATATCTCCGCCGCATCCGGGCAGGTGGCGAGCGCAGGCCAACAACTGGCGGAAGGCGCCACCGAACAGGCGGCCGCCCTTGAAGAAACCTCCGCCTCCATGGAAGAGATTTCCGCCATGACCAAAAACAGCTCGGACAACGCCCTTGAGGCCAACACGGTGATGAGCGAAGTAAACAGTGTCGCCAACCAGGCGGCCGCCTCCATGCAGCAACTCACCTCCGCCATGGGCGAAATCTCCGTCGCCAGCGAGAAGACTTCCAAAATCATCAAAACCATCGATGCAATCGCCTTCCAGACCAACTTGCTCGCCCTCAATGCCGCCGTGGAAGCGGCCCGCGCCGGCGAGGCCGGAGCCGGCTTTGCCGTGGTGGCCAACGAGGTTCGCAGCCTGGCCATGCGCGCCGCGGAGGCGGCTCGGGAAACCGCGGATCTCATCGAACAAACGGTACACAAGGTCCAAGAAGGCACGGTGCTCGTTCACAAGACCAACGATGAGTTCAGCAAGGTTTCCACCGGCACCGGCAAGGTTTCGGTGTTGATCAATGAAATTTCCTCCGCAACAAAAGAGCAGACCGAAGGGGTCGGCCAGATCAACAAGGCCCTGCAGGAAATGGACACCGTGGTGCAGAGCAATGCCGCCACCGCCGAGGAATCGGCTTCCGCCTCGGAGGAACTCTTTGCCGAAAGCAACACCCTGCTCGGGCATGTCCGCGAACTGCAAACCTTGATCACCGGGGAGGGCGGACCCAGTTCCGGCGCAATGGTTTCCCAGACGCCAAGCAACCCGGCGCGCGGCAAAAACACAGGGCTCCGGCCGGCAATGCAGCAAAAACAATCACAGCCCCGCGCCATCTCGCACAGCGCAAAAAAGACGGCCAAAGAGGTAATCCCCTTTGACGAGGAAGAATTCGAGGATTTCTAAACCGGAATGAAATGGCGGGGCAACAACAGGCCCGTTACGGAAAAAAAAGCCACCGGCGCAACCGCGTCGATGGCTTTTTTTGTTGGCGATTCTACTTTAAAAACGAACAACAATAATCGGTAAGGCTTCGCACCTTCAAGCCGAACTTGGAGTGGGACGGCACCTCGAAGGATTCTCCGCCCTTGACCGTCTTCCACTCCGACGTCCCAGGCAGCAGAACCTCCAGTTCGCCGGCCATGATCTCCATGAGCTCCTTGTCCGCCGTGTTGAATTCATATTCTCCGGGCAGCATGACGCCCAGGGTCTTCTGGGAGCCGTCGGCAAACACCACCGTCCGGCTGGTGACCTTGCCGTCAAAGTAGACATTGGCTTTTTTTACGATGGTGACATTGTTGAATTCAGGCATGGGTGTGTCCTCTCTTGTCTTGCGGTTTCTCAATAAAAAAATTCCCGTCCGGAGAGAAACGGGAAGATATGATGTTCCTTCCAACCTCCTAGCTTCTTTATAACCGGGCCGGACAAATTGCAAGATTTTGTTGCGCGCCCTTTCCCATGCCCCGGATAAGAAAAAAGGCCACCCGTGGGCAGCCTTTTTCGTATACGCCTTATGTGTTTACCGGATCACATGGTGCGGCACACCCTGCCGAACCCGCCCGGGATGGTGCCCGAGGCCCAGAATGCCCTGGCCTGCTTGAAATCCATAAACCAGTAGCCGCCGGGCTTGCGCTGGTCGGCTAAAAAGATAAAGGGCTGCTCCTTGGAAAAACAGGGATGGAGATGGACGCCCTTTGCATTAACCCGCGGTTCGAGGAGGGAGAAGCTCTCTTCCATGGTGGGCAGCCGCCAATCGGAGAAGCCGGCAAAACGCTGGTCATTCAATTCCGCCACATATTTCTGCACATTGCGGATGGTGGTGAGATCGCAGCCGCCCCGCTGCCACATGAGCCCGGTGGCCCCATCGGTAACGGTGAGGCCGTCGCCGTTGTCCACCAGCAGGTTGCGGAAATTCCCCATGGGGTTGCGGCGGCTGTCGTAACAGCCGATTCTCGCCGCAAGAGTCGCAGCCTCCAATTCGCTTACCACTCCACCCGCCGCCCGCAGACGGACCGTCTCCACCGTTGGCAAGGAATCACCCTTGCGCGGAAGCCCTGTCTCCATAACCTCCTGCGGTACGGAATTGTCCACCAGCGCAATCCGGGAGGAATCCTCGCTCTCGATGATTTTTTCCAGCAGCCATTGCTTGATTCCCTCGTCAATGGCGTAGCTCTGGTCCCGCATGTCCTTGCCCTGCCGGGACACGCAATTCTTCAGCATTTCCTGCGGGCAATCGATGTGGGCAAGAATCTTGGCATGCTTAACGCCCCGCTCCATTAGGCAGAGCTTGGCGGGAGAACTCCAGTTATCGATATAAAAATAATAGTGCAGCTCCGAATTGTTGCGAATCCGTTCCTGGTCCTTGCCTCCCCAGCTCTCGAACATGGCAAAGGTATCCGAGGGGGTAAGATCCCAGTCGATCGACACAGGCTGATCACCCATACCCAACTTTTCCGCTAATCCCATGGCACACCTCCTCAGTTTTATTGTCATCTTCTCTATGGAAACGATATAATGAATGCATAATTTTAAAAGTAATAATTATTACCAATAATAATTACTGGTTTCATTCCGGGCAAGAGGAAATACGCCATGCGCAAAGAAAAAATTATCACGGGCGCCGGATACCCGCTTCCCCTGGGCTCCTTTTTGAAGCCGGAAGGGGTTAATTTCGCCATATTTTCCCGCCATGCCGAGGCCGTTACCCTGGTCTTGTTCAAGTCCGGCGCCGAGGATCCCTGCGCCGAGATCCCCCTTGACCCGAAGATCAACCGGACCGGCAACATCTGGCATATCCTGCTCCACGATCTCGACACCAATCTGCGCTATGGCTACCGCATGTCCGGCCCATACGACCCCAAGGGGGCCGGCCATTTCTTCGCCACCGAAAACCTGCTGCTCGACCCCTACGCCAAAGCCCTTACCGGCGGATCGGAGTGGGGGGTCGCTTACTGCCGCTCCGGCCTCTGCACCCCGCTGTCCACCTTTCAGCGGCGCTGCTGCATTATCGGCGACGAATTCGACTGGGAAGGCGACCGTCCCCTCAATATTCCCCTGGAAAAGAGCATCATCTACGAACTCCATGTCCGGGGCTTCACCCGGCACGAAAGCTCCGGCGCAGCCAATCCCGGCACCTACCGGGGAATAGTGGAAAAGATTCCCTATCTCAAGAAACTGGGCATTACCGCGGTGGAGCTTCTGCCGGTCACCGAGTTCAACGAGCATGAGATCACCAACGCCAACCCCTTCACCGGGGAGAGGCTGAAGAATTTCTGGGGCTACAGTCCCATCTCCTTTTTCGCGCCCAAGGCGGCTTACGCGGTCAACGGCCGCAACGGCAACCAGGTCCGGGAATTCAAGGAGATGGTCAAGGCGTTGCATAAGGCCGGGATCGAGGTGATCCTCGACGTGGTCTTCAACCACACGGCGGAGGGCGGCGGCAATGGGCCGGTGATCAGCTTCCGGGGGCTGGACAATGTCATCTACTATCTGCTGGACCCGCGGAGCCGGGAGTATCTCAATTTTTCCGGCTGCGGCAACACGGTGAACTGCAACCATCCCCTGGTGAGGCATCTTATCATGGACTGCCTGCGCTACTGGGTGATCGAGATGCATGTGGACGGCTTCCGCTTCGATCTGGCCAGCGTCCTGGGCCGCGACCAGCAGGGCAACGTGCTGAGCAACCCGCCCATGGTGGAGAAAATCGCCGAAGACCCCATCCTCGCCCACACCAAGATCATTGCCGAGGCCTGGGATGCGGCGGGCCTCTATCAGGTGGGGAGTTTTTCCACCAACCGGCGCTGGGCCGAATGGAACGGCCAGTTCCGCGATGATGTCCGCCGCTTCCTCTGCGGCCACGAGGCCATGGTCGCTCCGCTTGCTACCCGCATCGCGGGCAGCGCCGACCTCTACCAGGACGACGGCCGCTCCCCGCGCAACTCCATTAATTTCATCACCAGCCATGACGGCTTCACCCTCTACGACTTGGTCAGCTACAACAACAAACACAACCTGGCCAACGGCGAGGACAACCGGGACGGCGGCAATGATAATCTCAGTTGGAACAGCGGCAGCGAAGGACCAACGGACAACGCAACCATCACGGAACTGCGCCTCCGGAGGATCAAGACCTTTGCCGCCATCCTCATGCTCTCGCAAGGGGTGCCCATGCTGGTGGCGGGCGATGAATTCGGCCGGACCCAGCAGGGCAACAACAATGCCTACTGCCATGATAACGAGATAAGCTGGCTCAATTGGGAATTGGCCAAGCAGAACCACGGGCTGCTGCGCTTTTTTACCCGGATCATCGCTTTACGGAAAAGCCACCCCGTATTCCACCGCACCGATTTTTTCCCCGCCACGGAAGAGAACCCGGAAATCGAGTGGCAATCCACCACGCCGGGAAGACCGGACTGGTCGCCAGCCTGCAAGACCCTGGCCTTTGTCCTGCACGGAACCACCGCCGGGGTGCGGCGCGACGACGATTTTTTCGTCATGCTCAACGGCGGGCACCTTCCCGCCGACTTCATCATCCCGGCCCCGCCCGCAGGCCGATTCTGGCACGGGCTGATCGACACCAGTGCTGCATCCCCGAAGGATATCGTCAACGAAACCAAGAGCCAGCCGGTGCGGGACGCCTCAATTACCGTGGCGAATCTGGCCGCGACAATCTTTATCTCCAAACCCTGCTGAGCCAGCCATGCAGCTCCTGTTCCTCGGCGATTCCCTTGTTGAATTTCACAACTGGCAGACCTGTTTTCCCGCGCATCGGGTGGTCAACGCCGGCAGGGCCGGAGAAACCGTGGCCGGCCTGCTCGCCAACCTTCCCCGGCTTCTGCGCCGCTGCCCCGACCCGGAGCGCGTGGTTATCATGATCGGCACCAACAATCTGCTCAGGGAGGAGTATGGCTTTCTGCCCGAATACGCGGAGATCCTGGACGTTCTGGGCAGCACGCTCCCCCCGGCGCGGATTACCGTTACCAGCCTGCCGCCCATTCGGGCCGCCCATCTGGCGCCTTCCGTCGTACCCCGCCTGAATGAGGGGTTGCTCCGGCTCAGCCAACAGAAAAAAGTTGCGTTTCTGGACCTGTGCGCGGCCTTCAACACCGGGGCGCCGGACGCGGCTGCCTGCTTCGCTGAGGACGGAGTCCATTTCAGCGACCTGGGATACACCATCTGGTCTGCCTGGCTTGCCCGCGTTTTGTAACATTTCCCCTTCGAATCTTCCCGTTGTCGTACATTTTCAGATGCACTATCAGACAAATTTGTTACAATGGGTCGCCGCGCACCGCATAACGTATACCAAACCGTAAGAAAGACCCGGGAGAAGCCATGTCTGAAAACAATCGCCAGCCCATTGACCTGGCCACCCTGTACGAAATAACCCGGGCCTTGGCCTCCTCGGACGATTTGCGCAAATGCTTGGAAGAAAGCCTCACCGTGCTTGCCGCCCGCACCAGCCTTGGAAACGGCGCGGTGACCATCGCCAATCCGCTCACCGGCCAGATCGAAACCGAGGTGGCCCCAAGCATGACCGCGGAAGCCCGGAAGCGCGGAATCTATAAATTCGGCGAGGGCATCACCGGACGGGTGGTGGCCAGCGGCGCCCCCATCGTGGTGCCCCAGATCAGCCAGGAACCGCTCTTTTTGAACAAGACCCGAGCCAGGGGTGAGAAAAACCAGGAAGCCCTCTCCTTTCTCTGCGTGCCCATCAAGCACGGGGCCAGCACCATCGGCGCCCTGAGCGTGGATCGCAGCTACCACGAGGGGTTGGACTTTGAAAAGGATCTCCAGTTTCTCACCGTGCTCTCCGGCCTCATCGCCCAAACCGTGGTCCGCATCCAGGCGGTGAATCAGGAACGGGAGCGGCTGGTGCAGGAGAACACCCAGTTGCGGCGGGAGCTTTCGGAAAAATACCGGGTGGCCAGCATCGTTAGCAACTCAAACCGGATGCAGGAGGTGTTCGAGATGATCCACCGGGTGGCGGACTCCAACGCCACCATCCTGCTCCGCGGCGAATCCGGCACCGGCAAGACCATGGTGGCCAAGGCCGTGCACCACAACAGCAAGCGGGCCAAGGCCCCGTTCGTGGTGGTCAACTGCTCGGCCCTGCCGGAAACCCTGCTGGAGTCCGAACTGTTCGGCCACGAAAAAGGGGCCTTTACCGGGGCGCAGGCCGCCAAAAAGGGCCGTTTCGAATTGGCCGAAGGCGGCACCCTGTTTCTCGACGAAATCGGCGAACTGAGCCAGAGTGTGCAGGTCAAGCTGCTCAACGTGGTGCAGGACCGCGAATTCCAGCGGCTGGGCGGCATCGCCCCGATCAAATGCAATGTCCGGCTGATCACCGCCACCAACAAGGACCTGGAAAAGGCCGTGGAAGACGGTTCTTTCCGGGAAGACCTCTACTACCGGCTCAACGTCTTCCCCATCTACCTGCCCCCTCTGCGGGAACGGCGCACCGACATCATGCTCCTGGCCGACTTCTTCCTCCAAAAATACAACGAGGAAAACAACAAGCAGATCCGCCGCATCTCCACCCCGGCCATCGATCTCCTGGTCCAGTACCACTGGCCGGGCAATGTGCGGGAGCTGCAAAACTGCATCGAACGGGCGGTGCTGATCTGCGACGAGGACTCGATCAAGAGCTACCACCTGCCGCCGTCGCTGCAAACCTCCGATTCGGTGAGCGAACACGCCAACCCGGTTTCCTTTGCCGCGGCAGTGGACAATTTCGAGCGGGAGCTGATCATCGACAGCCTGAAGAAATGCCAGGGCAACCAGACCAAGGCCGCGCAACTGCTGGACACCAGCCTCAGGATCATCAACTACAAGATCGCCAAGCTCAACATCAATCCCCGCCAGTTCAAGCTCAATAAACCATAGAGGTGGGCCATGACCGTTCTCCTCCACCTCTGCTGCGGCCCCTGCACCATCTTTCCCCTCACCGCCCTGCGGGAACAGGGGTTTGCCGTGCAGGGCTATTTTCATAACCCCAATATCCATCCCTTCCGGGAGTTCAAGCAGCGGCTCGCCACCCTTGAGGATCTGGCGCGCCGGACCTCATTGCCCGTGGAGTACGAACGGGAATACGGCCTCAGGGAATATCTGCGCCGGGTGGTTTTCCACGAAGAGGATCGCTGCCCGCTCTGCTACCGGATGCGCCTTGCGGCAACGGCAAAAAAAGCCAGGGAGCTTGGAGCCGAGGCCTTCAGCACCACCCTGCTGTACAGCCGCTACCAGCGCCATGAAACCATCCGGGCACTGGGCGAAGAGCTGGCAACACAATTCGGGGTGCCGTTTTATTACGAGGATTTTCGGGTCGGCTGGCAGGAGGGGATCGACGCCAGCCTTGAGATGGGACTGTACCGCCAGCCCTACTGCGGCTGCATCTACAGCGAGCAGGAACGTTACGACAAGAAGTTCAGGAAGGGAAAAACCACAGCCTTGCTAACGGAGAGTGGGACAAGCAACGAGTAACCGTTCAGCAGTGTTGCAGATGCGCGAAAGAGGTCTGGCCGCTATACACATGGTATGCGGCCAGACCGATGACAAAGCAGATGCGGTGCTGCTGAATAGTTACTCCTTGGCAGTCCCGCCGCTGCTGCCGCCGCCGGGCAGGATGCCGAAGGCGGAGGTAAAGGTCTGCCAGTCCGGCAGCGAGAGCGTGGGCACGAACCTGCGCCAGGATTTCTCAATGCCTTTGCCGGACTTCAACTGGGCCAAGAGCTCGGTGGCCCGGGGCGTGATGCTGGCCTCGGGATAGGTGGCAAGCAGATACTCAAGCCGTCCCTGGGCCTGCTTGTCTTCATCGATGCGCAGATAGAACGTGGCAACGGAAAACTCGTGCTGGGCCAGAAAATCGCGGGCGGCCCGAATCCGGGCTGAAGCCTCCACAAAATAGGGCGACTGCGGATAGGCGCGGTTCAACCGCCCAAAGGCCTGCACCGCGTTCTGGGCGTTGCCCGGATCCCGGTCATTGGTCCCGATCTGGCTGTAATAGCACATGCCGATCTGGAACAAAACATAGGGCACCGCCTCGTTGGTCGGATGGTTGGCCTCGAACTCTTCGTACAGGATCTTGGCCTCATTGAACTTGTCCATGTAATAATTGGAATCGGCGGCCTTCAGTTCGGCCAGCAGCGCCACCTCGCTGAAGGGAAACCGGTCTTTTATCTCCACGAAACGTTTCAAGGCCGCGCTGTATTTCCCGCGGTTGAAGTCGGCCATCCCCTCCATGGCCAGGGCTTCCGGGGTTTCCTGCACAGTGGCGCCCTCGCCAAAACCAACCCAGCCCAACATGGTGTCAAGGGTCGCACAGCCGCTGAGCCCAGCGGCCGGGATACTCATGACAAGAGCCAGAACACAGGTCCGAAAAAACCGACTATTCCGTTGTGAAAAAATCATGTCCCGCTCATCCATTTCAGCAAAAAGAGAAAAGGCCCGGCATACTCGAACCGGGCCCGAAAACCATCATGAATCACGCCGGAGACTAAAGAGCCTTTTCGATCATGGCCTTGAGCTGCTGCTTGCCCACCGCGCCGGTCACCTGGTCGGCAACCTCCCCCCCCTTGAAAAGAATCAGGGTGGGAATGGCCCGAATCCCGTATTTGCCGGGAGTAACAGGATTATCATCGACATTCATCTTGCCGATCTTGACCTTGCCCTCGAACTCGGCGGCCAGCTCATCGATAACCGGGCCGATCGCCTTGCAGGGTCCGCACCACGGCGCCCAAAAATCCAAGAGAAACGGAGTCTCGGACTGCAGGGCTTTTGCGCTGAAATCGCCGTCGGAAACCTGGATAACCTTGTCGCTCGCCATAATTTTCTCCTTTTATTTCATGGGGATAATTGTATTCAGAGTGTAATTACCTCATCTTACAAAGGGAACCGGGTGCTGACAAGGAAAATCTTGTGTGCTCCCGCCTCCCCCAGCGAGAGAAAAGGGCAAAAGCCGCACCTCCTTCTTGACAACCAACAGGCAGTCGCTATATGGTTATCACCATGCGTACACGAACCTGCCCCTTCTGCAAGGAAGATATCCATTTCCAGGCCCTGGTCTGCCGCTATTGCACCCGAGACCTGCCGCCCTTGACGCAGCGCCACAGGAAAAACTCCCCTGGCTGGCTGGCGGCGATCGCCGCGGCGGGAATCATCGTCAGCGGCGCGACCTTTCTCGCCGTCGAGTTCCTGCGGGAACGGAAAAACTGGCTCACGGACCAGCCCCGGCGACCAGCACCGCAAACCCAGCCTGACTGACCAGCCCGGGCTGGGAGTGCTCCATCTCCCGTAACGCTTCCGGCGCTTGCCTCAGAGTGGAGCGTCTTTCCTCCACCACAAACCCGCACTCGGCCAGACACCCCTCCGCCTCGCTCGGATCATACACTGTGGCATGTTGATAGAACGGATGCCCTTCCTGCTTTTTTTGCCGGAGCATCCTCCCCCACGGGCTGTCGGCCACAATGAGACCCAGCACCAGATGCCCGCCGGGCTTGAGCACCCGTCGGCATTCGCGCAGCACCGGGCAGGGATCGGCCAGGAAACAAAAGGTGAAGAGCAGCAGCACCGTTCGCAGGCTCTCTTCGGCGTAGGGCAGCGCCTCCCCCACCGCCTGACTCACCAGCACCCCCCGTTTTTTGGCAAACGCCAGCGGAGCAAGGGCCGGATCGATTCCGAACTCCACCCCCAGTGCCTCGGCAAAGCGGCCCGGACCGACGCCGACCTCCAGCTTCGGGCTCGCAAGCGGCGTTGTCAGTTCCTTTAGCGCGGCGCGCTCAATGGCAAAGAGCAGGCTCCCCTCAAACCAGGCGTCATACTCCTCGGCCCGCTCGTCAAAGACCTGGGCTGCCTGGTGCCAGAGCGTCTTTTTTCCCATCCTGCCCTCCCACTCCTTGAGCCTTTAGCCTTGAACCTTGGGCCTGCCCCTCTGGCCCGGTTGTTTCCTTTTCCGGAAATAATGGTTATGCTTACTTCCATCCGTTTCTGTTGAGCAAGAAAAAAAATCATCCCCTCCAACCCCCGGACACCCTTGCCCATGCTGGCTGAAAAAAAATCCCCCTTTCGGCAATCGCTCGTTACCCCCGCCCAATTCACCATCACCCTCGAACTGGTGCCCAGCCGGGGAGGACACAGCCGGGAACACGATCGCACCCTGGAACTTGCCGAAAAACTGGCCCGCGACCCGCGCATCCAGGCGGTGAGCATCACCGAAAACGCTGGCGGCCAGGCCGCCTTGTCGCCGGAGGTTCTGGGCCGCGAGATCCAGCAGATGGGCCTTGACGTCATTGTCCATTTTTCCAGCAAGGACAAGAACCGCAACCAGATGGAAAGCCTGCTCTTTGCCTGGGACCGCCTGGGCATCCGCGACCTGCTGGTGATCACCGGCGATTATCCGCAGGAAGGCTACCAGGGCTGCCCCAAACCGGTCTTTGACCTCGGCTCGGTGCATGTCCTGGACCTCATCTCCCGGATGAACAAGGGCAACTACGGCCCGGACCGGGGCAAGGGCGCGATCCAACCCACCTCGTTTCTCATGGGCGTGGCCCTCTCCCCCTTCAAGCGGCTGGAAGCGGAGCTGCTGATGCAGTACGCCAAGCTCCACCGCAAAGCCGAGCAAGGCGCGGACTATATCATCACCCAGGTCGGCTACGATGCCCGCAAATTCCACGAATTGCTCCAGTATGTCCAACAGAGCAACCTGAACCTGCCGGTGCTGGGCAATGTCTTTATCCCCAACCTCACGGTGGCCGCCCTGATGCACACCGGAAAAATCCCCGGCTGCATCATCACCGACAGGCTCTACGGTGAAATACGCCGCGAGGCAACAAGCCCGGACAAGGGCAAGCAGGCCCGGCTGCTGCGGGGGGCGAAGCTGCTGGCCATCCTCAAGGGGTTGGGCTATGCGGGCGCCCATCTCGGCGGGCCTGGGCTTACCTATGAAAACATCGACTATCTCCTCTCCACCGCCGATTCCCTTGCCGGGAACTGGCAGGATTTGGTCCCGGAGATGGATTACTGGCACCAGGACGGCTTTTATCTCTACACAAAGGATGCGGCGACCGGCCTCAACACGACGGAGCCCGCGCCCCGCGACGAGAGGCAAGCAGGGCTGCAGGTCAATTACCGGATGGCCCGGCTCGTCCACAACCTGGCATTCACCAAGGACGCACCCCTCTACCCGGCGTGCAAAAAAATCTGCCTTGCCCTGGAAGGCGGTGGGCTGGATAACGGACTCACCCACCTGGAACACGTGACCAAATTTCTCCTCTTCGGCTGCCAGAACTGCGGGGACTGCACCCTGGGCGACCTCGCCTTTGTCTGCCCGCAAGCCGGCTGCGCCAAATATCTGCTCAACGGCCCCTGCGGCGGCAGCCGCGACGGCTGGTGCGAGGTGTACCCCGGCAAGAAGCGCTGCCTCTACGTGCGGGTATACGAACGCCTTGCCGCTCACGGCCTGCCGGAATCCATGCAAAGGGGTTTTGTCCCCCCGCGCAACTGGGCGCTCAACAACACCTCCTCCTGGCTTAATTTTTTCCGAGGGCTGGACCATGCCGGGGAAAGCCAAAAATAGTCGCGCCAAAAAAATATTTCCCATCCATATAATTAGGATGTATATTTCTTCTTTTTTTTCGGATGGACGGCAAGCACATCAGAAGGAACACAACGCCATGACATACTCAGACGCATCACGCCCCAAGGACGAATGCGGCGTTTGCGGAATTTTCGGCCATGAGGACGCAGCCAAGCTCACCTACTTCGGCCTCTACGCCCTCCAGCATCGCGGCCAGGAGTCCGCGGGCATCGTGGCCAGCGACGGCAGCCAGGTCTCCCTGCACAAGGGCATGGGCTTGGTGCACGAAGTTTTCAGCGAGGCCACCCTGCAAGAGCTGAAAGGCCACCTCACCGTGGGGCATGTCCGCTACTCCACCACCGGCGCCTCCAACATCGTCAACGCCCAGCCCTTCACCGCCACCCACCAAGGCTGCACCGTGGCCGTGGCCCACAACGGCAACCTGGTCAATATCCGCTCCCTGCGCAACGAGCTGGAAAAAAAGGGCTCCATCTTCCAGTCCACCATGGACAGCGAGGTGGTGGTCCATCTGCTCGCCCGCTGCTCCCACCTTGGCCTCGAAAAAGCGCTCATCGACACCTTCGAGAGCATCAAGGGCGCCTACTCCATCCTGCTCATGACCGAGGACAAGCTCATCGCCGTGCGCGATCCCGGCGGCTTCAGGCCGCTGTGCCTGGGCAAACTCAACAACGGCGGATTCATCATCGCCTCGGAAACCTGCGCCCTTGATCTGGTCGAGGCCCAGTATGTCCGCGACATCGAGCCCGGCGAAATCCTGATCATCGACCGCGAGGGCCAACGCTCCCTCCATCTTGAAACCAGCCAGCGCCGCAGTTTCTGCATCTTCGAGCAGGTCTATTTCGCCCGGCCCGACAGCGACATCTTCGGCAAGAACGTCTACCAGAGCCGCAAACGCATGGGCGAGATCCTGGCCCGGGAATGCAAGATCGAGGCGGATTTCGTCATGCCCTTTCCCGACTCCGGCAACTACGCGGCCATCGGCTTTTCCCAGGCCTCGGGCATCCCGCTCGAGATGGGGGTGATCCGCAACCACTACGTGGGCCGCACCTTTATCCAGCCCACCCAGTCCATGCGCGATTTTTCGGTGCGGGTCAAGCTGAACCCCATCCGCTCTTTTTTGAAAGACAAACGGGTCATCATCCTGGACGACTCCATCATCCGGGGCACCACCGGCCGCTCCAGGGTCAAATCCCTGCGCGAAGCCGGGGTCAAAGAGATCCACATGCTGATCAGTTGCCCGCCCACCCGCAACCCCTGCTATTACGGGATCGACTTTCCCTCGGGCGGCGAACTCATCGCCAACAAGAAAACCGTTGACGAAATCCGCGATTATCTGGGCCTTGACTCCCTGTATTACCTCAGCCTTGAGGGGTTACTGGAAGCATGCGGCGGCCCGCCGGAGAACTATTGCAAGGCCTGTTTCGACGGGGAATACCCTGTTGCGCCGGACAAGGATTTCTGCAAGCTTCTCCTCGGCACCAGGAACGCCTGCCAGTCCACGGGCAAAAAATAGGAATCCCCAGACCGATGAGCATTGAACAGGCCAAGGAAGTTCTCAGGATTGAGGCGGAAGGCATCACCGCCCTGCTTGAGCAGATCGACGCCGATTTTGAAAAAGCGGTGGCCATGATCATGGCCTGCCCGGCCCGGGTGGTGATTACCGGCATAGGCAAGTCAGGGATCATCGGCCAAAAGATCGCCGCCACCATGAACAGCACCGGCACCCCGGCCCTGTTTCTCCACCCGGTGGAAGCCATGCACGGCGACCTCGGCATGGTGGACCCCCAGGACGTCATCCTGGCCATCTCCTACAGCGGCGAAACCGCGGAACTTGCCCTCCTGATCCCCAACCTCAAAAAACGCGGGGCCAAGATCATTGCCATGACCGGCAACCCGAACTCCAGCCTAGCTTTGAGCGCGGACGCTGTACTCAAGGTCGCGGTGCCCCAGGAGGCCTGCCCCCTGGGGTTGGCCCCCACGGCCAGCACCACCGCCGCCCTGGCCATGGGCGACGCCCTGGCCGTGGTCCTTCTGAACCTCAAGCAGTTCAAGGAAAGCGATTTTAGGCGCAACCATCCGGCCGGCAGCCTTGGCGAACGCCTCAAGGTCAATGTCGCCGAGGTAATGCTCACCGGCGCGGCGATTCCCAAGGTTTCCCAAACCGCCAGCCTGCCGGAGGCCATTGCCGAACTGAACGCCAAGAACCTTGGCGCGGTCCTGATCATGCAGGAAGATGAAATCACCGGCATCCTCACCGATGGCGATCTTCGCCGTTTGCTGAGCCAGAAAGGCGGCAGCCTGAGCGGACTCCCCCTGGCGGAGGCCATGACCGCCAAGCCTAAAACCATTACCACGGAACTTCTCGCCGCCGACGCCCTCAGCATCATGCAGCGCCACGAAATCACCTTCCTGGCCGTGACCGATCACCGCGGCAAGCTGGCCGGCGTGCTCCATCTTCAGGATTTGCTGGGCAAGGGAGAGTTCCGGTTTCTGGTCTAGAGGAGGAAACCCCATCGACAGGGCTCTCCTGAGCTTGTCGATGGGCGCAGGGTGAACGGACATTCCTTCACTTCATGAGGCTCTTGCGAAATGACCGACATGTCATTCCCGAGTGCTGTTATCGGGAATCCATTGTTGTATATTTAGCATATTTAGCCTGTTATGGATTCCCGCCTCCGCGGGAATGACGGTGTTGGGGGTTGATTTGTCATTTTGCAAGAAGCCCCTCATTACATTAGATACTCCGCTCGTGCTGAGCTTGTCGAAGCACCTGTCTGAAGGAAATTCCATTTTTCGGGGAAACATCAACGCCTATTTTCGCCGAACCGACCCCCGAAAAACCGCTTATTCCGGTAGATATACCTATTGGGCGGGGCTATTTTTTATGCTAGAGTACGCGACGCTTTTTTGTTTCAATTGGGTCTCATCCCAGGACCAACCGGGAAAAAAATCAATCCGGCGCCCTTTGCCGGGTTTCATATCTTCATATGAGGCTTTGTTATGGCAATCTCCAGCAAGGATATCAATTCGGCCTTCAGCGCCGAGGTAACGGCGATTCCGGGAGGCGAATTCTTAAACCGCTGTTTTTCCTGCGGCGCCTGTAGCGGTATCTGCCCGGTAAGTCAGGCAATCCCCGACTTCGACCCCCGAAAGATCATCCACATGATCCGGATGGGGCTGAAAGACGCGCTGCTCAAATCCGATCTGCTCTGGTTCTGCTCCCGGTGCCGCAGTTGCATCTTTGTCTGCCCCCAGGACGTCCGTTTTGCCGAGATCATGGTCGCCCTGCGCCAGTTGGCCATGAAGGCAGGCTACATCACCGACCAAGACCTGCTGGACAAGGGCAAGGCCGCTTGGGTGGAACGCGACCTCTGCGTCTCCTGCCTCACCTGTGTCCGCGTCTGCCCGTGGCGGATTCCCAAGATCGACGACCAGGGCAAGGCTGTGATTGATCCCCAGGAATGTAGGGGGTGCGGCATCTGCCCCTCCGAATGCCCGGCCCAGGCCATCCGCTTAAACGAGTCCGAGGACGCGCGACTGATCGCCGCCTGCGGCGCAAATCAGTAGCACGGTGATTCCAATGCCCTTTACTCCAAATATCCAAGCATTCTGTTGCCATTATACCTCCCAGCAGACCCTGGCCGAAGGGCCGGAAGGGTTGCAGGCCGATGGTTTCCCCAAAAGCGTGACCATCCACCGCTTGGTCTGCACCGGCAAGCTCGAGGTCAGCACAATCCTCAAGGCTTTTGAAGACGGCGCGGACGGCGTGTATGTGGCCGGCTGCCCCCTGGACAAATGCCACAACCTCATGGGCAGCCAGCGGGCCGCCAAGCGGGTTGCGGCCATCAAGAAGGCCCTGGCCGAACTGGGAGTCGAACCGGAACGCATTGAGATGTATCACCTGGAACGCGGCTTCCACCCCGACTTTGTCAAGGCGGCCCAGGAGATGGACGAACGAATTACCACCATGGGCCCGAGCCCGTTTAAAGCTGAGTTGAGCAGCTTGCCTGCTCAAACGAAACTTATGCCCTCAGGGTGTCAGGGAGGCGCGAAATGATTATTGCCGAAAGAAAACCCATCAATGAAATCATGGACATGGTGAAGGATGCCAAGCGTATCCTGGTTCTGGGCTGCCGCGGCTGCGTCACCGTTTGTTCCGCCGGGGGCGAGCGCGAGGTGGAGATCCTGGCCTCCCTGATCCGTCTGGGCAAGCAGAAGGCAGGCCAGGAGGTTTCTACCATCGAGGCCACCCTGGTGCGCCAGTGCGACAAGGAATACATCGACTCCATCGACCAGTGGGACGGCCAGTACGACGCCATCGTTTCCATGGCCTGCGGGGTGGGGGTCAACTTCATCGCCAATCTGCGGCCCATGGCCAAGGTCTATCCGGGGGTGAACACCGTATCCTTCGGCGGCTCCGCCGAGCAGGGCGTGTGGAGCGAGCAATGCGCCGGTTGCGGCAACTGCGTCCTCCACCTCACCGGCGGCCTCTGCCCGGTGGCCCGTTGCGCCAAGAGCCTGATGAACGGCCCCTGCGGCGGTTCGGTGGGCGGACGCTGCGAGATCCACAAGGATGTTCCCTGCATCTGGCAGTCCATCCACGACAAACTGGTGCGCATCGACAACAAGGAAGGCCTTGCAGCCATCGCCCCGATCCGGGACTGGAGCACGGCAGGCCACGGCGGCCCCCGCAAGACGGTGCGCAACGACCTGACTGTCTGATCTGTTTTGATTCACTGACAAAAAAGGCGGAACGCTGATCAGCGTTCCGCCTTTTTTTTTATGGACTATGGACTAATGAAATCCAATGCCCCTCTGTTTTTTCATGTTTCCCTCACTGACCACCAGTGGTACTTCTTGAAATACAACAGGAGGTACAGACAATGTCAAAAGCACCTCGGATCATTCCCCTCTCGGACTTCCGTCAGGATGCAAGCGGCATCCTCAAGCGCATGACGGCTTCACACGATCCTCTATTCATCACCCAGCGTGGCCGTGCGACTGCCGTAATGGTCAGCATGAAAGAATACGAACACACCCAGCACGAGCTTGAAATTTTACGCTTACTGGCCCGTGGCGAAAAAGAAATCGAGGCCGGAACCGGTTTCGACCTGAAAACCATGTTGGTAGAAGCGGATGCCCTGTTGGCGGAACAACCGTGAAGATCGTTTTTAGCCCCATCAGCGCGCGATCAATTTCTTACACGCACTTGCCTACATCCGCCGCGACAAGCCGTCAGCGGCGGTTTCGTTTCGGAACAAGGCGGAAAAAGCACTCTCGCGACTCCAGGACTTCCCGGAGTCCGGACGCACTCTCCCGGAGTTCCCCGATATTCATTACCGAGAGGTGATTGTTCCCCCGTATCGCTTTTTCTACAGGGTTAAAGAGGATGTTGTCTGGATTGTAGCCCTGTGGCATGGCGCACAGTTGCCGGGCAACCCGGAAGCGGAGGCGGAGGACCAGTAAGGGGAGCGCCATAAAAACATGGGAGGATGGTTGGTGCAGGTCTTTTCGATGGGCGAGCCCAAAGGGACATCCTATTGCCCTTCTTGTCCATCTTGACTATTTTAGCCAAATTGGTTATTTTGGCTCTATTAGGAGGTGGTCTCATGGAAATTACAGCCACGGAATTAAAAAATAGGTTCGGGAAATACCTTGATATCTCAAGGGGAGAACCGGTGATTGTTGACAAAACCGGCAGAAAGACTGCGGTGTTGCTCTCTTATGAGGAATACAAGCGCCTCACTGAAATGGAAGACGCATACTGGGCACAGAAGGCTATCGCGGCAGAACAGGAAGGGTATGTCGGCACTGAAAAGAGTCTGGCATTTTTGAAAGAGAACCATGCTTAAGCTCGATCTGACCAAGAGAGCCTTGGGTTTTCTTGAACAGTTGCCACCAAAACAGTTCAGACAGGTGGCGAACAAGGTGTTCAGCTTGATGGAAAACCCGGAACCTCACGACTCAAAGGATCTCACTGGTTACCCCTTTCGTCGTGCCGATGTTGGAGAATATCGAATCGTATACCGGGTGGAAGGCGATATCTTGAAAGTTGCGCTCATCGGTAAACGCAATGATGATGACGTCTATAGGCAGATGAAGCGGACTTAGAGGACATGTGGGGATGATTTGAGTCCCCGCGCTTCTCCCCAAAAAAGAAAGGCCCCGTAACCGTTGTCGGTTACAGGGCCTTTTATAAATATGGTACCGAAGGCCGGACTCGAACCGGCATGGGTTGCCCCACAGACACCTCAAGCCTGCGTGTCTACCAATTCCACCACTTCGGCAATCCTTATTTTTTCAGATCAAACAACAACTGCTACTTGCCCTGCGCCGGAGCCATGGGCACATCTTTGTCCGCAGAAGGCAACGGAATCGGCGCGCTCTGGGGCTCGGCAATCGGGGCGACTTCCTTCATGACCGAGCCATCGCCGACCCTGGTTGACATATAGGCCAGGGAGATGGAGGTCAGCATGAATACAACCGCAGCCCAGGTGGTGATCTTGTTCAACAGCGGCAGGGGTCCTTCCGTGCCGAACACGGTCTGGCTGGAGCCGCCGAAGGCAGCGCCCATACTGGCGCCCTTGCCGTGCTGCAACAGCACGATCACGATGAGGAACAGGCAAACAACTACATGCACAATGGTCAGTAAAGTGGTCATGCTCTCTTGGTTACCGTTATTGCCGAAAGTGGATGATGCGTTCGAAGGAATCGGCCTTGAGCGATGCCCCGCCAACCAGGGCCCCGTCTATATCAGGCTGCCGCAACAGGGCATCCACGTTCCCCGAATTGACGCTGCCACCATACAGTATTCTCATTTGGTGGGCAATACTTTTCTCGTACATCGCACCCAGCAAATTCCGCACGAATTCATGGGCTTCCTGGGCCTGTTCTTCGCTGGCGGTTTTGCCGGTGCCGATGGCCCAGACCGGCTCATAGGCAAGGACCATGTTTGCAGGCTCGGCCACAACAATGCCGCTCAGCCCTGCCCGAACCTGCCGCTCAAGCACGGCCATGGTCTGGCCTGCTTCGCGCTCGGCCAGGGTTTCGCCAAAACAGAGAACCGGGGCAATCCCGTGCCGCATGGCCCCGGCCACCCGTTGGTTGATGAGCGCATCGGTCTCGCCGAAGATCTGCCGCCGCTCCGAATGGCCGATGATGGCCATGGTGCAGCCCAACTCCCGCAGCATACCGGGAGCGATCTCCCCGGTAAAAGCGCCCTGCTCTTCCCAGCAGACATTCTGGGCGGCCAGCCGGACCTCTGAGCCGTGCACCACCTCGGCCACCGTGGCCAGGGCGGTGAAGGGCGGGGCGATCATGACCTCCCGGCCGGTCAGCCCCTTGCAGGCGGAGACCACAGCAGCGGCAAGAGTTCTGGCCTCGGCAAGCGAGGTATACATCTTCCAGTTCCCGGCAATCAGGGGGATGCGCTCCATGAACTGCTCCTTATTCCGTTACTATCCCGCTCAAAAGGAAAAATGACGCATTGCTTCCGCACGGTAACTATTCGGCAGCGCCGCTTCGCTGCTGCGGCAGATGCGCGGAAGAGACCGATTCGCCATACTCCGGTATGCGAATCGGTTGATGACAAAGCAGATGCTGTGCTGCTGGATAGTTACCTTATTCTTTTGCTTCCAGGGCCTCGACTCCAGGCAGCTTCTTGCCTTCCATCAGCATGAGGAAGGCGCCGCCGCCCGTGGAGATGTAGGAGATGTTGCTCGATTCGCCGGCCTTGTGCACCGCCACATCGGTATCGCCCCCGCCGACAATGGTCAGGGCGTGGGAGCGGGCCACATGCTGCACCATGGCCATGGTCCCCCGGGAAAAGGCGTCCATCTCGAAAGCGCCCATGGGGCCATTCCAGATGATGGTCTTGGCGGTCTCCATGGCCTCGGAAAAAAGCACCGTGGTAGCCGGGCCGATGTCGAGCACCATCCAATCGGCCGGCACCTCCTGCACCGTTACCCGCTTGGATTCGGCCCGGGCCTCAAATCGGTCCGCCACGATGCAATCCACCGGCAGATAGAGCTTGACCCCAAGGCGCTTGGCCTTGTTGAGCAATTCCCGCGCCGTATCGAGCAGTTCATCTTCGACCTTGGACTTGCCCATGTCATGGCCGATGCTTTTCAAAAAGGTATTGGCCATGGCCCCGCCGATGATCATCTTATCCACCCGGTCCATGAGGTTGTCCAGGGCGCCGAGCTTGCTTGAGACCTTGGCCCCGCCCACGATGGCCACCAAGGGCCGCATGGGCTCGCTCACCGAGCGGTGGAAATAATCCATCTCCTTTTGCAGCAGGAACCCGGCCGCGCACTGCTCGACGAATTGGGTCACCCCCACCACCGAGGCATGGGCTCGATGCGCCACGGCAAAGGCATCGTTGATATAGATATCGCAGAGGCTGGCCAGTTGACTGGCAAAGCCGTCGTCATTCTGCTGTTCCTCCGCATGGAAGCGGAGATTTTCCAGGAGGACCACACTGCCGGGCTGCATGGCCTCGACAATGGCCTTGGTTTCCGGCCCGATACAATCCGGAGCCAGAACGACCTCCTTGTTCAGCAGCCGGGAAAGACGCTTGGCCGCAGGGGCCAGGCTGAACTGGGGTTTGCGCTCTCCCTTGGGCCGCCCCAGATGCGAGCAGATAATGACCTTGGCATTTTCATCCAGGGCGTAATTGAGGGTGGGCAACACCCCGCGAATCCGGATATCGTCGGTGATGTTCAGTTGTTCATCCAGGGGCACGTTGAAATCAACCCGGATGAGCAGCTTCTTTCCCTTGATGTCAAGATCCCGGATATTCTTCATGGGGGGTGTTCCTTTCGCAAAGTTTGTTAATGCAGTGCTGAAATTATCTTTTCCATGAGTATCGCATCTTCCAGCGGCGAGGCGTAGTAATTTTTCCTCAACCCCACCCGGCGAAAGCCGAACCGTTCATACAATGCCAGAGCCGGAAGATTGGCGGCGCGCAGTTCCAAAAAACAGCGCTCCACCCCCTGCGCCGCCAGATAGCGCAGGGTGTGCGCCACAAGCTGCGCCGCTATCCCCTGCCGCCGGTGTTCCCGGCCCACCGCGATTTTCAGCAGTTCACCCTCCCCAACGCAGCTCCGGCCACAAACAAAGCCGCACACCTGCCCGGAAGCGCTGGCTTCGGCGACAAACTGCCAGCCGCCCTCCTGATCCAGTTCGCCGGCCAGTTGCCCACCACTCCACGGCGCGGGATTTTGGGATTCGATGGCTGTCACCGCCCCAAGATCCTCGACGGCCATGGGGCGAACTATACAAGGGCACGATTCAAGGCGCGAAGCTGAAGGCGGGAGGATTTTCCCCTTGGGCCTTTCACCTTTCACCTTTTTCCTTTTCCCTGCCTTTCTAGATCATCTGCTCGGCGATGGAAACGGTCCGGTCGCCCAGCACGTTGGTATAACTGCCCAGTTCGTTGTCGTACCAGGCATACACCACCGCCTGGGTCACCGGCACTTCCAGGGTGGAGGGGCCGATATTGCATCCGAGCTTGGCCAGATTCACCTTGAGGCTGCCCGTGCGGGTGTGGGTCTCGGAGCCCTCGATAACCGCGGCGGCAAAAGGCAGACCGATGATATCCGTGGAAACGTGCTGCTCGTCGCTGTATTCCAGATACCGGGAGTTCTTGGCGTAATCCCGGTAGATGGAGTTCACCAGCTTCCGCTTGATGGGGTTTTCCATGCTCTCATCCTGGAGGTTGAGCACCAGGACAATCAGAGAGCCGGTATTGGTGGGAATCCGCACCGACTCGGCGATGAAGCCGATGCTCTTCATCTCCGGGATAACCAGGGGCAGAGCCTTTGCCGCGCCGGTGGTGGTCAGGATGATATTATTGAAGATGCTGCGGCTTTTCCGCAGATCCGTGGCCCCGGCATTGGGCAACCGGTCAAGGACCTGCTGGCTGCCGGTGGCGGCATGAACCGTGACCATGGAGGCGCTCAAGAACCGGTCCGCGCCGAAATGATCCAGCATGGGCTTGATCATGTAGGAAAGGCAGGTGGTGGTGCAGGAGGCCGCGGAAATCAGGGTGTGCTGGGACGGGTTGAAATCGCCGTCGTTGATGCCCATTACCGTGGTGACCGCGTCAGCGGGCATTTCCACCCCTTTGTTCTTGATCTTGAAGGGGGCGGAGAGGAGCACTTTTTCGGCCCCGGCCTGCACATGGCCACGCAAGGCGCCCTTGGGACTGTCGGCGTCCGCGGTGGGATCGGTAAAGGCGCCGGTGGTGTCAACAACCAGACGCACTCCGTTCTCCTTCCACTGGATCCCGGCGGGATTCCTTGCCTCACGCAGGATCTTGACCGGTACGCCGTTGATGGTCATGGTGCCGTCCGCGTCGTTGAGGTTTTCAATAACCTGGGAGCCCTTGCAGCCATGGAGGTACATGCCGAGCCGCCCGTAGGAGCTGTCCCGGTCGATGGAGCTTGCTATATCCTGAAGCCCGGTGCCCACCTGCCGCCCCACGTTGACCACAATCTCGGAAAAATGCTTGCGGGAAACATGATGCCAGAGTGAAAGCTTACCGATCCGACCCAGGCCGTTAATGCCTAATTTCATGGGGATACATCTCCTTCTGCGCTTTAATTAAACAGGCACATCTTGTGCTGCGAAACAATCCGTGGATTATACGAAAGGGTCATGCTTCCGGCAAGGAAAACTTTACGGCCGCGCCCCCGAAGACATTGGTCGCATAGGTAAAACAACCTACTCGCTTTCCGGAGCCAGAGGCGGCCGGGCAATCTTGTGCAGAGGCTCCATGGGCGCTATCTCCCTGGCCAGCCCAGGGTCCATGTCCTGCAACTTCCGGGCGGTGACCAGCACCCGCCCCTCAAAGGAGCCCACCGCCTTATTGTACGATTCCACCGCCCGATCGAGCCCCTTACGCATGTCGTGAAAATGGTCGCCCAACACCCCGAGCCGCTCATAGAGGGTGCGCCCCAGCTCGCCGATGACCTGGGCGTGCTCGGCGATCTTTTCCTGCCGCCAGCCGTAGGAGACCGCCCGCATCAGGGCGATCAGCGTGGTGGGCGTGGCAAGGATGACCTTTTGCGCCACCCCGCATTCAATCAATTCAGGGTCCTGCTCCAAGGCCGCGCTGAAAAAATTCTCGCCGGGCAGGAAAAGAACCACGAACTCCGGCGTGGGCTGAAACTGCTCCCAATAGGATTTTCCGGCCAACTGGCCGAGATGGGTGCGCACCTGCCGGGCATGCTCCTTGAGCCGGGCCTGCCGGGTCTCGTCATCCCCCGCCTCCATGGCCTCTAGATAGGCGGACAGCGCGGTCTTGGAATCGACCACGATATTCTTGCCGTTGGGCAACCGGACGATCAGGTCCGGCCGCAGCCGGCCGGTCTCGGTGCCCACCGACCCCTGCTCGACAAAATCGCAATGCTCCACCATCCCGGCCATCTCGACCACCCGCCGCAGTTGCATCTCGCCCCACCGGCCGCGCACCGAGGGCTTGCGCAAGGCGTTGACCAGATTGGTCGTTTCCCCGTGGAGGCGGGCCTGGCTGGTGGCCAGGGACTTGACCTGCTCGGTCAGCCCGGCATACGCCTCGACCCGCTCTTTTTCCACCTGGCGGATCTGATCATCGACCTTTTTTAAGGATTCATGCATGGGCAACAGCAGCTCCTGAATGGAGCGTTTTCTGGTTTCCATGTCGGCCATGCCCCTTTCCTGGAACTTGGCCAGGGTCTGCTGGGCAAGCTCTAAAAAACGCTGGCTGTTGCTTTGAAAGATATCGGCGGAGATGGACTTGAAGGCGTTGGCCAGTTCCTGCCTGGCCTCCTGCAGAAGCGCTTGTTTTTCCTGGAGTTGCCGCTGCTCCACCTCAAGCCGCGCCGCAAGTTCCGCGACCCTGGCTTGCAGCAGCCCGTTTTCCCGCCGCAGTCCGGCCCGCTCTTCCTCTCCGGCGGCCAACCGCCTCTCCAAATCGACACGCTGACTCTCCCGAAGCTGCACCCGTTCTTCGGCCAGCCCGCGCTGTTCGGCCAAACGATTTCGCATGAGCAGCCACATCACTATGCCACCGCAGCACAATCCGGCCAATCCCGCCCCTGCCAGATAAAAAAGAAAGGATACATCCATCGGCACATTCCTCAAAAAATATGTGGGGTTCAGTCAAGCCGCCATTGCGGGGGGGTCCCTTTTTTGCGGGTCCATCGATCTTGACATTTCCAGGAAAACCATTCATTTTACAAAAAACGAAACACGCGGACTGCGTTGTTCTGCCCCACTGTAACACAGACACCAAAAGGGCTCACCTGTTGAGCCCTTTTCTTTTTTATTGTTACGCTATTTTGCAAGGAGAAGACCCCATGTTGAACGACGGCGAAAAAGGAGCTGTACTGCAACGCGACAAGGAAACCTATGCCATTGTCCCCCATCTCCCGCTCGGCCTCATTACCCCGGCGCAACTGCGAAAGATTGCCGACGTAGCGGAAAAATACAAGACAGCCGCCCTCAAGATCACCAGCGCGGCCCGCATTGCCATTGTCGGCCTCAAGGAGGAGGACATCGACAATGTTTGGCAGGATCTGGACATGAATCCCGGGGCAGCCATCGGCCTCTGCGTTCGCAGCATCAAGGCCTGCCCAGGCAACACCCTCTGCCGCCTTGGCCAGCAGGATGCCTTGGCCATGGGCATGGAACTCGACACCCGCTACCACGGCCTGGTGCTGCCCGGCAAGATGAAAATGGGGGTCTCCGGCTGTCCCAACCAGTGCGCCGAGACCTCGGTAAAGGATCTGGGGCTGGTGGGCAAGGCCAAGGGCTGGACCATCCTGGTCGGAGGCAACGCCGCCTCCAAGGCGAGGATCGGCGTCACCCTCTGCGAAAATCTTTCCAGTGAGGAAGCGCTGGCCACCTGCGCGCGGATCATGGCCTATTTCAAGGAAAACGCCAAAAAAGGCGAGCGGATGGGCCGGTTCCTGGACCGAATCGGCTTCGAGACCTTCCAGGCCGCCGTGCTGGCCGGATAATTTCTATTTTCGGGCCAGCCATGGGTTTGCCGCCCATGGCTGGCCGGCCCCGCACCCTTCTTTTCTCCCGCCAACCAATCACAAATACTATTGACAATCTTGAAGTATCGGCTATTTTGTTTGATTCAGTCTTGATTAGAGAATATGGGCCTATAGCTCAACTGGCTAGAGCCACCGGCTCATAACCGGTCGGTCCCTGGTTCGAATCCAGGTAGGCCCACCACAAAAAGCCGGAACAGACAGAGCAGGAATGCAGTGCACGCGCGACAGAAATCAATACATCCGGATATGTTTTGGCAAGGCCAAGGCAGGGTTCCGGACACAAGGTGCGACCACACACGGTTAGCGCCTTTTTTTTATTGTACGGCTATTTTTCAATAACGGCCTAGGCTACCCACGGACACCAACAAAGGATGCCGGAAGAAAAATTTTCCACAACAGCGCTTCTCTCGATCCTCGACTCCATTGCCCCGTTTGCCATGGCTGAACCATGGGACAACGTCGGACTCATGGTCGGGGATCCCGGCCAGCAGGTCAACGGGATCCTCATCGCCCTCGACCCAACAGAAGCGCTCATTCACGAAGCCCTCTCGCAGAACCTGAACACCATCCTCACCCACCACCCCCTGATCTTCCATCCCCTGAAAACAATCCGCTCCGACACCCCCATGGGCCGTATCCTGAAAACAGCCCTTGCCCATAACCTTTCCCTCATTGCCTGCCATACCAACCTCGATCTCATCGCCGCCGGGGTCAGCAACGCCCTGGCGGAAAAAATTGGCCTGCACGACACCAGGCCGCTCACCGGCCAAGAACCCGCCGCTGCAGACCAGAGCCCCGGCTTCGGCAAAATCGGCACCCTGTCCGCCCCCCTGCCCTCCAAAGAATTCCTGAGCCGCCTGCTGACCGGTCTCAATACCCCGGGCCTCCAGCTTGCCGGCCCCCTGCCGGAGACCGTCCACACCGTGGCCCTCTGCGGGGGAAGCGGTTCCGATCTGGCAGAAACCGCCTGGTCCATGGGAGCGCAAGTCTATATTACCGCCGAGGTGAAGCACAGCGTGGCCCGTTGGGCAGAGGAGGCAGGGTTTTGCGTAATTGACGCAGGCCATTACCCAACCGAAAAACTCATCGTCCCGATCCTGGCTGAGACGCTGAAAAAAACCTGCGCCGCCAGAGGATTCACCCCGGTAATCACCACCACCGCCCAACAGGACAATCCCATGCAATGGGTTGTCTCGGATGATAACAAACCCAGATTCTGTCAACCAATAGAACCATTGAGGAAGCACAATTGAAAGCAAACATCTCGCATCTCAGGGAACTCCAGGCCATTGACCAAAAAATCAGCACCCTGGACAAGGAAATCGCCGCCAGCGCCGCCGAAATTGACAGCCGGCGCGCCAGTCTCGTTGGCCACAAAGAAGCCATCGACCTGTTGACCGAGAAGATCGCCGCATGCGAACAGCAGCGCCGTGAACTCGAGGCCGAACTCGAAGACGAGCAGGTCCGGATCAAGGACCGGCAGGCCAAACTGATGAATGTCCAGACCAACCGCGAATACCAGAGCATTCTCAAGGAAACGGAAGACGGAAAAAAAACCAACACCCAACGGGAAGAGACCGTGGTTCAGCTCATGGAGCAGATCGAGGCCCTCAAGACCAAGATCGAGGAAGAGAGCAAGATCTGCGAGGAAGATGAAAAAATGCTTGCCGAGGACATCGCCGCGGTTGAGAAAAAGACCAGCCAATTCACCGCGGAAAAAAGCAAGATCCTGAAAAATCGCGAAAGCAAGGCCAACGCCGTAACCGCCAGTCTTCTCAAAAAATACACCTCCATCCGGGACAAACGCAACGGCCTGGCCATTGTCCCGGTTACCGGCGGCGTCTGCCGGGGTTGTTTCATGAACATCCCGCCGCAGCTCTATAATGATCTGATGAAGGAAGACAAGCTCATCTCCTGTCCCACCTGTCACCGCATCATGTTCCACCAGACCGAGACCGAGGAAGAGTAAGGCCTCCGGCCGGCACACGGAAATTCGGCAGGATTGCGGAAGGGCTTCTTGACCTTTTCCGATTCTGCTTGCAGTTGTAGCAGTGTAGGGAGTGGGCGCATGATCGCTGGCGGCTTTGGCCGCCAGAGGAAAGTCCGGACTCCGCAGGGCAAGGAGGTTCGTAACGCGAACTGGGGGCGACCCCGAGGAAAGTGCCACAGAAAACAAACCGCCGGGCAACCGGTAAGGGTGAAAAGGTGGGGTAAGAGCCCACCGCTTGCGTGGCGACACGCAAGGCACGGCAAACCCCTCCTGGAGCAAAACCAAATAGGGAAGCGTTTGAGGGCGGCCCGCCCGAAGCTTCCGGGTAGGTTGCAAGAGATGCCGGGCAACCGGCATCCATAGAGAAATGATCATGGCCCCTGCAAAGGGGTACAGAATCCGGCTTACAGCCCACTCCCTTTTTTTATTTTCACATGCAAAAAGCAACAGCCATCATTGCCGCGGGCGGCGCAGGGTTACGCATGGGAACCTCCACCCCCAAGCAGTTCAGCGAACTGCTTGGCGTCCCCATTCTGATCCACACCATCCGCGCCTTTTGCCAAGTCCCCGCCATCAATGCCATTGTCGTGGTGGTCCCGGCCCAACACCGGGAGCTGACCTGCGCCCTCCTCGCCCAATACCAGCTTGACGGCCGCTGCACCGTGGTGATTGGAGGCAAGCTGCGCCAGGATTCGGTGCGCATCGGCCTGGCCCAGGTGACGGATGACTCCTCCCTGGTGGCGGTGCACGACGGCGCCCGGCCCCTCATCACCCCCCAAGACATCCAACGTTGCCTCGCTGCGGCCGCAACCACAGGCAGTGCCATCATGGCCGTACCGGTGAAGGACACCCTCAAGGCCGTGGCTCCGGACACCGCCATCCGCCATACCGTGGAGCGGGAAGGACTCTGGCAGGCGCAAACCCCCCAGGTGGTCCGGACCGGTCTTTTGAAGGAGGCCTTTGCCAAGGCGGACCAGGACGGTTTTATCGGCACGGACGAGGCCTCGCTTCTTGAGCACGGCGGCTGGCCGGTCGTGGTGGTGGAAGGCTCGGAAACCAACCTTAAGATCACCCGCCCGGATGATCTGCGCATGGCGGAGGCCATCCTCATGAAACAACAGCCAGCCCAGCAACTGCGGATCGGCCATGGCTTTGACGCCCACCGGCTGGTCACGGGCAGAGCCCTGATCCTGGGCGGCATGGAAATCCCCCACGAACTGGGGCTCCTGGGCCATTCAGACGCCGATGTCCTCACCCACGCCCTGTGCGACGCCATCCTGGGCGCATGCGGCTGCGGCGACATCGGCCGCCATTTCCCGGACAGCGACCCGCAGTACAAGGGCATCTCCAGCATCAAGCTGCTTACCCATGTGGTCGGGTTGGCCGCGGAAAGACATTTCCGTCTGGTCAACGCAGACATCACCGTGGTGGCCCAACGCCCCAAGCTCGCCCCCCATTTCCCGGCCATGCAAAAGATCCTCGCCAAGGCCTGCCGGGTGGAGCCTGAGTCCATCAACCTCAAGGCCTCCACCACGGAACAGATGGGCTACACCGGCCGCGAGGAAGGAATCAGCGCCCACGCCGTGGTGTTGATGGCAAGCCAGCCCGCCTAACCCGCCTGGAGAGAGTAGGACGCCTCGATGGTGTGAAACGCGCCCTTGGCGGTCAGTTGGCTGGAGTAGAGATGAACCTCCGAGACCAAAAACGGCTCCGTGGCAAAGAGGGAGTTCCCGGCCAGAAAGCGGCCCAGTCTGGCAAGCGGGGTGTCGTGCAGCCTGGCCAGGGTGATGTGCGGGGAATACTTGCGCCCCTCCGGTTCAAGCCCCATGCCGATAAGGCGGTTTTCAATCCTGTTGCGCAGCCCGCTCACCTGCTCCACCGGTGCAATCCCTGCCCAGAGCACCCTGGGCGTTTTCCGGGGCGGGAAAAACCCCAATCCCTTGACCTGCAAGGAAAAAGCAGGCGCCTTGATGCTCCCGAGCCCCTCCTTGATATCCTGGAAGATGCCGCCGTCCACCTCGCCGATGAAGCGCAGGGTCAGGTGCATCTGTTCCGGTTGCACCCATCTGGCCCCGGGCACCCCGCCGCAGAGTCCCTGCAACCGGGCGATAATATCCGACGGCAGATCGATGGCGACAAACAATCGGTACATGCTGCATCTCCCAAGGCCCTAGGCAAGCGCCCCTGCTCATGCCTGTTGACAAGCGATTCGCGATGGAATAGTTTTGCGGTGCATTATTAATGCGTTTATTGTGTGTCATTGTATAATTTTTTTCAGCCTTTTTCCATGGAGCAACCCCATGTTGAATGTTACGACCAGTGCAGTGCGGCGCCTCTGTGTTTCCATTGCCGGAGCCACGCCGGCAGAAACGCTTGCTCTGGCCAAAAATTCCGAAGCAGTCGCCGATGTCATCGAGATCCGGCTGGACAGCATGACAGAACCGGATATCCCGTTTTTCCTCGATGGCCTCAGCAAACCCCTGTTGTTCACCAATCGTCCCACCTGGGAAGGCGGCAACTGTGCGGACGAGGAAAAGGCCCGCATCAACCTGCTCAAAAAAGGTGCCGAAGCCGGGGCTGCCTATGTGGATATCGAGCTCAACGCCGATCCCACCCTGGCCACGGAGCTCATCGGAGCAGCCCGGGCCAACAACTGCAAAACCATCGTCTCCTGGCATGATTTCAAGTGCACCGCCTCCAGCCAGGCCCTGTCCGAAATCTTCCAGCGGCAATGCCGGAGCGGCGCGGACATCGGCAAGATCGTCACCACGGCCCGCTGCTTTCAGGATGTCTTCCGGGTGCTTGCCCTGCAAGAACAGGCCGCCGAGCTGGGCTTGCCCCTCATCGCCTTCTGCATGGGCCCGGCCGGCATGATCAGCAGGGTGGCCACCACCGATCTCGGCGGCTACATGACTTACGCCGCCCCGGACAACGGCCCGACCACCGCACCCGGCCAACTGCCCGCCTCATCCCTGCGCCGCATCTTCACGGAACTTGCGCATGCACATTAACGGCGCCACCGAACTCTACGGCATCATGGGCAACCCGGTTACCCACAGCCTGAGCCCGGCCATGCACAATGGCGCCTTTGCCGCCCTGGGCTTGAACAAGGTCTACCTCCCCTTTGCGGTGCAGGATGTCGGCCAGGCCATGACCGGATTGCGGGCCTTGGGCATCAAGGGGGTGAGCGTCACCATCCCCCACAAGCAGGCGGTGATGGAGCATCTCGACTCCCTTGATCCGGTGGCCAAAAAAATCGGCGCGGTGAACACCCTGGTCATCAGCAACGGCGCCATCCACGGCGCCAACACCGACTGGCTCGGGGCCAACCGGGCGCTCTCCGAAAAGATCAGCCTTCAAAACGCTTCGGTTCTGCTCCTCGGCGCCGGCGGCTCGGCACGGGCCATCGGTTTTGGTCTGCTCGAGGCCGGGGCCTCGCTCACCATTGCCAGCCGGACCCCGGAAAAAGGCCAAGCGCAGGCAAAGCTGCTCGGCTGCCCCTGGCTGCCCCTGGCCGAGGCCGCCACCTGCAAGGCTGATGCCCTGGTGAACGCCACCTCGCTGGGCATGGCCCCGCAACAGGACATGCTGCCCATTGCCCAAGAAGCTCTGGCCAACTTCCAAGTAGTCATGGACATCGTCTATGCCCCCCTGGAAACCCGCTTGCTGCAGGAAGCCAAACTGACGGGCTGCCAGACCATCAACGGCCTTGCCATGCTCCTCTATCAGGGCGCGGCCCAATTTGAACTCTGGACCGGCCTGCAGGCCCCGGTGGAAGTGATGCGTCAGAGCCTGCTCACCAGCTTAGGCTGCAACCCATAACGATTACCAGACCATGAAAGAAATCCGCCCCCTTGCCTCCATTAACACCACCCTCACCGTGCCCGGTTCAAAAAGCCTGACCCAGCGGGCTCTCATTGCCGCGGCCCTGGCGAACGGGGAAAGCATCCTGCACTACCCCCTGGCCAGCGAGGACACCGAATACACCTCCCACGCCTTGGCGGCCATGGGCATCAGCGTAACGCCCGGTCAGGATCAATGGCGGGTGCAGGGCAACGGCGGCGCCATCGCCACGCCGGAGCAAGAAATATTCCTGGGCAACAACGGCACCGCCACCCGTTTTCTCACCTCGGTGGCGGCCTTGGGGCACGGCCCCTTTACCATCAACGGCGACCAGCGCATGCATGAACGGCCGATCAAGCCCCTGATGGAGGCGCTATCCGGCTGGGGGGTTGCAATCCGCAGCGTCCATAACACGGGCTGCCCGCCGGTCGCCATCGCGGCCAACGGGATCAAGGGCGGCAAGACCCTGCTGCCGGAGGGCAAAAGCAGCCAATACCTCTCCTCCCTGCTGCTGGTCGCGCCCTATGCCGCGCAGCCCGCCGAACTCCTGGTGGCCGGGGAGGTTTTGTCCAAACCCTATGTCACCATGACCCTGGCCGTGATGAAAGATTTCGGCATTGAAGTAACGGCAAACCCGGAACTCAACCACTTTTCCATTCCCCAGGGGTGTTACCAGGCCAGGAACTATGCGGTGGAAGGCGATGCCTCCAGCGCCTCCTACTTCTGGGCCGCCGCCGCGGTGACCGGCGGCAGGGTGACCGTGGCCAACGTGCCCTCGCCATCGCTGCAGGGGGATGCGGTGCTGGTGGATATCCTGGCCCGGATGGGCTGCGGAGTGGAGCGAACCGGAGCGGGCATCACCGTGACCGGTTCCAGCGAGTTGCGCGGGGTGGAGGTGGACATGGGCGATTGCCCGGATGTGGTCCCGACCCTGGCGGTGGTTGCCGCTTTCGCCAAGGGGCGGACGGTGATCAAAAACATCGCCCATCTGCGGATCAAGGAATGCGACCGCCTCCATGTCATGGTCACGGAACTGGCCAAGCTGGGCATCACCGCGGAGGAGCGGCCGGACGCCATGATCATCGCAGGCCGGGAGGGAAACCGCCCCCTCTCTGGCGCGGAGATCGACACCTACAACGACCATCGCATCGCCATGAGCTTCGCGGTGGCCGGGCTGGTGGTGCCTGGGGTCCGGATCCGGGAAGAAGGGTGCGTGGTCAAATCCTTTCCGGATTTCTGGGAACGGTTCGAATTGCTGTACCGGTAAAGCAGGCTGATCGACGATCACCCATCAGCAGGGTTGCCGTTGCCGGTTTTCCGCACCCCCGCCTAAACAGCAGCCTCACCCTTGGCGACAAAGGGCAGCGACTGCTGCGGGCTCTTGGCATAGGAGGCAACATCAAGCTGGGCCCCACGATCGAGCATCTCCAGCAGCACATCCATTGCCACCGGTTTGCTGAACAGAAAGCCCTGCATCTGATCACAGCCGTGCCGGCAGAGAAAATGCAGTTGCTCCCCGGTTTCCACCCCCTCGGCCACCACCCGCATATTCAGGCTCTTGGCCATGGCGATGATGGCCGCGACAATGGCCACGTTATCGCCCCGCCCCATGATGTCGCGGACAAACCGCCGGTCTATCTTCAATTCGCCGATGGGCAGTTGCTTCAAGTAATAGAGCGAGGAATAGCCGGTGCCGAAATCATCGATGGAAATTCCCGCCCCCATTCCCCGAAGCTCGCCGAGCAGAACAATGGCCTTCTGCTCGTTTTCCATGACCGATCCCTCGGTAATCTCAAAAATCAGCCCTTCCGGCCCGATCCCGGCCGCTGACAGGGTAGCCCGGATCTTGCCCAGCAGATTGTCCTGCCGGAACTGACGGGGGGAGAGATTCACCGACATCTTGATCCCGTAGCCTTTGCCGAGGATCTCGCCAAGATCGGCGCAGGCCTGGCCAAGCACCCAATCACCGATCTCCACGATAAGCCCGGTGTCTTCGGCCATGGGAATGAAATCCGCCGGGCTGATTATCTCCCCGTCGCCATGACGCCAGCGGATGAGCGCCTCTACCCCCACGATGCTGCCCGTGTTCAAATCCACCTTGGGCTGGTAAAGCAGAAAAAACTCCTTGCGATCCAAGGCCCTGCGCAGGCTGTTTTCAATGGCCAGCCACTCGGTGACCCGCTTGTTCATGGCCGGGGTGAAAATCCGATAGGTGTTCTTGCCGCTTTCCTTGGCGCGGTACATGGCGGTGTCCGCGTTCTTGATCAGGGTGTCCTGATCCTGCCCGTCCTCGGGATAGAAGGCGATGCCCAGGCTGACGGTGAGATAGAACTCCTGCCCCTGGATGCTGATCACCGGGGCCAGCCCTTCGATGATTCTCTGCGCGGCCAGGAGCACATCTTCTTCCTGCTCTACTCCCTGGAATAAAATGATGAACTCATCGCCGCCGTACCGGGCCACGCTGTCAATCTCCCGCAGACAACGGACAAGCCGGAGCGCCACCTCCTTGAGCAGCAGGTCGCCAACCGTGTGTCCCAGGCTGTCGTTGATCCGCTTGAAATTGTCCAGATCGAGAAACAGGACCGCCACCTTGTTTTCATCCCGCCGGGCATGGGCCATGGCCACGCCGAGCCGGTCGTGGAACAGCACCCGGTTGGGCAGGCCGGTCAGGGCGTCGTGGTGCGCCTGATAGCGCAACTGCTCTTCGTGCAGCTTGATTTCGGTCATGTCATGGAACACGCCGACATAGTTCACGATATTTCCCTGGACATCGCGGATGGAGGAAATGATCAGCCACTCGGGATAGATCTCTCCATCCTTGCGCCGGTTCCAGATCTCCCCCTGCCACTGCCCGGTTTCCACCAATCCGCGCCACATCTCGACAAAAAAACCTTCCCCGTGCCGGTCCGACTTGAGGATTCTGGGATTCTGCCCGATCACCTCCTGCGCCCCGTAACCGGTAATGTCCGTGAAGGCCCGGTTTATCCGCTGAATAACCCCGTCGGCATCGGTGATCACAATGCCCTCGATGCTGTTTTCAAAGACATTGTCCGACAGCACCAGTTGCTGGGTGGCGTGCTTCGCTTCGGTGATATCCTGGATAATGCCCATGAGATGAACGGCCCGGCCATGCTCGTCCCGCTTGACCTCGGCCTCGGTGTGCATATACCGTTCCGCGCCATCCGGGCGGATTATGCGAAACTCCAGATTGCCGAAGGAATCTCCGGCCAGCAAACCCTGCAGCCACGCCTGCACCTGAGTCCGCTCCTCGGAATGGACATAATGAAGAAAGCCTTCATAAGTGTAGGTCCGGCTCTCCTTGTCCACCCCGAACAACCGGTAGGTCTGCTCGGAACAGACAAGATTGTTTTTCGTAACATCCCATTCCCAGTATCCGAGTCTGGCGATGCTCTGGGCTCTTGCCAGGCTTTTCTCGCTGCGCCGCAGACTTTCCTCGATGCGCCCCCGTTCGAGAATCTCCTGGTTGAGATCCTCATTGGTCTTGGCCAGATCCACCGTCCGCTCGACCACGAGCTCCTCAAGACTTTGCCGATATTTTTCCAGCTCCGAATAACTCTTGCCAAGCTCACCCTTGGAAGAAGAAAGGGCCTGATTCGCCGCCTTCAGTTCCCGATGCGAAGCGGCAAAGGTAAAATGCAGCGCCAGAAAAGCGGCAATCCCCCCCGCAAGGGTCAAGACGATGCTTAAACCGATAAAAGCGTTGAATTCCTCGACAAACTGGGTCACTTCAATGGCCAGGGCAACCCGACCGACGGTTTCTCCCTTGAAATCCGGCAGAGCCAGCCTGGTATCAAAGACATACCAACGCCCTTGGATTTGCTGCGGAGCGAGATTTCCGCCGGAAAAACGAAAATCCTTGGGCAGGTGCCGAAAGACATTGTCGCAGCACTGGAGCAGGATCTGATCTCCCAGCTCCTGCAGCGGATAATGCGCCGAATGCTTCGCCCCTTTCCAGGTGGCCCGGTCAAACAGCATGGCCATCTGCGCCCCTTGCCCGGGCGCCATAAGCTCCGCAAGCCGCTCCGCCTTGAAGCCCAGGGAAACGCCGCCGAGATAGGTTTCCCCATCAAAAATGGGCTGGGTGATCTGGTAAAAAATCCCATCGCGCCCGGTTGCGTAACCGGCCAGAGGCTTGTGCCGGCGGTTGGTTTCTACAACCATGGGGTGGGAGGAAAGATCGTCGCCGTAGCGTTCCGGCTGATGCACCCGCAGGAAGGAACGGTTGTCCGGCGTGTAAAAATGAAATTGCACCAGGGTGGGATTTTCGCGCTGCAAGACCTCGTACAGGGGAAGACACTGGGCCAGCAGCGCGGCGCGGTCTCCTGTGGCAAGGGCGGCGATAAGCTGGGGCCGGGTAACGGTGATGCTGTGGATCCGCAGCCGATACGGAGCAAAGGAGTGCTTGACTGTCAGATCGAACAGATTGTGTATATGCCGCTGCTCCGCGGCAATCCTTGCGTCAAGGTCATGATGACGGGCTCTGATTCCCCAGAACAAAAATACTCCGGCCAGGCAGAAAATCGTCCCCACCACCATCGCGGTGGCTTTCCACTGTCTCAAAGAAGGCATGCGTGTGTTCTCGTAATCCGTTGAATGGTAAAAAGGCCGACATCTTGCCTCCCGGCGCTTTTCGCCACGCCTCTGCGCAGAGGAGTTTTTTGCATCCCGCCTCTCACTCGGCAAGCATCCCGGCGGCGCTGAGCAAGGCCCAGCCAAGCACATCAGTCGCCTCCCCGCTGTATCCCGGATTCTGCCGCAGACCAGCATAGTGGGCCAAGAGGCGGACTGCCAGTTTTTTTCCCAATTGCACGCCTTCCTGGTCAAAGGAGTTGATGTTCCAGATAAACCCCTGGAACACCACCTTGGCCTCGTAGAGAGCCAAGAGCGCGCCCATGGTGTAGGGGGTCAGCCGGTCGGCCAGGAGCACGGCGCTGGGCCGGTTGCCGGCAAATCTCCGGTTGGGATTCTCGTGGGGCTGGCCGGTGGCCAGGGCAAGGGCCTGGGCCAAGAGGTTTGCCACCAGTTTTTCCTGGGAGGTAGTCTGCTCGATGAGCAGGTCGCGCCCATGCTGGCTGCGGCGAAATCCGATGAATTCGGCGGGCACGATGGCGGTTCCCTGATGGATCAGTTGATAAAAGGCGTGCTGACCATTGGTGCCCGGCTCCCCCCAGATGATGGGGCCGCTTTTCCAGGCAAGGGGCTTGCCCTGCCTGGTTACGGATTTGCCGTTGCTTTCCATGTCGCATTGCTGGAGATGGGCGGTGAACCGCACCAACGCCTGGCTGTACGGCAGGATGGCCAGGGTTTCGCAGCCGAGGAAATTATGGTTCCAGATGCCCAGCAGGGCCAGAAGCAGGGGCGGGTTGCGGAGGATGTCCGGCTCTTCCGCGGCCAGATCCATGGCGTGGGCGCCGCGAAGGATTTCCATAAGCTGCGGGTATCCCAAGCCAAAGCCGAGCATCACCGCGCCGACCATGGAGGTGGCGCTGTACCGCCCGCCGATGGAGTCGAACATGTAAAAAGAACGGAGATACCGGGCGGGGTTGTCCATGGGCGAGCCCTTGCCGGTAACCGCCAAAAAATGTCGGCTTGGCTCAAGCCCCGCCTCGGCAAAGGCCTTGCGCGCCAGCTCCTCGTTGGTCATGGTTTCGAGGGTGGAGCCACTTTTCGACACCACATTCACCAGGGTTCTGGCCAGATCCAGCCCGGCCAGGGTGGCGGCGGCGTCATCGGGGTCCACGTTGCTGACAAAATGCACCCTCCGGCCCGCAATCCTGTAGGCGGCCAGGGCGAGATACAAGGCCCGCGGGCCAAGGTCCGAGCCGCCGATCCCAATCTGGATCAGATCGGTGAATGGCTCCCCGGCCGCATTGACAATGGCTCCAGAATCCAGGGCTGCGAGAAAATCGGCAAGCTTATCCAGCTCTGCCTTGGCCTGGGCCGAGGCCTCCGGCGCCGGAGTTACCGGCGCGAAGATGTCGCGACAGGCGGTGTGCAGTACCTGCCGCTCCTCGCTGGCGTACCCCTCGATCCGGTTCAGCACCGCGCCCTTTTTCATCAGCAGAAACTGGGGGATCGCCCCGCTCTCCTCGGCAAGCCGTTGCAAGGCGCAAAGCGCGGCGTCATCCACCCGCTGGGTGGCATACAACAGGTCAATCCCGGCGGCATGGGCTGTGTACCCATGGATCCTTGCCGGCGAAAGGGCGCCGGGCGCGGTCAGGTCATAGGGCGATCTGGCAAGCACATCAAGCTCCGCCCATGCTGCCATCGTATTGAAATCACGAGAAAAATATTGCGAAGACTCTGCTCGACTCCCGCTCTCCCTTGACTGCGCCATAAAAAAAATCCCCATTCGCACCAGAATTTCATGGATATACGAACAAAAAATGTTAAAAAATAAGATGTTATCTGCTACATAATAATGTTACTTACTTAGCACAGGATACATACTGTTCTCTTGAGACTGTATCTTATCATAACCGGGTCATATCATTGCATAAGACTTACACTGCAGCACATTTTTTTTGCCGCGGCGCAACGGGCGAAAAAATTCGCCTTTCGCCAGCCCCATGCACCTTGCCTGTCCAATTTTCCTTTTTCACTCTAACCTCCAGGGAGTACGAGGCACGCCATGGAAACAGTTGCCGCTGAAAAGGAACTCTTTCGCTCCTGCGAAATCATTTTCGGGCCGGAGCTCACCATTTCCCGGGAATTCCTCGACTATCTCCAGCACTCAGGCATCAAGAGCGCGTACCGCAAGCGGGCCATGGAAACCCACCCGGACCGGGCCGGTCTGGAAAATGAGCGGGAGCAGCGGCAGCGCCACGACCTGTTTCATTCGGTACAGGAGGCCTACGAAAACCTGATCACCTTTCTGGACGCCAAGGAAAGAGGATATTGCCTCCCTCCTCCTGCCCGGCAACCGCGGCCTCGGACTCAGCCCCCCCGCCCGGCGCCAGCCAAGCCCCACCGGCCCCAACAAGCAAAAACGACCCAGAGCGCCTCCCGCCCCCGCCCGCAGACCCAGGCCGGAGCCCGGACACACGCCGATTTTCGGGGCAGCGCAGCCCAGCCTTCCACCTTCTGGGACACGGAAAGCCTCTACCAGGGTCCCCTGCCGAACCGCCGCCTGCTTCTCGGCCATTTTCTCTACTATTCCGGCCTGATCAACTGGCGGACCATTATCCAAGCCCTCATCTGGCAACGTACCGAACGGCCGCGCCTGGGAGAAATCGGCCAGCGCTTCGGCCTGCTCAACGAGACGGATGTGGTCCATATCCTCCGCAATCGTCCGACCATGCAGCCATTCGGCCAGACAGCCATGGATCTCGGCCTCCTTTCCGAGCCGCAGCTTCAGATGCTCGTTTCCCACCAGAAGCGGCTGCAGAAAAAATTCGGTGAATTCTTCCTTGAAAAACAGATCCTCGAACCCCATGAGTTGCGCGCCCTGCTCCAGCAATATCAAGAACACAACGCCAGAATCTCCGGCCAGGCGTACGGCTCAGCCTTCCGGCGCTGAGGCCCTTTTTTTCCTGCATCCCCTCGTGACGGCGCCACGCCACCGGCCTGATTTGTCTCGCCGTTTACCCCTCGAGCCCACAACCGACGCCAATGTACAATAATCTCATCTACCTCCTGGTCGTCATCCTGATTCTCACCACCGGGTCGATTCCGGAACAGCCTCAGATCCCATGGCCTGTTGCCCTGTTGCTCTTTTGCGCCAAGCTCGTTCTGTTCAACCAACTGGCCCGTTATTTTTTCCGGCGCACCCCCGACACCAGCGCGGCCCGCTACCTTGCCGTGGAACAAAGGCTTTCCATCCTGGCCATTGTTTTTCTCTCCTTGGACATCTTCCTGCTGGAGGGGCGCTACTACCTGAGCCGGTTGCCGCTGGCCGAAGAACTCCCGGTTCTTGGCCATCTCTCCGGGGTCATGGTTTTCTTCGGCTACCTCTGCCTCCTCTGGCTGGCAGCACTTCCCAGCTACCAGAGGATCTTTGCCCGAAGCCTCACCGCCCGCTCATTTGTTGCGGCAAACCTCAAAATCAATTTCGCCATTCTGCTCCCATGGCTCATCATCTCCTCCCTGTTCGACCTGCTGCAACACGCCCCCTTTCCCTGGCTGAGAACCTTTCTCGCCTCACCCTGGGGCGAACCGGTTTTGATGCTGCTCTCTCTTTTCGGCCTGGTTTTTTTCCTTCCCCTGGCCATAGTCCGCCTGTGGGGCTGCACCCCGCTCCCGCCCGGACCGGCGCGACAGCGCATCGAAGAGTTCTGCCGCAGCCAGCGGTTGCGGTTTGCCGACATCCTGTTCTGGCCGCTTTTTGAGGGGCGCATGCTGACCGCCGGGGTCATGGGCCTCAGCGGCCGCTTCCGGTATCTCCTTGTCTCCCCCGCCCTGCTCGAAGCCACGACGCCGGAGGAGATGGAAGCCGTCATGGCCCATGAGCTTGGGCATGTCAAGCACTACCATCTCCAGCTCTATCTTTTTCTCTTTCTCGGCTTTGGCCTGCTGGCCCAGATAAGCTCCGCCCCGCTCCTCCTGCTCCTGCTCAGCTCGGACTTTTTTTATCAGTTGATCACCCTGACCGGCACGGCACCGGAAACCATCCTGGCCCTGGCCAGCGCCGGCATCCTCTTCGTCATGATGCTTGTCTACTTCCGTTTCATCTTTGGTTTTTTCATGCGCAACTTTGAACGCCAAGCAGACCTCTATGCCTTGAGCGCCATGGGGCATGCCTCTCCTCTGATCCGGGTCTTCGAAAAAATCGCCCTGCTCGGCGGCAATATCCGCGATCTGCCCAGTTGGCACCATTTCGGCCTGGGGCAGCGCATCGATTACCTGCACCGCTGCGAAACCGCTCCAGCCGTAATATCCCGCCATCACCGCAAGGTCCGCCTGGCCTTGGTCTTCTATGCGGCAATCCTGCTGGCCGGCGGTTTCGCCGCCTGGCGCATGCCCCAAGATCTTCTCGGCGAAACCCCGAAAGCCAGATTCGCCGAGGCGCTTATCCGGCAAAAAATACAGGAACAGCCTGGCAACGGCCTCTGGTTCCAAGTCCTGGGCGATCTTCACTACAGCCGCAACCGGGAACCCGAGGCCCGCGACGCCTATGAGCAGGCGCTCCGCCTTTCCCCCGCCAACACGGAGGCGCTGAACAATCTGGCCTGGCTCCTGCTCACCGCCCAGGAACCGGGGCTGCGCGACCCGGAAAAAGCCCTGTTTTTGGCCCATAAAGCAGCCGCTGCGAACAGAACCCCGCATGTGCTCGACACCCTGGCCACCGCATACTGGGCAACAGGCAATAGGGAAAAGGCGTTGGCCATTGAAGAGGAAGCCCTGACCCGCACAAAAACGCATCAGGCCTTCTACCGCAGCCAGATGGAAAAATTCCGCACGACCGAATATTCATCCTCCACCCTCTTCCCGGAACCCGGGCGGAATTCGGACCTTCCTTAGAGGAAACAGATGGCGACACAGGGTTTGGTTATCATCAACACGGGACACGGCAAGGGGAAAACCACGGCGGCCTTCGGGCTGGCGTTGCGGGCGGCGGGACAGGGGCTGAAGGTCTGCATTATTCAGTTCATCAAGGCACAGGCAAAAACCGGCGAGGCGCAAGCCTTGACCGCAGCCTTTCCCGGCCAGATTGAACTGCATCTCGCCGGCACCGGCTTTACCTGGCAGCAGGACAAGGAGGTCGTCAAACAGGCGGCCCTGGCAGGCTGGCAACTCGCCAGGGAAAAAATCCTGAGCGATGGATACGACCTGGTCGTACTCGACGAGCTGACCTATCTGCTCGGCTTCGGCATTCTCACGGAAGCGGAGGTCATCTCCCTGCTGCGGGAGCGACCGAAACGGCTGCATCTGGTCATCACTGGCCGCGATGCAGCGCAGGGGCTCATGGAATACGCGGATCTGGTCACCGAGATGCGCGCCGTAAAACATCCCTTTCAGCAGGGGATCACAGCCCAGAAGGGGATTGAATTCTAAGGCAGGCGCGCCGCGTTCATCTGCCGCCCTGCCCGGCCCGGCCGGAAATACAGGAGAGATTCGTAAGGGTGTCCCCGCGTTGCAAGGCCTGGCCGATGGCCGCGCCAAAGGCGAAAGCCTCTTCCTGCTGCTCCCGGCTGTGTCCGTAGCGCGGATAATAGCGGCCAAGCCATGGGGACCGTTCCGGCACCCGGCCGGCAAGCTTGAGGAATACCCCGATGGTTCGCCAGGGCTCCTTGCTGGGATGGGCAAAGATCATCTTCCCCACCACCTTGGCCCCGCACCGCGCAAGCTGAAAACGCAGGCTCAACCAGTGCATCCGCCAGTAGCCCCGGCAGGAAATCAGGGGCAGCACCTGCCGGCCTGCAAAAAGCCTTGCCCCATCGCGGTCGAGCAGGGAGAGAACCGGGCCGCTGGGATTATAGGACCAGGTGGGCCCGGCCAGCACGATCAGGTCATAGTCTTCCCAGCAGAGGGGAGACAGCGGCTGAATGGGCATCCTGACCCGCAGAAAGGTGAGGAGCATCATGACCAGGGTAGCCGGCACGGTGCCGATGGGGAATTTGCCCGGAACAAGGGGCTGCAGCCGCTCGCAGACCAGATGCACCCCCTGTCCCTCAAGACCTGCGCCGAGACGGTGCACCAGCCCGCTGGTCTGGGCGCTGAGCGAATAATAGAGGATGAGAACCTTCACCGGTTGGGAATCCGAGAGCTGATTTTTTTACGGCGCATTGCCGACGAGGCCGGGTTTTCTTCCACCGGGCCCGGCCTCGCCATTGCACTTTTTTTCATTACGACCCCGGACAATATCGGGTACAGTCCTTATACCATATATAATGCTATCCCTGAAGAGGGAAACCTGCCCCAACAGGGGACAAACGAGCCTTCCCGCACACACGCAGAGCCCTTCACCCCGGATGTCCACCCATGCCTGAGACACACGAAATACTCATTGTCGGCGCCGGCCTTTCCGGCTTAAGCACCGCCCATTTCCTGCACACCAGCGCGCCGGACCTGGACATCCTCATCCTTGAACAGGATGGGCGCCCCGGCGGCGCGGTCCGCTCTTTTAAGGAAAACGGCTACCTGGCCGAGTGGGGCCCGCACGGCTTTTTGGACAACAATCCGGCCAGCCGCGCCCTGCTCAGCGAAACCGGCCTGGACCGCATTGCCCAGAAAGCCCCCTTGGGCAATTTTGTCCGCTATGTCTGCCACGGCGGCAAGCTGGTGCAGTTGCCGCAGAAACCGCAGGCCCTGCTCGCGACCCCGCTCTTATCCCCCCTGGGAAAATTGCGCCTGTTGGGCGATCTTTTCAAAAAACCGCGCTCCGCCGAGCAGAGCGTGGGCCAGTGGGCGGCATACCGCTTCGGCGCCGAGATTCTGCCCCTGGTGGATGCCGCGATCACCGGCACCTTTGCCGGGGATTATGAGCGGATCAGCATCGATGCGGTGATGCCCGGGGTGCGGGCCCTGGAAAAGGAAGCCGGTTCGGTGCTCAAGGGGCTGCTCCGAAAAAAGAAAGGCGCACAGGGCGCGACGCTGCCGGCCATGACCAGCTTTCCGCAAGGCATGGAGCAGCTCATCACCACCCTGGCCGCCGGGCCGAACATCCACTACCACAGCCCGGTGCGGGCAGTCACCCACCAGGGTGAAGCATGGGAGCTGCACACCGAAACCGGAACCTACCGGGCAGCCACCGTCATTCTCGCCCTGCCCGTCAACCGCGCCTTGGCGCTGCTGGCCTCCCATGCCCCGCCCGTGCCCGCCATCCCCACGGCCCGGATCGCCACCGTGGCCCTGGGCTTCACCGACAAGGCGCAAGTGCCTTTCGGTTTCGGCTATCTGGCCCCGGAGCGGGAAAAACGCTTTGCCATGGGCGCGCTTTTTTCCACCCATATGTTTCCCGGCCGCGCCCCGCAGGGCAGAGTGCTGATGGAGGGGCTGGTCGGAGGCCGCCGCCACCCGGAACGGCTGGAACTCGACGACGAAGAACTGGTCAGCCGGATCTATGACGATCTCCGGCAACTGATCCACCTGCCCGAGCCCCCCTGTTTCCATCGGGTGCTGCGCGGCGACAGCGGCATTCCCCAACTGGAAATGGGCTACCCCGCGCTGCTGGCTTGGAAGGATGCCATGGAGCAGCGCCTGGAAGGCCTGCATCTCTGCGGTTTTGGCTGGGAAGGAATCGGCATGAACGACATGATGAAGACGGCCAAGACAGTGGCCGAGAGGATACTGCACCGGGTGGGCGGAAAGAGACAACAGCCCGAGGTCAAGCCGGTTTATTTTTAAGGGTCGGCAAGGAACCTCCCGTTACGATACTTTCGGCACGGGCTGTGCGGCCCCCCGTTCGCTTGACCAGGCGCGGGAATACTGCGCCATGGTTTTGTCGAAGCATTCCGGGCAGAACCCATGGGACACCCGCACCTCGGACTCGATCATCTGCTCAAGCCAATCCCCTTTGCATTTCACCCTGCGACACACACAGCAAACGGTTCGCATACCCCCCCCCTTGTCGTGATTACCCAGGCCCCCGCCCCGGGATGGTTAGTGCGTCCTGCTTTCCCTTTACCCCTGATTTTTCAAACGCTCCACCAGATGCTCCACCTGCCCGCGGATGGAACCGCTGCGGACAATGGCTTCAGTAATGACCCGGATGGAATGCACCACCGTGGAATGATCACGGTTAAACGCCTTGCCGATTTCGGACAGCGCTTCCTCGGTGAGCTTCCTGGCCAGGTACATGGAGACCTGCCTGGGAAAGGCGATGGTCTTTTTCCTTGCCTTTGACTGCATCTCTTCGATGGAAACATCAAACTGGCCGGCCACGAAATTCCGGATCAGCACGGAGGACAACTCCTGGCGCTGCCCGATGATCCCGGCGACGATCTCCTTGACCATGTCCAGATCCGGCAGGGTCTTGTGCAGGGAGGCCTTGGCCTTCAGGCCGATGATGGCGCTTTCCACCCGCCGGATATCGCCCTGGATCCGGTCGGCCAGGAACTCGATGATCTCCCCGGTGAGGGTCAATTTGTTGTTGCGGGCCTTACGCTCGATGATCAGGCAACGGGTCCGCCGGTCCGGAGGATTGATGGTGGTAATCAGCCCGGAGGAGAGCCGGGAACGCACACCGTCATCAATGTCCGGGATATTGCGCGGGGAAACCGCCCCGGTGAAAATAACCTTTTTCCCGCAATCCATCAGAACATCAAGGGCCTCGGCCAGCTCGGCCTGGGTCTTGGTGCGGCCGGCCAGGGATTGCACATCCTCCATCAGCAGCACATCACACTGGTTGTGATATTTTTCCTTGAAATGATCCATGGTGTTATTCTTGATGCTGCGGACCATCTCGGAGGTGAGCTGCTGGGAGGTGACATAATGCAGCCGGGTTCCGGGGGAATGGCTCGTTACATAGTGAGCCACCGCATGGGTCAGATGGCTTTTGCCCAAGCCCGTTCCCGCTTCGATAAACAGGCAGGGGCTCAAGGCGGAATCGCCGCCGGCCATGGCCTCGCAGGCCGCGTAGGCCATGGCGTTTGACTCGCCAACCATGAATTCGTCAAAGGTATACCGCGGATGCAGGGTGCGCACCGTGGAGCGAGCCACGGGCATGCTCGGCAACCGGAGCTGGCTCTGTTTCTTTTCCGGTTCCGGCAAGAGGGGTTGCTCTTTTTGCGCTGCGCCAACCGAAAGGCGCACCGCCCCGCCGGTAAAGCCGGCATCCTGCAAGGCGTTCTGAATATCGGTCAGATAGTTCTCCCTGACCCAGGAACAGAAATACGGATCAGGCCCAGCCAGTTCGACGCTCTGGGCATCGAATTGAACGCATTGCAAGGGTTCGATCCACAGCTTGAAGTCGCTGTCGGAAACTTTTTGGGACAAAACACTCTTAACTCGCTGCCAAAGCATCTTTTTCCCCTGGTTCAGTCACGAAAAAACAACCGATTAAAGCGAATTGAGACCGCTGAGATAATTTCTGCCCGTTTTTTTAAAGGAAAACCATCCCCCTGTCAAAACCGGTCTCACGGAATTTCTCACCCGTTGTCCGCCAAGTTTTCAACAGCCCATAACCCCAAGTAAACGGGCGAAAATCTCCTTAAAACCCTCTAAAAACCGGATATCTCGCCCATTTCCCCACCGAGGGCAAAAAACGCAAAATTCCATGTGGTTAGAACCGGAAGGGGAGGAGAAAATATCATTTCATTAACCGCTAAATCTTCATCATTTCTCTTCATAGCTCGATATTACTGCTATTATCTCGTTTTATCTTCTTTCCAGTTCAGGCTTTTTTTCACTATTCCCGGCATGCCCCTGTTCTGTCGTATTTTTCCCCTGGAAACATTTTTTTTGTGCTATACGTAAGAAAGTTTACCCCTCAGGAGACCTGCCATGGATCCAACCCAGCTCATCCCGACCCCAGACACCATCCCGGCGCCCTGGGAATTTTTCCAGCTCCTTCTTATCCTGACCTTTTTCGCCCACCTTGTGTTCATGAACGCTATGCTGGGCAGCGCCATGATCGCGCTGGTCAGGGAAATGCGGGCCAAGCCCGCCGACCCGCCCCCCTGCCGGGATATCGCAGGCATCCTGCCATATACCATCGCCTTTGCCGTGAACTTCGGGGTGGCGCCCCTGCTTTTTCTCCAAGTGCTTTACGGCCATTTCATCTATACCAGCTCCATCCTCATGGGGGCGTACTGGCTTTCCATCATCGGGCTGCTCATTCTCGCCTACTACAGCGCCTATCTGTATAAGATGGGCGGCGACCTGCCACGGGCCACCCGAATACGGGCCCTGACCACGAGTATCCTGCTCTTGCTGATCATTGCCTTTCTCTTTGTCAACAATCTCACCCTGATGCAGACGCCCCAGCACTGGAACGCCTATTTTCAGAGGCCGGACGGCACCCTCCTCAACCTGGCCGACCCGACCCTGCTGGCCCGCTACCTCCATTTTGTCGTGGCCTCCGTGGCCATGGGCGGTCTTTTCCTGGCAATTCTCGCCCATTTTCAACAAAAAAAAGGCGTGGTCGGGGCCGAAAACCGGTTGCGCGGTGGAATGCAATGGTTCACCTACGCCACAATGGTTGAAATCGGCATCGGCATCCCCTTTCTTTTTTCCCTGCCCAAAAATGTGCACCAACTCTTTGTCGGCGGTGCTCTCCTGCATACCGCCCTGTTCACCGCCTCCCTCGTCACGGCCTTTTTCGCTCTTTACTACGGCGCCAAGGAACGGGTCTGGCCGGCCACCAGGACCATGGGGACAACCATCCTCCTCATGGTCCTGGTGCGGGATCTGGCCAGGCAGGCCTATCTGGCCCCCTATTTCCATCCCGCCGACCTGCAGGTCGTGCCGCAGTGGTCGCCGCTGGTGCTCTTCCTGGCCATTCTGGTTATCGGGGTTGCGGTGGTCGTCTACATGCTGAAACTCGCGGCCCGGGTGCCTAGGGAGGTGCGCTGATGAACTATCCGGTCTGGCAGTTGGCTTTCTCCGGCGGCGGCCTGCTCATCGCCCTGATCGCCGTGCTTCATGTATACATCTCCCATTTCGCCATCGGCGGCGGCCTCTTTCTGGTGCTCACCGAGATTAAGGGCTACCGGGAAGGCTCGCAACCCATCCTTGACTACACCCGGCAACACACCAAGTTTTTCCTGCTCCTCACCCTGGTGCTCGGCGCCATAACCGGGGTGGGCATCTGGTTCACCATCGCCCTCATCGCCCCGGCCGCCACCTCCATTCTCATCCATAATTTTGTCTTCGGCTGGGCCATCGAGTGGGTATTTTTTCTCGGGGAGATCGTGTCGATCCTCATCTACTACCAGACCTTCGGCCGCATGGAGCGGCGCAGCCATCTGCTCATCGGCTGGCTCTACTTCATCTTCGCCTGGCTCTCCCTCTTTGCCATCAACGGGATCATCGGCTTCATGCTCACCCCGGGCGAATGGCTGGCCACCGGCAACTTCTGGGACGGCATCTTCAATCCCGCCTTCTGGCCGGCCCTTTTCTTCCGCACCTTCCTCTGCCTCATGCTGGCGGGGCTGTATGGCTTTCTCACCTCCACCGCGATCAAGGAAGAAGCCTTCCGGTTGCGCATGGTCCGCTACTGCGCCGCCTGGCTCCTTGCCCCCTTCCTGCTGTTCCTGGCCTCGGCCTGGTGGTACGTCCAAGCCCTGCCCGAGCCGCAACGGGCCTGGATTGCAAACTTCAGCCCGGAACTGGCCCCCTTTCTCACCGTCTTTCTCTGGGCTTCGGTGCTTCTTTTCCTTGGCGGCCTGATCATGGTGATCCGGCTGCCGAAAACAGCCACCCGCTCCCTGGCCGTGGTGCTGCTGCTTCTCGGCATCACCTACATGGGCGCTTTTGAGTACATCCGGGAGGGCAGCCGACGGCCCTTTACCCTGTACGGCCACATCTACGCCAACTCCATCCTGGTCAAGGATCTCGGCGCGGTCCAGGCCAAGGGCATCCTCGCCTCAGCCAAATGGACCGGCAAGGAGATCACCGCGGAAAACCGGCTGGTGGTTGGCCGGCAGCTCTTCAACATCATGTGCTCCCCCTGCCATTCCGTGGGCGGCCCCATGCGGGACATCAAAAAGATGAGCGCCAAGTACGAATCGGTCTATGCCATGGAGGCGGAGATCAGCGGTCAAGGGCGGCTGATCCGCTGCATGCCGCCTTTTGCAGGCAACCTCCAAGAGCGGCACGCCCTGGCCGCCTATATTATTGAAGGGCTGCACAACAGAAAGGAGCAGACGACGCCTCCCCCGCAACTGTCTGCCCCGCCGCTGGCCCCGCTGCCCTTTGACCCGGAGCAGGACGGCTACGTCCTTATTGCCTGGAACAGCCTTGGCATGCACAGCATCAGCGATGCGGACGGCACTTTCAGCCTCATGCCCCCGGCAAACGATCTTTTTGCCCAGCTTATCAAGCGCGGGCCAATCCCGGAAGTGGTCACCGAGGGAGTGGCGCTTTCCTTCCGCGTGGAACAGGGCTTTGAAAAACCCGCCGCACAGGTGGGGTTCTGGAAAGACCTGCCCGCCCTGTTCGGCCGCAGCCTGCCCGACAATATCGGCCTTTCCGGCCAGGGGCTTTCCGGCGTTATGCAGCGCAAGCAAGGGGGCAGATCCTTTGTCGCGGAGAAGGTTCCGGTGGTCCCCTATCCCGCTCAGGGGGGATACCAGCCCTATCCGAGCTTTACCATCGAGGCCAGGGACAAGACCACCAACACCCTGCTTGCCGCCACCCGCATGGTGGCCCCGGTTGCAACCGAGATGGGCTGCAAGACTTGCCATGGCGGAGGGTGGCGCAGGGGAAACACCGGAATCTCAACCGCCGCGGCGCAAGACATCCTGACCATGCATGACCGGTTTCACAAAACCAAACTTGCAGCCCAGGTCAAGGCAGGCAAGCCCGTCCTCTGCCAGAGCTGCCATCCGGACCCGATACTGAACGGACCCGGCAAAGCAGGGCTTCTCAACCTCTCCGCCTCCATCCACGGCTTCCACGCCAACTTTCTCGGCGGCCGGGGCGCCGAAGCCTGCGCGCTCTGCCACCCGAGCAGCCCGCAGGGAGCCACCCGTTTCCTCCGCGGCATCCACCATGAGGCCGGACTTGACTGCACCACCTGCCACGGCGCCCTGGAAGACCACGCCCTGGCCCTGCTTTTGGCGGAAAAACAGGCGGGAAAACCCGGAGCCCAGCGGCTCATGCAGCACCTCACCCCACAGGGAGCAACACCCCTTGCCGGGATTCAGCCGCGCACTCCGTGGCTGCAGCAACCGGATTGCCTGACCTGCCATGTCAACTTCGGACCGCCGGAGACGGACAGCGCCTTCAATGTCTGGACCACCGGGGCCGACGCCCTGTACCGCAACCGGCACGACGATGCGGGCAGCATCCATTGCGCCGGTTGCCACGGCAGCCCCCATGCCGAGTATCCCGCCACCAACCCCTACGAAAGGGAGCGGGACAACTTCGCTCCCCGGCAGTATCAGTCCAATCCCTACCCGCTGGGCGCCAACCGCAACTGCAAGCTCTGCCATACCGTGGACATGGACACGGACCTGCACCACCCAAATTCCCTGAACATGATGCGGAACACCAGGGAATAGCAGCAATCGCATTTCCGGTTGTTACGCCGTCCCGCTCTCTTGTCAAAGGAGCGGGACGGCGCCATTTCCGCACTTCCTTGCGCCCAACCCCGCATACCACTCCTCCCCGCCTGCACATGGGCTTCACCCATAAAGTTTGGGCTGCATAATTTTATTCTGTGCACTAAAAAAGATATTGACTTCTTAACCGCCCTTTTTTATTATTGCCCCTCAGCAATAATAATTGAAACACAGCCCCACGGAGAACACCCATGCCCACAATTCTGCTCCGCCAAATGCAGAAAGATCAATCCGGCTTCATCACCGCGGTCAAGGTCGGCGGCGAACTTGGCCGGCGTATCCGCGACATGGGCATTGTCCCCGGCACCCGCATCACCATCATGGGCCGGGCACCCCTCTACGATCCGGTGGCGATCAGAATCATGGGCGGCACCCTGACTCTGCGTAACAGCGAAGCAGATTACATCGAGGTGGACGTCGCCAACCCCGAGGAGAAGCTGTAATGGCAACGATCACCATCGCCCTGGCCGGCAATCCCAACGCGGGCAAAACCACCCTCTTCAACACTCTCACCGGCTCCCGCCAGCATGTGGGCAACTATCCCGGGGTCACCGTGGAAAAAAAAGAGGGCGGGTACACCTTCCCCTCCGGTGAACACGCCTCCATCATCGACCTGCCCGGCACCTATTCTCTCACCGCCTATTCGGTGGAAGAGGTGGTGGCCCGCGATTATCTGGTCCAGGAAAAGCCCGATGTGGTCATCAATATCACCGACGCCTCCAACCTGGAACGCAATCTCTACCTTTCCACCCAGTTTCTTGAACTGGGCGTGCCCATGGTCATCGCCCTCAACATGATCGACGTGGCCCAGGATCGCGGCATCAGCCTTGATGCGCAAAAGCTCGCCGAGCTTCTCAAGGTGCCGGTCATCCCCATTATCGCCCGTTCCGGCAAGGGCACCGCCGAACTGATGGGGGCCGCCCTTGCGCTGGCCAAGGAAAACAAGCCTTGGGATCCTCTGTACATCTCGTACGGAGAAGACGTTGACCTCGCCCTGCAGACCATGGCGCAACGCATCACCGCAACCTCGTTCATGACCGAGAACTATGCCCCGCGTTGGCTGGCGCTCAAGTACCTGGAAGGCGACAGCCAGATCCGGGAAAAAGGGCGCGCACACAATCCGGCCGTGGACGCGGAGCTCCAGGAGATTGTGGAGAGAGTCTCCGCCCACCTGCACAAAACCATGGAGACCTATCCGGAGGCCATCATTGCCGACCACCGTTACGGCTACATCAAATCCGTACTCCGCCAGGAGGTGATCACCCATACCTTCGACATCGACCGGCTCCACGCCTCGGACCGGATCGACAAGGTCCTGACCAACCGCTTCCTGGGACCGCTCATCATGCTGGGTGTTCTGCTGGGCCTCTATAAATTCACCTTCACCTTCAGCGAACTACCCGTTGCCTGGCTTGAGACCTTTTTCGGCTGGGCGGGCGATAACCTGAGCAGCTTGCTGCCGGACGGCCACCTCAAGTCCATGCTCATCTCCGGGGTCATCGACGGGATGGGCGGGGTGCTGGGCTTTGTGCCGCTGATCATGTTCATGTTTTTCGGCATCGCCATCCTTGAGGATTCCGGCTACCTGGCCAGGGTCGCCTTCATGATGGACCGGGTTTTCCGGATCTTCGGGCTGCACGGCAGTTCGGTCATGGCCTACATCGTCTCCGGCGGTATTGCCGGCGGCTGCGCCGTGCCCGGGGTCATGGCGGCCCGCACCCTGCGCTCCCCCCGCGAACGGCTGGCCACCCTGCTCACCGTCTCCTTCATGAATTGCGGGGCCAAGCTGCCGGTGCTCGCCCTGCTCACCGCCACCTTCTTTTCCAACAACCAGGCCCAGCTCATGTTCCTGCTGACTTTGCTGGCCTGGGGCGTGGCGCTCACCGCGGCCAAAATTCTGCGGCTCACCGTGTTGCGGGGCGACTCCACCCCCTTTGTCATGGAGCTGCCGCCCTACCGCTTTCCCACCTTCCAGGGGTTGTTCATCCACACCTGGGAACGGACCTGGCAGTATATCAAAAAGGCGGGCACCACCATCCTGACTATCTCCATCCTGATCTGGGCCATGATGACCTTCCCGGGGCTGCCGGCCTCGGAAGAAGAGAACTTCGCCCGGCAGCGCCAGGAAGTAGAGTCTTTGTCCGCCCAGACGCCGGAGGAGGCCCTGCAACGGGAAGAGAAGCTGGCCGCCATCGACAGCGACCGGGCGGGCAGCGGTCTGCGCCACTCCCTGGCCGGCCGGCTCGGCACAGCCATGGAATCCGTGAGTTGGCTGCCCGGTTTTGACTGGCGGACCAATATCGCCCTGGTCGGCGGGTTTGCCGCCAAGGAGGTCATCGTCGCCACTCTGGGCACGGCATACTCCCTGGGCGAAACCGACCCGGAAAATACCGCCTCCCTTTCCGAAACCCTGGCCAAGGATACGCACTGGAACCCGTTGGTGGCCATGGCCCTCATCGTTTTCGTCATGTTTTACGCGCCCTGCTTTGTCACGGTGGTGTGCATCTCCCGCGAGTCCGGCTCCTGGAAATGGGGGCTTTTCTCCATCTGCTTCAACACCGGTTTCGCCTTTTTGTTGGCCACCCTGGTCTATCAGGGTGGCCGGGCGCTGGGATTTGCCGGCTGAGCCAAAACGAGACCAAGGAGGGACGCCATGTGGCAGAACATTATCATTTTTTTGATCATCGCAGCCTGCGTGTTTTTTATCGGCCGCCGCATCCGCCGCCAGCTTGACGGAAGCAAAACCGGCTGCGGCTGCTCGTGCAGCGGCTGCGACAATCCCTCCGCAAAAACAAAGGATTGCCAGACAAAAAACACGCCCCCCTTGCATTAAGACAACAAATAGTCTATATCGGCTATACCTATCCAACCCAATAGCCGAGAAGGGGGGGTTTTCCCGTGGACATTCATCGTCTCGAGGTCTTTTGCAAGGTCGTTGAGCTGAAGAGTTTTACCAAGGCAGCCGAGGCCAGTTTTCTTTCCCAGCCCACGGTGAGCGAACACATCCGCAGCCTGGAAGAGCTGCTCGAAGAGCGGCTGGTGGATCGGTTGGGCCGCGAGGCCCTGCCCACTCAGGCAGGGCAGATCCTTTACAAATACGCGAAAAAAATCATCCGCCTCCGCCAGGAGGCCATGCAGGCCATGGCCGGTTATCGCGGCGAGATGGCCGGCCATCTCGCCCTCGGGGCCAGCACCATCCCCGGCGCCTATGTCCTGCCGCAACGGATCGGCGGTTTCAAAAAACTCCATCCCGCCATCCAGATCACCCTTTCCATCGGCAACTCGCGCACCGTGGCGGACGGGGTTCTGGCCGGCGACACCGAGTTCGGCGTGGTGGGAGCCCGCTGGAGCGATCCGGCCCTGGAATGGCGGGAAATCCTCGACGATGAGCTGGTCCTGGCCGTGTATCCGAGCCATCCCTTTGCCAAAAAAACAGCGGTGGAGCCCGCGCAATTGCTCACCGAGCCGATGATCATCCGGGAACGGGACTCCGGCACCCGCAGGGTGGTGACCCAGTTGCTCGAAAAACACCTGGATCTTTCCCGGTTGCGGATCGTGGCCGAGATGGGCAGCACCGAGGCGGTCCGCCAGGGCGTCAAGGCAGAGGTCGGCATCGCCATCCTCTCCCGCCGGGCCGTGGCCGAGGATATCGAACGCGGCTCCCTGGTGGCTGTGGACGTGAGCGCCATCCGCCTCTCGCGCCCATTTTACCTGATCACCCGGAAAAACCGGCAGCCCTCTCCCATCTGCAGCACCTTTCTCGCTTTCTTGCAACACGGGCCGGATTGATTCGCCGTCCTTGACTTGGATCAAGGCCTTTCGTCGCTTTCCGCGCTATTCTCTGCTCAAAATCATACGTTGAGGTGAGCCATGGAGTGGGACAAGGATGCGGAGCAGGCGGTGGGCACGGTGCCTTTTTTCGTTCGCACGCGGGTAAAAAAAAGGGTGGAAACCGAGGCGCGGCAAGCCGGAGCCGCCAGGATAACGATGGAACATGTCACGGCCTGCAAGCAACGCTCCCTGCATCACCAGGAAAACGAAGTGCAGGGTTTTACCGTGGAATCCTGTTTCGGCCAGAGCGGCTGCCCCAACCGCATCGACACCGGGGAGAACCTGAGCAAACGGCTGGAATCCCTGCTACGCGCGCACAATCTCAAGGAATTCATGCAAGGCCGGGTGTCCGACCCGCTCAAGCTGCACCACGAATTCCGGGTTACCTTGGCCGACTGCCCCAACGGTTGCTCCCGCCCCCAGATTGTCGATATCGGCCTGATCAGCGCCGCCCTCCCTGCACGAAGCGACTCCCCCTGCTCGGAATGCGGGGCCTGCCTTGATGCCTGCCGGGAAAAGGGAATCACCCTCGCTGAACCGGAACCCGGACCGCAATTCGATTGGCGGCGCTGCCTGGCCTGCGGCCAATGCGCCCGGGTCTGCCCGACCGGCGCCATCGCCCAGGGACTCAGCGGCTACCGCATCCTGCTGGGCGGCAAACTGGGCCGCCACCCGCAGCTTGGCCGGGAACTTTCCGGGATCTTTTCCGCGGAAACCACCCTGGCGATCATCGATGCCTGCCTCGCCCATTTCAAGGCGGAGAACAGGCACGGTGAGCGGTTCGGCGAAGTGCTCAACCGCACCGGCCTCGATTTCCTGGCCGCCTATGCCCACAGGAGCGCTTGAATTTTCGCAAAAAAATTCAGCAGGAAGCGGATGATAAACTTGTTGCCGAACAGGACAATGTGCGGTATAAATCCCATCTCATTTATGCGCCCGTAGCTCAGCTGGATAGAGTGTCGGACTACGAATCCGCAGGTCGCACGTTCGAATCGTGCCGGGCGCACCAGCAATAGCAAGGGCTTGGAGTCAATCCAAGCCCTTTTTCTTTTCCCCCGTAGGGCCTCACGCCATTCGCAAAAAAAATACTAAATAATCAGCTAGTTACCATCTGCAAGAAAAGTCACCCGACTCAAAAAAAGCTATATTTTTTTGTCCAACGTGTCCACATGTTGTCCAAATGTTGATTGCTGTTGAAAATCAACCGATGCCGCTACATTTTTACTTTGTCCAAATTTTGTCCATTCTGATTTCTCACTGCTAGCAAAGAACTCCGCTTGTTCGCCCCGTTACAAATTTCAAATATTTTTTCGCAGATCCATTCTTCTCATAATTCGCGCTCATCATATTGATTTGTCGCAAATATACCCTCACAATTTTTTTTTGTAATTTCTGTATCGTATATATGACATAGAAATTACAAACGATTACAGGTAGTTACATTATTTTTCCCCTGTACATGGTTGTTTGAAGGTGGTAAAAGTTGATCATGCTTCACACAACCAGCAGGAGGACAATATGACAGAAGAAAAAATGAAAAAAATGTACAGCCTTAAAGAAGTTGCGGAATTGACCCAAACAAAACCCCAGACTTGGAGAGTTTGGGTCATGCGCGGCAAGTCGCCGATTTTATATGTAAAAATGGGAAAGATTATCCGTTTCCCGGCGACAGAAGTGGAGCGCCTGCTGGCGGGGAGACCTGCAACTCGACGTGTTGGCCGACCATCAAAAGAAGAACTGGCTGCCCGAGAAAGAGAAAAGCGATTTGAGTTTGAGGAGGCGAATAATGATGCAGCCTAACAAAAAAGCGGGGATTGCCGATGTTACGAGCACCGACAACCCCCTAGCCACCAAACATACGCATGGGAGCGATTTCGATGGGTTACACATCATACAGTAAACCTGTATCTTTTGCGAGGGGGGCGGTCACATGATCATTAGAGCTCCCCGACTCAACAATAATTTTTACATTTTGGATAAGCAAATAAGCGAAGATTCTCGCCTTTCCTGGGCTGCGCGAGGCATGTTGATTTACCTCCTTGGCAAGCCAGATGATTGGCGTGTGCAAATTGGACATTTAGTCAAGCAGACATCTAATTCATGCAGGAAAACGGGTAGAGATGGGATCTATGTCCTAATCGAAGAGTTAATGGAAGTTGGTTATGTTACCCGAATGCAAAATCGCGAGGATGGCAAATTTCAATCCACTGATTACATCGTGCACGAAACTACACAAAAACAAGAAGATGATCCGCATCCGGATTTGCCGGATACGGTTTCGCCGGATACGGCAAATCCTCCACAAGTAAGTACTGATATTTCACCTAAAACTGAAAAAACCACCAACCACCAAGCCCCATCCCCAGAAGCCCTTGATCTTGCTCGCCAGCTACTAGTGGCCACGTTGGATGGTGGAGGCCTTGTTAAAAATCCTAGAGGATGGGTGCTTGCCGTCGCGTCACGATTGGATGCACAAGGCGGGCTTGCGGCAGAAGACACAGCGCTGCTTTCTATCTCAGCCAACCAAAAAGCTAAAAATCATCTACCACCTCATTCTAATATCTCTCCCCCCAAGGCTATTCCTGCTGAAGTGGTTTCCCCCACCTTGGAAAAAATAAAATCGACCTTGTCGGAAAAATTAAGTGAAGCAGATCAAAAACTGTGGATCGAACCTCTTATCTGCATTCTTGATGAGGAGGCAAGCGGAAAATTAATTTTGGCAGGGCCTGACCCGTATTTTTGTTCCTGGTTCCGAGATAATTTTTTGGCTGAAATTAAGGCTATTTTGCCCAAAAGGATTGTGACGGTTGAGGCTGTGGGCAGCATAGCGTTAAAGGCAGCATAATAATGAGAGGCTTAAAACGAACATCGAGTGGAGAGATTTCATGGCCAAAGACCAGCAATCCGACGCATCTAGTCCTGCACATTATTCCACCAGCAATTTTGCGTGGAATAATGTGGCGTGTGGTCCTGGTAAGAGTCTTTTGAACGACAGTGAAAAAGTTTCTTATCAGGATGAGCGTCAGCTCAAACACGCCTCAGTTAACTTGGACAATTCCAACCACCAAGGGAACCATGATCAGCTCAAAAAAGAGGAATCTTTTAAACTGATCATCAAAGCACGGGAGCTTGTTAAAACTTGGAAAACGCCGTCACTGGTCACCATGCAACAATATCAGCCTGCCGTGAAAAGACTTCGGCAAAGCAAAAAATGGCCTGAAGACTATGCCCAAACAAAAGATGGGTTTTACTATTATCGCGCCGCCTTGGTTGCCAATGCTCTTTCTGTTCTGCAAAAAACATTAGTGATTATCAACCAGTTGCAAAAAAAAGACGACCCGGCATGGATCAGCGCAACAACCACTCTTGTAGGCCCACTCAAGATTTTGTCTCGTTACCCTCCCGATCAGGAAAAAACACATCTGGGACTAGAGATCAAAAGTCTGTGGCAAGGAGCAAACAAAAATCCGCGTTCGAATGCAAAACGCAAAGGGATCGGCACGCTCCCTCCGAACTGGCGCGCTGATTTCTGGAAAAATTTTCCGGAAAATTCTCCACATCGGCTTGCGCTAGCCATCCTGAGCACAACAGGCTGCAGGCCGAGCGAGTTGAGCAAGGGCGTACAAGTGAAACTCGACGAACACGGCAATCTCAAGGTAAGCATCAGAGGGACCAAAACCCACGACTGCCGTTATGGGCAAGAATACCGTGAACTGACCATCATGGTTGAAAGTAAGGAAGCCCTGTTTTTACAAAATAGCGTCATAGCAAACGCTGAACCCCTGCATGTTACCATCAAAAACCCAAAGGCCTTATCGGAGGCGGTACGGCGGAATTCAAAAAAACTCTGGCCCAGAAGAAAATACGTGGTTTCCCCATACAGCTTCCGGCACCAATTTGCAGCTGATCTCAAAAATGACCTCTATCCTGAAGAGATCGCTATGGCCATGGGGCATTCAGTTTGCAAAACTCAGCAGCACTATGGCACGCGCAATCAAGGGAAATCAGGAGTACCGTTAATCATGGTTACTGCAGAAAAGAACCTTTTTCAAGAAAAGGACCACAGTATCAACTGTAAAATTGTGAGAACAGAATTGGGAGGGTGACGATCTCCAACATGGGCTGAAACAACAAAAAGGAGAGATAAAGATGACGAACTCAGCGAAGAAAATTGGCACAGCAGAAATATTCCAACTTATGGATGAGAAGGCGAAAAAATACGGAGGAAGGCTCCCCCCCGAGGCCTTTGAGACGAAGGAAGAACTCTATTCCTTTTTTCAAGCACTTCACGATGAACTTATCGAAATCATTGCACCAACAATCGTCGAATAGCCCCTCCGCAACCAGGGCCATCCTGCCTGGAAGAAAATTCCCCATACAAAAGCACCATCGCAAACCAACCGTGCATGGATGATGATAAATCTGCATAACTTTTTCTGATGAACATTTTTTTCGTTAGCTCGGGCTAAGGTTTTTTATTAGCCTAGACCGTTATCTGTTGACGGCCTAGGCTAAGGCTAACGGTCTAGGCTAGCACAAAGATAACATGTGGATATAAAACAAGATATTTCTGTAAAATCGATTAAAATAGAAAAAATGATCATCCACAAAACCGAAAAATTTAAGCGTATCTTGGCGATCGGCGATATCCACGGCTGCGGCCGTCATTTGCAGCGCCTGCTCGATGTCGTCAAGCCGACCCATGAGGACCTGATCGTCACAATGGGCGACTACATCGACCGCGGCCCGGACTCAAAAGACGTGATCGATACCCTTCTTGCCCTGCACCAGGACCCGGAAATCAATATCGTTTCCTTATGCGGGAATCATGACGCGATGCTACTCCAGTGCCTCGATGACACCACCACCGAAGAATATTATCCATCCGCCGATGGTCTCGACAAGGAGACCGGCAAGGACTGGAAGATCGTGAGCAGGCAGCCGCCCATCCAGCTTTGGTTCGGCAACCAGGCTTTGTCCACTCACCGATCCTATTGCCATCCTTTTTCAGACCATGAGGCGCGCCTGGGCGATCTTGACGCCAATGTCCGTCTCTGCAACCCCAGACTTTATCGGAAAACCTTACGGGATCTCATGGCCGAGATCATCCCCCAGGAGCATATCAATTTTCTGCAATTGGGATGTGCCGATGCCTGTGAGACAGACGATTTTATCTTTGTACATGGAGGTCTTTGCCCTGATCTGCCCCTGGCTGACCAGCCTCTATTCGCACTCCACTGGAAGCGATTCGACAAAGATTGCAAGCCGCATGTATCGGGGAAAAAAGTGATCTGCGGCCACACTCCCCAGCCGGATCTGTTAGTGCATGATCTTGGCCATACGGTCTGTCTCGATACCGGCGCCTACATGGCCAAAGGCTTCCTCACTTGTATGAACGTTATGAATGGCCAGTGCTGGCAGATTGACAACGATCTACAGTTGATCCAGCTGCCGGTTGTCCACTATGGCGGCAAGATGCCATTCGTGCGGATATCTGAGTTGCCGGACGGCGAACGTCAAGCATTCAAAAGCTGGCTCATAGGCCGCAGCGCCCCTTCACCTGCGGGCGAGGAGAAAGACTACTGCGCCTGGCCGAATGACTACAGGCAATGGTGGTGGCGGAAACGATGAAACTCCAAATCCTCACAGACCTGCATATCGAGTTCGGGCCCTTCGAGCCGCCCGAGACCGATGCCGACCTGGTAATCCTGGCCGGCGACACAGATCTCAAGACCCGAGGGATCACCTGGGCAAAGGAGGCCTTCGCCGGCAAGCCGGTGATCTACGTCCCGGGCAACCATGAATACTACGGCGAGACCTACCAAAAGTTGAAGGCCGAGATGCAGGAGGAGGCGGACGGCTCGAATGTCCACGTCCTCGATTTCGGCAAATATGAGCAGGATGGCGTGGTGATCCTGGGCGCCACTCTGTGGACGGACTTTCACCTGCTGGGCAGCCAGGCGATTGCCATGCTGACAGTTGAGTCCGGCATGAACGATTTCAAAAAAATCCGAACACTGCCGTCATATAAAAAGTTCAGAGCGCTCGACGCCCTACAGGCTCATTCCAAAGAAAAAGCCTGGCTTTCAAAGGAGATCGAGGCCGCTGCGGGGAAAAAGCTCGTGGTGGTCACCCACCACTTGCCATCGCTCAAGTCGATTCCGGATCAATGGAAGAACGATTATCTCAGCGCTGGCTATGCGTCCAACCTTGACGACCTGGTTGCACGATCCGGAGCGGCCCTATGGATTCATGGCCACACGCATACCGCGTGTGACTATATGATTGGCGAGACTCGGGTGCTGTGTAATCCCCGCGGATATATCGGCCGGGAGGATAGCGGATACGACCCGGCATTGGTGGTGGAGATCTGAGCCATGCCATCCCATCAAGAAATTGACCAGCGCAGCCTGGCTCTGCATCGGTTGATCGCCGAGAAGATACGACAAGATCCAAGCCTGTTCGAGAAGCCGAGAGAAACCCTTGGCCGGTGGCGCAAAACCGTCTGCACCAATTCCCAGCCTTACCTTGAAGAATGGCAGCGACTTGTGGATATGGGCATAGAGGAATGCCTTACCGTGGCCACGGAGGACTCGGAACGAGCAAATGCGATGCGCCAGGCCTCACCATTCTGTCGAATTCTGACCAATGAGGAACGATGGGAATTCTTGCTGGAGTGGGACAAGAGCCATGGGGCCAGTGACCAAGAGATCAAGGAACGGCGCCAGAAGATGATCGAGGATCAAGACCTGCTGGAAAAAAACAATTATTTTGTGAAATAATCCATGCCCGATCTGACCCAACATAGTGCCACTTGCCAGAAACTTCTCGGCAAGGCCTTCAAGGAGGTCCACGCCTTCCTGGACCATTTTTTCCCGCAATACGGAATGAACCACCGCCAGATCCTGCATCATCGCCTAGGGATAGATTTGACCGCTGCTCAATTCGGAGAAGAAACCCGGATCGCGGCCGAACTCCATATCATCGATGACCTGCTGCCGGGAGTAGAGTTTGATCAGGACTGGCAAACACTGAGGGGCCAGATCCCCGCAACCTGGCTCCCATACGGAGAGCCGCTGTTTGTGGACTTGACCCTGTACGACGAGCTCGCCCAGGAGCTGCTGAACATCTACGGCGAGGACCTGGTCCGGACTGTGGAAAACGGGAAAAGTAGAATCCTTTATGAAATGCACGAGACCGCTCATGGCTTGCACAAAATTGAGCTGGTCGATAAGCGTCGCATGTTTGAGTTTGAAGCCCTTTGCGAAAAAGGGCTCCGAAAGGATTTCAAAAAGGGCCGGCAATGATCAAGGGCTAGGTCTGGAAGGAAAGCTATGGCATACTTTCACGAACATTGCGCAGATTGTCAGAAACTGCTGGGCCGCGAGTGGCGCGAAGTCCATCAATGGCTCGATGCCCTTTTTAAGGAGTACGGCCAAGACCACCGCTGCCACCGGCACCATGTTGAGTGGATTGAAGAGATCCGTCGCATGTGGGGCGATGAGGCTGCGGTCGCAGCCAAGATCCATATACTCGTGGACTGCTGGGGCATTCCTTCGCGAGCCGACTATGAGAATGAGTGGGTAAACGTGAACGGTTTCACCGAAGAATCAACTGAAGCCGAGGCAAAGATGATGCTGCAGGAGATCGGGAAAAAATAAAGGCCCCTTTCGGGGCCCAGCATAAGCTGCCGTGGCCGATTCAAATGGGGTTCAACTACGGCGGCCATCGAATTCATTCATGGCCGCAGCATAACATTTGTTGTCTAACTTAAGTCCTGATTAATAATGATAATATAGCATGGACCAAGCAAAAAATTGCTTGATGACGCGGCACCAATCGTGGAGACATTAACTTATGTTGAATGTGATTAAATTTCAAAACAGCAAGGAAGGGTTCGAGGCTCCCCTTTGGGTGAAAGAATCTCTGGAAAATTTGGGCCGCTTTATCCCCATACTTTCTGAGGTTAGAAATTTAGTGCAGCGATTGAACCGTTCAGGAATGTGCGAAGCAAGGCTGGCTGAGTTGCTAAAACACCATGCTGACGATTTCTATGGTGCTTGGATGGCTTCTTCCACCGAGGTTACGCGGGCGATTGGCACCCAATCCACTCTGGAGCTTTTACGACTTTTTCGCACTTTCCATTTTATAACGTGGCCGACCGAAGGTTTGACAATACTGGAAGATCTCCCAGAAAAACTCAAAATTTTCCGAGGTGAATCCCCGTCGTTGGTAGCGTCTGGCGTTGAAGGCTTATCGTGGACACTCAATGAAGGAACTGCCGAATTTTACAAAAACAGGCACCACGATGGCATATTGCTTGAGGGAGTGGTTGACGTGAAAGATGTACTTGTCATTTTCATGGAAGAAGCAGAAGTTGTGGTGACACGAGGGGCGGTCAGAGTTGAACGCGCAGCAACCTGATAATGAACAAGGGCGCGCCCAGGCAAATAGCGTTCAGCGTAATTTTTTTATCCCTCTCGCAAGTTTCCCTGCATGATGTCTTGGTCTCAGCCTGAATACAGCAACGATCAAACCCGGGACACGAAATGGCACAGAGGAAGACATGTGGATAAAGGTGCCACTATCTTTCAAATTACGCTAACACCAAGATATGCCTTGCGGAAAGCGGGGACTCAAAATTGGATAACCACCATATCTGAGCCTCACCCAAAAACGTTTCGACGGTCACTCCTTGTCTCTTAGGTATGTCACCTCAAACGCCTTACATGGCCTATACTGCTGTAGGCGGTTGGCGAAGGTGAAAGCTTCATTCATTTCATAATGCTGAAAGATATCCAAACCCCGATCCAAAAGAATCTTCCACCCGTGGTCGGTCACGATATGCCGAGCATGGATGGTGCCGGTGTTATCAAACTCCCAGGTGAAGTCGATGCCTACCATTCCGGAAGACTCCTTGATTTTCTCAAGGTGATTTCGCTGTAGCTCTCCCTTGAATTCGTCTTCAGTCGTTATCAGGTGCACAGCCACTTCCTCTTCCCTTGGCTTGTGCTTCACAACCGTTTCCAGGAATTCCATGAAGTTTCTTAGCTGATAGAAAAGGCGGACATAGGGGTCGGTGACAGTGATTTTGCTCGGTCCTGACAGATACGGACCAAACAAGGAATCATAGGAGATGCCGCGCTGATTCTCCTGAAAGGTTAAGTGCTGTTCCTTGAGGGTCTGCGCCGGTGCGGGAGCGGATGACTCTTCCTGGGTGGCGCTCAAGGCTGCCGTTGGCACATCCCCTCCCTTGCTATCCTCTGTGCTGCTGCCGTCAGCTACCGTCTTGTGGTAATAGTGGAAATACTCTTCCTCTTCGAGCGTTTTTACCGGATTGGCCTTGCCTGAAGCTGCATCCAGGTAGGTGAAGCATACATTGGGGTAGGTGGAATCGATGCGCATCAATTGGTCCTTGACACGTTTACGACCTTCAATGGCGACCTTGAGCAGTTCCTCGGTCTCTTCTTTTGAAGCCCCGCCCTGGGGAAAAAGGATCTTCATCAACCCGGAGAAGGTTTTATTGATGCCATCCCGGTCGCGGGTGGAAATATCTGAGGAGAGGGAAAATTGCTCCTTGTAGCGATCCGAATAATCGTGATTGCGCATAGAACGCAGAATTTCGGCAAGGTAATCCACTACGAAGCCATAGCCATCGGAGAACATCTCCCCTCGGATGATATCCACCTCCCAGCCAGGGATATAGAAATGGATCCGGTCAAGGAAGGCAGAATCGTAAAATTTCTCGGGCAGCTCCTCGAACAGATTTGAGTGCTTGAGCATATAAGGCACAGTATGCTGGGTATTACCGACAAAGACCATCGATGCCTCTGCCCCCAACGTCTCCACACCCCGAGAGAAGGATTTGTTGGCCATATAGTTCTTCATGATGTCGACCAGGGCATTATCAATCCGTTTCTTCTTCCCTGCGAATTCATCAAATGCCACTGCATCCCAGTAGCCGACCAGACCTATCTTCCCGTTAGAATTATTGACAAAGAGTTTAGGGACGGTAACTTCTCCCCCTGAAATTAAAATGCCATGGGGAGAAAATTCGGAATAGATATGCGACTTGCCAGTCCCCTTCGGGCCAAGCTCAATAAGGTTGTAATTCCTTTCGCAATAAGGGATCAGACGGATCAACTGCAGCAGTTTGCTTCGCTTGCCGAACATCTCCGGATTGAAGCCAATGCTCTGGATAAGCAGATCGATCCACTCGTCGGTGGTGAACTTCTTCCGGGCCTCTACATAGCCATCGAAATCAAAGTGGGATAACTGGATCGGCTTCAGAGATGACAAGATCCATGGGCAGGCCCGCTTGTCCTCGGTAAACTCGTACTCGATATCCGCGATAGACCAGACTCCACTCACCAGCAGTTTGGGGTGGGCCTTGACCGTGCCGGAATCGACCAGCACCTTCTTGATGCCGAGGTTGGAAAACTCCGCCTCATAGACATCGTCCTTGTCATTGAGGGCCACGCTGATCTTGTCGATGACCTTGTAACGCCCCTTCTCTTTAATATTGGAGCGGATCAGCCCAGCTTCATTGCGGTGTACATAGTGCTTGCCCAGGATCTCCTTAACGGTCTCTATGCCGGTCTGGATTGTCGCCTCGTCGCTGGTTGCGCAGTATTGCCCCAGAAGGTATTCAAGAACATAGGTCGGGACAATCGCGTTGCCTTTGACGGTCTTGACAAGATCCTTGCGAACAACCAGCCCCTGGAAATGTGTGTTGATTTTCTGGTCAAGCTCGTTCATCGGTCGCCTGTCCTTTAAAAGTCAAAATCACTGGTAAATGAACGCCGCATCTGATATCGGAGCAACTTATACTCCTTGTAATGTGAAGTCCCGGCATGCTTTTCCTCCAACTTCAAGATGACCTCCTGGCCATTCGCTTCGTCGGCCTTACGGGTGAGAACGAAGCGCACTTGCAGCTCCCGTTCCCTCGGGTTGTCCGAAGTCAGATCGAAAGTCAGGTCATGACTGTCGGAGATCAGGTCGCCTTCCTCGGTGTAGATGCCGGCCCGAAGTACTCTTGGTTGCACCTTGTCAGTGACCGGCCCGGCCTGGTAAAGCGCCACGGCCAGTTGGCCTGAGGTGATCACCGAGCTTGCACCCCGGAGAATGTCCACCTCTACGGTTGAGACATCGCTCTGCCGTTTCTTGTTGATTTTAAGCACCGGAATTACTACTTCCTGCAATGATGCGCCACCGTGAACATAGCGACTGCCGGAGCCCTTAAGACGCAGACGATTGATCGATTTGGGGATCTGCACCTCCACGTCTCCAACCAGGCCTAGCTCTGCTGGAGTAAACTTGCGCAGACTGGGAAGCTCTTTCAGCCCTTTGCCGAGCACGAAGCGGCGGTCCCGGAACAGAATCAATTCACCCTCGGCATCGACCCCGGAGAAGTCACTCTCCTCAATGGCGCGGTTCTGGTAGATGAAGCCATGGTCCGATGTCACAACGAAGTTGTACAAATTGGCATTATTCAGCTTCTTGATCAAACGGATCAGCTCCTGTAGCGTCTCTTCCACCGCTTCAAAAACCCGCTCTTCTGACTCCCGCTTGTCGCCAGTGCCATCAATGCGGTTGTGGTAGATATAGATCACATCGTGATCACGCACCAGCGCCCGGCAGTCATCCCCCTTTAACGCCATTAGCTCTTCGGCCTTACACGCTGTTGCCCTCTGAGTTTTGGCCTGACAGAGAATCTTGATGCGATTGGGGGTCCCCTGCGAACTCTGACCATCCACCAGCACAGTGCCGGTTTCGTTATCCGCAATCGCCAGTTCTTTGTTGGGCAGAAGCGCTGCCATACCAAGTTGAGTGTAGCTGGGCAGCATTGCCAGTGAGGCCTCCAGCTCCGCACTGTAGCGGTCCTCCTGGCGGATAAGGCCGAGCAATTCGTCGCCGATCTCATAGCGCATGCCATCAGAGATGATCACGCAAACCTTGTTATCCTTCTTAAGAAATGGCCGAACGCAGTGTTCGAAAAAGGTTCTCTGTAAAGGAATAGGCGTGGCATCCCATTTGTTGGCCTTGTCCACAAATGATTGCCAGTGGTCGTTGACCTTCAGGAGATAGTTGTTGGAGTATAGGTTCTCGATTTGGTCGGTCAACGCGCCCATTAACGACGCCTGCCCCGAGATCCGCACATGGTACGTGAACTTGCGGTAAAGCTGATCCAGCTGACACCAGAAGCGGGTATAGCGCTGCACCCCATCCACCAAGCTGTCCATGTCAAGTTTCGCCTCGCTCATGGCATTGACAAATTGCGCCGCGAAGTCGACCGCTTCATACAGATGCCGGTATTCCCGGTACCAGTGGCCCTGCCGCCGTTGACGCACCCAGAGCGCCACGTCTCCGCTGGATACCGTCCGCGATACCACGGCCCGAACAAGGTCACTAATTATCTTCAGGTCAATCAGGCGAAAGTAATCTAGTTCGATCAGCTCACGAAAATCACGCTTGGCCAAATCTTGCTCGATATTCAACACCTCCGCGCATTCATCAGAGAGGGTTTCGAATCCAGCCTCAAACTGACGGCTATCCTTCCAGCGCTTGAGGAACACCAGCGCATCGCTGGTCAGCCGCACCTGGCCATCAGTGCCCATGGCATAACAGGATTTGAACAGATCGATACCAAAATCGCGAATGGCCGGCTCGTCTGACTTGTATCCATAGCAGCGGGTCATTTGTTCCCACAGGAAACCATCCAGCCCGCAGCGCCCAATCAGCTTGACCTTGTCGTCGCGGCCATCGGCCAACTCCTGCAGCAAGCTTTCCGTCACAGCATCCATGCGTGGTTCGCTGCCCGCACATACCGCCAGCATTTTGAGGCGGATCATGCCTTGCGTGTCGTCTTTCTTGAGCAGCCGCTTCAAGCCCTCCTTCCGTTTCATCGCCCGGTAAAACTCAGCATGTGCCTGCACCACCTCAGCAAAATCCAGGGTGAGCTCCAGCTCCGAGAGCCAGATTCCCACCTGGTCGGTGCGAAACTCACCTTGGCCCAGTTGCACATCCAGCAACCAGTTATCAAGATCCGCAGGCTGCGGCCCTTCGCGGTAGAGCAGAAACTTCTGCTCCGGTTGTTCGCGCAGAATGCGATATTTGAGGCAGTATTCGTTGTTGGAGACTTCCAGCTTTTCAATGCCGGGTAGCGATAGGGCCTCGAAGTCGTCACGCAGCTCGTGCTTGACGTCGTACCAGAAGACGATGCGGTGGCGGTCAAAGAGATTGATCAGGGCCTGGGCTATGCGTTCGTTCATGCATGCCCCCCCATGGTTCCCAATTTTGAAAAGTTGTGATGAATCATAGCGATGATATTGTCCAACCGGCGCAATAGATCGTCATACGTCATGATGTCGACAATATTGGCGTATTTTCGCTTAATAATTTCAAAATCGAACTTTTGTCTATCATCAAAATCTTTATCTCGCCCGAGAATGAGCATTGCTTTTGGATTGGTAATCCTGATATCGAAGCCAGAGGGCAATTCGGCCTTGCGCTTTTCCTGAATGACACGCTCACCGGCTCGCCCCCATTTACTCAGGTGGAAGAGATACTTCTCAACCTGCATGACAGCCTCTGACAGCTCGCCATTTGGGGTATAATTACCGCGAGATCCTGGATTTCTAGAAAGCAGCTGATGTGGACGCGGCCGCTTAACTTCAATGACATCCACATTGCCATTCGCATCGACCAACAGCAGGTCTATGAAACGGTCAGTTGCTTTAGCAGAGGCAGAATAAAAATCCTTGATATGAACGTTTTCGAGAACCGCCACATACTTGGGAAATATGAGCAGCAGGAATTCCACAATCTGCCGTTGCCAGTCTTTCTCCTTGAAGGCATCCGGCGTGGCCTCAACCTCTCGCAGCATTGCCAGAATCTCATCTCGAACATACTCGAACTTTTTCGGTTCGTAGTCCTTGATGAAATCAATTTTCGAGCGATTCCGAATTGACTTTTTCTGGTTGAGATAGCTGTCCAGCTTGATTTGAGCATCCGACATGGTACCCAGGTAATCTTTCAAAACTCCGGTTACTCTGGCTCTCGCATAATGCGTTAATTCCGTGGTGGTTGGGAAGTTTGCCAATAGTTCATCAAAAGATTCTAGCGGAATTGCGACATCCGCATTGCCACCTACCACGATAGGCTCATCAACAAGCGCATCGATTCTGCCAAAAATGGAAATGTCTCTATTGGCAATGAATATCTTGTGAGTAAGTGGCATCTGCTTACAAAGTAACAGGTCTTGCTTGAGACCAAGAATACGGCGGCTGATTCGGAAATAATCGCCTTCGGCTATGCCAAAGACAAAGGTCCGCTCGCCTTCATCGAACTCATTCGATTCAACTTGTTCAACCAAGTCTGTGCTTTCAAAGGTGAACACTTTTCTTATTGTGGCTCTACCTTCTGTTTCTAGCTTGCGCACAACATAAAGAGGGTCTCGAATATCGCTAGGCTGGTATTTGAGCAGAAGTCGATCTTGCTCTGCGATGAACTTAATAGCCTTACTCATCGGCAGCATCCAGGCCGACGATTTTCTTCAAGGCCGCGCCAAGTTTGGGGTAGTTGACCTTCACTCCATCGTCGAGATTGATCTCCACCTGTTCGGTGGCCAGCGGGTAGAGCACCTCGCGCTCGTACTCCTCCATCTCGGCGATCATCTTGTTGCTCTTTTCGATCTCCTTCAGGGCCTTGGTCTTCTCGCCCTGGGATGCGCTGGCGCTGATACTCACCGATTCCAGATGGTTCTTGTGGGAGGTGAGCTTGGTGCGGAACTCGCGCAGGTAGTCGTTGAGCACCACGCTGACCGTGTCCGGGCGGTAGCGGTGCATGTAGATCAGGGCGTTGAAGCTGCCCTTAGGGCTGGAGAACAGCCAGTAGATGGGGCGCTTCTTGTAGCGCTTCACATGGTCGCTGTAGAAATCCTTGAGGAAATAATCGCGGATGTCGCGGGGTTTGCCATTCTTACCCAGTGCCTTCTCGATGAATTGGAGGTTCTCCGCGTAGTGTTCCTCGCCAAAGGCCACGCGAAGGAACTTGCGGAAGCGCTCGGCGATGTCGTCGGTGAACCAGTCCCCGTCAAGCATGGGAATGACGTTGTCATCATCGGCCGGAAAGCTGGGCTCCGGAACCCGTTTCAGATAGTCCGCGATGGTCTCGCCATGGTTGGCCAGGATCAGCCCCGGCTTGTCCAGCGCGTAGCGGCCGAACATGCAGCCCACGGCATAGGAAACCAGCTCCCGCATGGTATCGGAGAGCAGCAGTGCCTCCAGCTCATCTGCGCTGTTTTCGTGGCCGTAACGATAGTAAGGATTGCTGTCTAGAGTGACTTCAGCAGCATTCACTTCAGATGAAACTATTTCGTTCAAGTCGAATGAGTCAATGAAACGTTTCTTGTTTCGTTTTTCTAATTCAATAGCAATGCTGAACTCTTCTGACCATTCATCTCGCAACCGTTTGTAGACAGACGATAATCTCTCACCGTTCAAGTATTTTTCAATCAAGCTGTTCCTTAAAAAATCCCAAGACCTTTCCATGGAATCCCAGGATTTTTTGGACAAAGCAATTAGTGCATCCACGTCTTCTTCAAGTTCACGCAAATCATGAATTACTGGCTCTGGCAATGTGCTTACATTTCCAGGCTGTAAATTCAGAGTCGGATTCATAAATTTAAGGATATATTGGGCCACGCCTGAGCAAAAATAGCCGATATACTTCTTGAGATTTCCATTTTTTGGAAATGCGGAACATCCGGCGTAGTCAAAGAGATGGCCTGCAGGAGTATATCTGGCACCAAAGTAAGAAGAACTAATAAAAGTCCAAGTGATACCTTCTCGAAGCATATAATCGAGATTCTGTATATACCTTGACCAATGCCCCCCATTGTTCCTGATTACTGCATATTCTTTTATTTCCCTACCATTGTTGGCCCAATTAACGACATTATCAAAATTACCGTACCACTTCCTAAATTCGCCCCCCTTGTTATATGGGTACCATTTAGGGGTATCACACTCGGTTTCTTCCAAAGCCTCAGCACCAAAGCCAACATTTGAGAAGCTTGGTTCAAACCAGAATTTTACAAACCTGCTATTGTCACCTGTATTCTGGCCAGATTTCGCATCCACATAATTCCTTAAAAGGTCATCCTTCTCATACTGTTCTATTAGCTTCTCTGGCATATCATAGGAAATTGGGCAACCCGGAATTTTCTTATAATTAGCGGCAGAGGCTCGGAAGAACCAATCACATTCCGGGTTATTAATAGCTTCCAGCGTTTTCGGGGCCTGATTTTCAGAACCTCTAAAGTTCGACAATCGAATGTAGCCACCTTTAAAGTCAGGACGATGTGTGTTTTCAATTGTAAATGTGCAGATTGGCACTGTCGCACCATCGAAACCTGAATACTCCAATTGCACGAGAGAAGTAATCGTCTTTTGATTAATCAAGAAACTGCGCAGTTTTTCGTAGGACGAAATGAACATCCAAACGAATGGTGACATAAACCCTAGCTGCCCTTTCGGCAACGATAGTTCCGTATTGCGAACGAAGAATGCAGAAAATAGATCGGACTTCACATCGGCATAGTTGTCTTTCAGCCATCCAGCTAACCGGCCGTTCATGTTCCTACCACCCATATAAGGCGGATTGGCAATCACCACATGGTATTTCGGGCTCAAGTAATCGGCCTGCCGCAGGGCTTGCAGAACCTTCTGATGAGTCATACTGATAAACAGCTGCCCCGAGACGTTTTTTGACTCCAGAATCCTGAGCATGCCGTCCACGTCGGTGACATCGGGGCGGATCAGGGAGCCAAAGTTGTTGGCCTCTTCGAACTGGCGCAGGGTGGTTTGCAACGGGGCAATGAACAAATCGCGCCCGACAAAGTCCATGTAGATCTTCAGCTCACCCTCGTCGAACCGGACGTTCTCCAGCACGCAGATGTTCGGCTTGACACCCTTGTTGAAGAACCGGCGCTGTTTGGCGCGGGCCTTCATGGTCAGAGCGAAGGCGGCCAGCTCCCCGGCGCGTTCATCGATCTCGATGCCGTAGAGGTTATTTGTGAGGATCTTCTCAGGGATCTCGGCAGGTTCGTAGCCTTCCTCCTCGTAAATGGCGTAGAGCAGGTCAAAAGCATAGGTGAGCATGTGGCCGGAGCCGCAGGCCGGGTCGCAGATCCTGATCTCTTCCGGCTTTCCGATGCGCAGGAAGTCCGTCTCGGCCTGTTCGGGCTTGATGTAGTAGTCCATCTGCTCAACCAGCTTCGAGCCAGAGCGATTGAGCAGCCACAGACGGCCGAGGGAGTTTTCCACCAGGTAGCGGACGATCCAGTGCGGGGTGAAGAGCTGGGTGGCGGCGGGGATGTTTTCGGGCGTGATCTTCTTGTTCTTCTTCAGGCCGTCGAACACCTCATCCTTCTTCTCAGAGATGTAGAACTGGTAGAGCCAACCGATCACCTCGACATCTTCGCAGGCATCCGGCGTCATCGCCTCACGGGTATAGGCTAGGATGGAGTTGCCTGAGAGCAGATCGTCGGGCATCAGCAGTTCGGTGTAATCGTCGATCCGCCCGAACAGGAAAGGCATGGCCCGGTTCCAATCGTTGCAGGCGGCCACCAACAACAAACGGTAGACTTCTCCTTGCGGATCATGGCTCGGTGCTTTACCGTTCAGCAGGGCAAAAATCTGCTGCCTGGTCATCTCGGGCACCATCTCTTCGTCGATATGGCCCATCTTGGCCTCGGCCAGGATCTCCGGCTGGAACTGCCCATCGGCAGGCGAGACCACGCCGATGCGGGTGTAGCGATTCACATCCATGAAGCGCAGGGCGCAGAGGCGGTTGAACCAGATGTAGGCCACCCGTTCGATGACCTGCTCCTTACCATGCTGTTGGATCACCTCTTCGAGCTTCTTGATCGCTTCCACGCTTTCACGCCGCGCCGCACTACCTTCAGCCAACACCAGCGCCAGCTTGGTGGAAACCTGTTCGATCAGGGTCCGCCGAGCGAGCTGGGCGAATTTTTTGAGTTTGGAGGTTTCCATTACCAAGATCCTTTATCCGTGGAATACACGGCAAGCCGATTAATTCGTTATGAGCCTGTTATGAGTCGGCTCAAAACCTATGCGCTCCGCTCATAAATCGAACCCTTTCAAGAGCTGTTCCCCAATCGCCTTTTCCACCGGCAGTTGCGAAGCATTTCAACCTGGTCCCGACTTGGTCCCTGGTTCGGGTGTGAATTCACTGGTGCTGATCATCGCGACCGATTTATACACGGCCCCATGCACGCGTGTATAGAATCAAAACACGGCGTGTATAGACTATTGGTGCCGTGTATAGGTCGCATATCGTCGCTCGCCGTTTTTCTTGATTGTCCCTTGGTCTTTAAGGCGCTTGAGAAGGTGGTAGGCCTGGGGTGGCGTCAAATGGCAAAGATCCGCCACATCGGCCCGCTTAATTGATCCGTGCTTGTCGATATAGCTAAGCACCATTTGTTCCTGCTGGATGGGATTAAAACCGGCCTGCCGGATGTACTCCGATTTCTTTCCAGCCCTCAGGTAGAGAGCCACACTGAGAGTGTACGTTCGGCCTCGTCCGGTTCCATGCGATTCGAGAAAGCCGGTTTCAACCAGCTTTTCGAGGGTCGCCCGGACAAAGGCCTCTGACTTCTGCACCGAGGGGACAAGGTCGAGGGTGGTCAATCGCCGTTCTCCGCGCAGGCGGGAGAGGATAATCAGGGAATCAATCGGCATATTGCCGAGTTTGTCGGCATGCTCCACCACCATCTTGAGAAATTCGAGGTCAGCGGCGGTATTAGCCATGTGCACGCTAACGGTGAAGGCGTTGGACATGGAGTAATCCGGGGCAGGCCGACCATAGCGTAGCATGCCTTCATAGATGCGGTCGATGCCGCGCCCGGTGCGCTCGGCCAAACCAATGCGCTTAATCACATCGGCCAACAGTGGGTTACGTGAGCGCGGATCAGCAACGAGGAGATTTTCCAAGGTCACGCCATCGACGAAGCCGCCGGGGTTGCTGATAGAAAGGCCGTCATCGCCGATCTTAACATGCACGGCTCCCAGACGGCTGAAATCCCGATGCACCAACGCATTGACAAAGGCCTCGCGGAAGGCGCGGCGGTCATAGTTGGGAATGGGTACCCGGAAAAGCCCTACCTGGATCTCTTCCTCCTCCACCCGCGCCTTGAAAAGAAGCTCGACCTCCTCAAAGGTTTCCAGCAGCGGCTTTCGATAAAATTCATTGACCTTGACATCGGTTCCCTGAAGCACCTGAAAGGCAACCTCATAGGCAGGAATGTGCTGACGGAGCAATTCTTCCGTTCCAAGCATCAGGAGGCCGGCCACGGTCGGGCAGCGTTGTCCATTGTGCTCCTTACACAGACCAAGGGCGCCATCCAGTTCGTTGTCCGCCAGTGCCAGCAAAGACTGGTCGCCGCCGTACTTCTTGATGGCGTTGCGAATACGCAGCCGCTGCAAGGGATCGAGCAGATCAACGGCGACACCCTCCACCGGCATGGCGGAGGGGTCAACCAGGCCGAGTGAGGATTGGCGCTGGATGAACTCATGGGGGTAAAAAGGAACAGCTTCCGGCGTCCCATCCAGTTTCAAGCGGCGGCGAAGCAAAAGGCCCTCGGAGGTGGAGACCAGTTGCCGGGCCTTGGGTACGAAAATTCGGGCAATGTGATGGCCTTGCACCGTAATGGGTTCTACCCTGACGGAGATGGCGGGGTTGGTTCGATTGGCGATTAGGGCGGGCAACCCGGCAAGGCTTGCGTGATTGACGTGCAGGCCGGTGATGGCGCCATCGTCCTCAACGCCGAGCAGCAGGTCGCCACCCTCGGTATTGGCCAAGGCAACCACGGCCGCAATCAGCTCGCGGTCGGGCAGACATTTGAGATCACTCTTGAACTCCAGCACAAGGCTTTCGCCTTGCTGGATACGCTCAAGAATCTGGTGTTCGTTCTCGTTCATCACTAAGTCCTAGATTTGGATTCGTTTGCCCTTGCGGATTTCGTCCAGCAGCGCCTTTTTCATGGATTGTAGGTAACGATCCACATCGGTCTCGTCGGCCAGCCAAGCCTTATCAAAGGCGACAGGAACAGCCCGGGTGGACACATATTCAATGGCAGGTTCCTTAGTCTCTGTCGTGACTGATGTCTCAGGAGAGAAGCCGGAAGCTTTTTTATCTTTGGGGGATGTCTTAGGCTGCGGTGTAGGTTGTGCCCAAGAAGCCATTTGCGACAGTAGGCGCTGATAGTCAGATTCCTCAAAACGGCGCAGGGTATCACAAATGACGGCGATCAATTTCTGATTTTCAATAGCAGTAGCAAACTCATTGAACGGCCGGGTAATCTGCTCCTGCTGATCGCCGCTCAGGGAGTTAAATTCAGCCATCCCGCACAGGCGGTCTTTGAGAGCGGCAACGGTTTCCTTGGCCTTATCGATCTCTGCTGCAACGTGAGTCTCAACCTTTGTCTGCAGGGTGCTGACCAGGGTCTTCACCTGCTGCATACGGTTGCCCTGGTAGCACTGCGGATCGTTTAAGGTCTGGATGACCTGAGAGCTTTCCTCTCCTGCAAGGTAGGAAAAATTGGGCTCTTGCGCTTGGACAAATTTCCGGGCCTCGTCAAAGATCCCCTTCAATGGGCCACTCATAAACTTACGAATCGGATCAATGACTTTTTCCTTCATATCAAGGAGAGCATCTTCCTGGCGCAGTAACTCGGTCAGATACCAGGTATAGGGTTTGCCGATGATCTCCTTCAGCCCCTCAATCACCGGGTTCAAGGCAGCCAAGAAGGGATATTGCGTTGACTGAGCGGCGAGGGGGGTGAGCTGATGCAAGAGCTCCTGTAGGGCCTTGCCGGTCTCCTTTCCTAGGGCTTTGGCCTCATTGGCTTGGGGAGGAGAATCAAAAAAATCCTGATAAAACTCCTTGAGACCACGTACCTGTGAGGCGGTAAAATCGACCTGGGGTTCGAGGACGACATTGCCATGACCGTGGGTATTGCGCAAAGCGCGTTCGAGATCCTCATCCTCAAGGATGTTGCCGTCCGTCCGCACCTCCACTTTGCCCCGGGCGCAGAGTTTGGCCAGGATGCAAAGGATGGCTGCGTAATACCAGCCGTAAGGTTTGCGCTCCATCTTTTCAAGTAGCATCTTCAGGGTGGTACGGACACCACCACGGCTGTTGCTCTGGATAAAAGCGAGCATCTCCTGCTCGGACTCCATAAGAGACGAGACCCCCTCAAGTGTCCCCTGCCGGTCGCTCAAGATAACCTTGATCAACTCTTCCTTGTAGGTTATCCCCTTCAGCATTCGCAGGTTTGGATAGGCCCGGGTCACCAGCTCAGAAAATCCTCGGTTGATGCGATTTTGCGGGTCTTCACCACTGATCTCGATTTCTTTGCCAGCCACATAGAGCCTTGCCTTGCCCAACAAACGATGGATAAGTCGTTGCAGGTCCGCATAACGCTCTTGATTTTGCGATCCTTTGTCGACCAGTATCCGCTTGACAGCCTCCTGCTGGGTCGTGGAAATATTTTGGCGGATAAACTTTTCTGTTCGCTTGTACATCAGGATGTCACGGACGAGTCGATCATCCGGCGGCATCACTACCAGCAATTCATCCCGACCGAACGAGTGCATGAGGAGCGAGGCCTGATTATCGGCGAACTCATGAAAGGGGGTGACAACATCGATCGCCAACTCATTTTCCCGCCCATGGAGCCGATCATCGAGTTTCCGAGAGTAAGGGAAGTCCTGACCGTTCTCTTCATAACGAATTTTGCGGTTCTTGATAACATGATCGAAAATGATCTTTTCAAGCTCACTCGCAACATCGGTTGACTCTACCTCGGTATTTTTAATCTCCTGTTCGACATCTTTCTCTTCATCGGTCAGATATTCGTACAGATCGCCATTGCGCTGGATAAAGGTCTGCTGCTCAAGAAGATTCAGGGCTTCTTCAATCTTTTTCTTCAGCCCTGGCAGGTCCTGGCCGAAGCTTTCCAACATGAGGACACAGAGGTTGCGGATCGTCGGCTTGAATTCTTTGACATACTTGACGAGAAAGAGAGCCTTGAGCAGCTTGATGGCAAAAGTATTGGTCAGTAGCCGTTCGGCATCCAGAACGGCCTTTTGGGTCTGCGCCTTCAAAGCAGTTTGAATTCCTTCAAACATCAGATCAAATGTCGCCAATTGGCCCAGCTCGTAGGCACTAATTTGAACGGCAACCTGCTGGAAGACCCCCAGCATGGAGCGCTCACCAACCGAGCTATGTTTGCCTTCGAAGGCGTTGTGTCGGGACAAATTTTCAATGGCCGACTGGAAAAGCTCAAACTGATAAGGGACAAAAGGATAGCTGCGGATGAACTCGTCCCGATCCTTGTAAACCTTGTATTCCCGCGAGCCATCGGTAAAGTTGAACAGTGTCCCAAAGTTGTTTTCCTGGCGATGGAAGAGATCGGAAACCAACTCGGCCCCATCCTCTGTTTTGGCCAAGAGCCTCTTCTGGATTACTTCCGCAACATCGGTGCTGGTCAGCAACATTTTGTTGGCAAAGCGGGCCATGATTTTAGAAAAGTCATTGCTCTGCTGACGGTTCATCTCACCAAGAACCGTGGACATATCATTCTGCGAAGTCACAATCACCCACGCCCGCCCCCGACATTTGGTTGCCAGACTTTCGGCGATGGTTTGCAGATTGGTCATCAACTTCACATTCTCGGCAATATACTGCCCGACCTCGTCAACAAAGAAATTCAAACGAAAAGTTGGCGATTGTCTGTCGAGATAGGCCATGACTTGATCGGCAAAATCTTCGATGGAAACCTTGTATTGACTGCGGTATTTGTCGAGAATTCCCTGTGCGGACGATTCCGGGCTATTGGTCACCTTGGCGTAGGCCTTGGCGATGTTTTGTGCTTCCAGCAGGGCTTGTTCTCTTCCCTTGCGCCACTCTCTTCCGGACAAGTCTTGGTAAGCAGCCTTGAATTGATCGTAGATGCCTCGGCTGTCGAGATCGCGCTCAAAGTGAGCAATGTGGCCCTGTTTACCGTAGTAGCCGCACATCTCATCGAACACTTTGACAAAGACGGCGAGCAACGCATCGATTTGTGTTTTGCTGATGACATCGGCTTTTTGATCGATGTTAAACAGGATGCTCTTGGAAGGGATGGCGACGGCTCTTTTGAGGTCGCCGCGCAAGATTTCATTGTCGCTGCACTTAGGCAGGAACAGCTCAAGGGCCGAAGTCCCATCAATCTCACGATTTTCAAGCAGGAGGGCCAGTATCTTCAGCAGATGCGATTTGCCAGAGCCAAAGAAGCCGGAAATCCAAACGCCGTTAGCGTTCGCATAGTTGTTATAAGCGTCGAGAAAGGATTCGAGGCGTTTGGAGACCTCGTTGGTCAGGACGTACTCCTCAAGTTCAAGGCGCAGGCTTGCCTCATCATCGGCTTTGATGACTCCCTCAATCAGGCGATCTACTGGCTTATTGAAAATACTCTTGAGAGTCATCATGTATTCCTTTTTACGCTTCACAGTGAAAAATATTGAAAGCCCGATAGTACTTGTCGTCTTGCAACCTATTAAAAAGATCGAGCGAGGCCCCAGATTCCAGAGAATGCGTATAAGCGCCGGGGAAAAACATAACGGTTGGTTTATCCTTTGCCGTGCTTTGTAGATTATTCAGCACATTGTGAGATCGGATATAGGGGAAGACCTCTCCCACTCCTGCCAGGAAAAGCACGTCAAATTCATTGGTGACAAGCTTGGCGGCGATAGCAGGGACCAAGTGCGCCTCAGGATCTAAGACCCCCTGCAACAATTCCTTAAACTCCTCCTTGGACACGGAAGATTCCATTTCCAATATCTGTACCCAGATCCCCCGCTCCTTGAGAATCTCAATGGAAAGATCGTAGAGGTTAAGTTCCAATATCCGGATACCGGCTTGCTCTAGCCGATTTACAAGCTGCCGTTGAAGCCTTTCGACATCAACGGAGACATCAACATCGTATGGGCAGATAAAGAAAGGAACCTCATTGCCAAGCCCTTGTTTCTGCAAAAAACGTTGACCGGAAAGGACAGTCAGCAGATGCGCAAAGCTTTCTTGTATATTTGACTTGGTAATAGAGGATGTCATTTTTTCCACCCGGCCAATTCGGACTCAAAAAATGGAAAGAAGGAAACATCCTGGCGGCTGCCAGGAGGGATTGCCTCCAAGAGCCGAGGACTTAACATGACCGTATTGATTGTGTTGTTTGCGGTCAATAGGCCAGCTTCCCGTAATATTTTGAACAACACTTGGCGGAGCTTATTTCTGGTCACTAGCTGTATTGCCTCCAATTCAGGATGCCATTCTGATTTCCGATGAAAAAAGGAATCGAATTCTTCGTAGTGCAGATCGGCCTTCAGGCCGAGATAGCGCTCTCGGATAATCTCGACGGCAAACTCGGCAATAAACTTATAGCTCCGGCAAACAGAGATCCACAAGAGATATCCTTGCTCCTGGGCGGTACCATGAACCAGCAATTCCAGTTCGCTGGGATTGAGACTTTTCAGTCTGGAAATAATCTCACGACAGACACGCTGCGAGGAAGAAATCGTCCTCGTCTGCAACAGGTTCTCCGCAAGAACCTTGTCGCGAATAGCATCCCAATCCCTTAGCTCTAAAAACAACATGGCCAGTTTCGTCGATTCACGGCTGAATAATCCACCAGTCGTGAACGACATTTTATATTTTTCCACTACAGCCCCATAAAATCATCTAGTGACTTTCCATGCGCATTAGCCAGAATTGTATCTGATGCGCACTTCAGTACCTTATTTCACATCAACGTCGAACTGTTCCGGTTCGACCCCAGGCTCCAAAGTTATGGTCTCACCCCGAGGCCCTCTAAACACAGTCTCACCGGTCAATTTCTTGTACCCTTTCCACTCACCACCGTCACTCTCTTTGCACACGACTTCGCCGGTAAGTTTTTTATAACAGTTCAGCTTGGTCTCAGCATGCGCCGAGGTCCATGCACCGATTGTCAAAAACAAAATCACGGCAAAATATTTCTTCATGTCTCGCCTCAAAGTGAGATCCCGATGTTCTGCTGGCCAACCTCTCACTTGATGACTTTTTAATATTGCTCCAGAGAACCAGAAGCCACCACAAAAGCTAGCCTATCTATCCAACAAATGCCCCACAAAAGTCAATACCGGGAAAATACGTGGCATCCAAGCACAATAGCATTTCATTGCGCTATTGTGCTGAAAACATCCTACCCCCACACCTAGGACAACTGGTGTCCTACATCAAAAAAAAATCCCTGAATGTCCACATTCCGCCAATCAGCCAACCCATCACCGTTCTTCCCACGATGACACGCCCGATCTTATCCAGTATATTGGACCAATGAATCCATCATCCAGCCCAACTATTTCGGCAGTCTATACCTTCAACCGCAAGGGCAAACTGAAACGCCCTCTCTTTGCATGTAGCGTCTCGGCAGGGTTTCCAAGCCCGGCGGACGACTACATTGAGGGAAGGCTCGACCTCAATGAACTCATGGTGGCTAACCCCACCGCCACTTTCTTTGTCCGTGTGGCCGGCGACTCCATGATCGGTGCCGGCATCCATCACAACGACATCCTGGTGGTGGACCGGTCTCTTGAGCCAACCAGCGGCAAGGTGGTGATCGCAGTGGTCAATAATGAACTGACCGTGAAACGCCTAATCAAAAACGGTGAAAACATCTACCTGAAAGCCGAAAGCCCTGACTATTCCGATATCCATATGACAGAAGGAAGCACCTGCGAAATCTGGGGTGTGGTCGCCTTCGTGATCCACGCCCTGTAGGCTTGCCCATGTCATCTATCTTTGCCCTGCTCGACTGTAACAATTTCTACGTCTCCTGCGAACGGCTCTTCAACCCCAGGCTCGAAGGTCGGCCGGTGGTGGTGCTTTCCAACAACGACGGCTGCATCATCGCCCGGTCCAACGAGGCCAAGGCCCTGGGCATCAAGATGGGCGAGCCCTTCTTCAAATGCTGCGGCCTGATCGCAGCCCACCAAGTCCAGGTTTTTTCCTCCAACTACCCCCTGTATGGCGATCTTTCCCAACGAGTCATGGATGTGCTCTGCCAGCTTGAGCCCGAGGTGGAAGTGTATTCCATCGACGAGGCCTTTGTACGCATACCTCAGGCCAAAGAAGAGGCACTGCTTGAGAATGGCCGCCATCTCCGCGCCACGGTTAAGAAGCAGGTCGGCATCCCGGTGTCCATCGGCTTTGGCTCCACCAAGACCCTGGCCAAAATCGCCAACCGGATCGCCAAGAAGCGTCCAGAGCATGGCGGAGTGTTTGCCCTGCCGGATCAGGGGCTCGATGCCCTGTTGGCCACCATCGATGTGGGGGATGTCTGGGGTATTGGCCCACGCCAGAGCCAGAAGCTCTTTGCCTGCGGTATCCGCACCGCCCTTGACCTGAAGAACGGCAATGACACCTGGTTGCGCAAACACCTGACAGTGACCGGCCTACGCACCGCCATGGAGCTGCGCGGGATTTCCTGCCTGCCGCTGGAGGATATACCTCCGCCCAGAAAGTCCATCACCAGCTCCCGATCATTCGGTCAGCCAGTCACTGACCTCGCCTGGCTCCGGGAAGCGCTTTCCTCCTATATTGCCATTGCCGCCGAAAAGCTGCGGGCAGAGGAGATGAAAACCAGGTGTGTCCAGGTGTATCTCACCACCAACCGGTTCCGGGAAGGAGATCCGCAGTACGCCAACAGCAAGACCGTTACCCTGCCAATCCACACTTCTTCAACGCTGGAGCTGATCCACTATGGCGCCGAGGCATTGCGGCAGCTCTTCCGTCCCGGCTATGCCTACCAGAAGGTCGGAGTGGTATTTATGGATCTGGTTTCAGCCAGCCACGCGCAGGGCCATCTTTTCTATGCCCCGCCAAAGGGGCAGGAATCGCTCATGCGCGCCGTAGACAAGATTAACCGAAGGTGGGGCAGAGATACCCTGCACAGTGCCGCAGCGGGATTCTTACGGCCCTGGAAACATAAACAAGGAAGGAAGTCGCCATCCTACACGACCTCTTGGAATGAACTGCCGGTGGTGAGCGCTCCCTCCATTGTTAAAACGACAGGGAGGGCTGCGTAGCAGATTGACATTGAACCAGTGGACATTGACCGATACGGCCGCACCGTGGGGATTGTCAGGGCAGTTGGCGCCGTGATCAACGGTGAGATGGTAAAAAACGGATATGCCTGGGTGTATGAGCAGTATTGCCGACGTGTGGAATGCAGAGACTGGAAGGCCGAGCAGGCGCAAGCCGTGAAAACTCGCTGGGGGCTTTGGCAAGATCCAGCCCCTACCCCGCCCTGGGAGTGGAGAAAAAGAAAACGATAGGGCCAAGACTTGGGACTGAAAGCACCTTTGTTTTGGCGATAAGACCTTTTTAGCCAAACATGCTTAACTTGCGCCAGCAAGAGCTAGCCCCTCATCGAGTCTACATTTCAACTCCGGTTCCAAGTCGGGCAGACGTGCTGCCACAGTGGCCAAGTCTGAGGGGTGATAGACGACTTGGCACTTGCAAAGATAGATCAGCAATTCAGCCGTTTCGGTGGGGTAACGCGTCACTATGTCGCTTTTGCGTAACTCGAAAAGCATATGGCTGTGTTCGATTCGAATAGGCGGGAAATGAACAGCCAACAAGACAGCCACGGGGAACAATTCATCAAGGAGCGGCAACCAATCCAGCATATTTCGGATTTCCCCAACGTCTAGTGCAGAGGGGACAGCCTGTTGGCGCGCCTGCCAGTAACGGTACAACCAGCTATCCCACAGTTGTTGCTTGGTCGCTGCATTCATCTGACGAAGGAAGTAACCGAGTTGAGAAGTGAAATTAATTCGGTCTTCGAGTGAGCCGTGTTGGAAGAATTCTGGCAGTAACTGCTTCATCGGGTCGGAAACATGAAACACCGCGAGCATAGCGTAGAACTCAACGAAACGGTTACGCCGGCGAGCAGGGAAATCTACGTCGAGTCGCGCAAGTGCAGCAATAAACGCCGGCAAAAGGGCGTCCACCAGCGCTGGATACAAACGACCCCAGGTCAGGAAGCCATCCCAAGCCTGACGAAACTTTTGACTATCAGCGTCGCTGAACAATGGAACGATATTCTCCCGCGTCCAGACCTCGCTGAGGCCGAACAAAAACGCTGTCTGACTGGCGAGCACACTGCGGCCCAATCCGCCATTTGATGTCGGATCTTGTATCACATCGGTAAACCACTTCCGATAGTTGTCGGGTAAAGTTCGTTCTGGTCCTGACTTGCCGTGCATAAGCAAAGAAAGGCCATTAATCCAAAATTCGACGATTACACCAGCTGGCCGATTAATTGCACACGACAACCAGTCGTCCATATCCTCGTCTTCCTCCTTGGCTTCTATGGCTAGCCACACGGGCAACGCGACATTATTTGCCTGTACCAACAAATCGAGTGCGAAAGGTTTTCCTCCGTCCCTGACGAGGGCGAAAAGCAGATTGGCCACATCATACAGGTGCTCGACATGCAACTTCTGGTTAGCAGTCATTGCCAGCACCGCACGCCAGTCGTCATCGGTTAGTTCACTTTCCTGCCATCCTCTGATTACAGCAGGCCAAAGATCGGATGTCCAAAGAAATTTCGCTGCTAACTCCTTCGCGAGTGCGAATGCCCAAAAGGGTTGAAACTTGCAAGCCTCCTTAATCGCGGCGATTAGGCCAACTCGGTCAGGTTCATGTAAACTGTTCCCTTTTCCTTTGAACGTCAGAAAGTCGTCGAGCTGCTCCCCTGGTTCCCTAGCTAGAAGCTGATCGACTGTCCAAGGGCTTTGGGAGCCTGTCCACTCCGCCGAACCACTCCAGTGCAAGAGGTCAAGATGATCAGAAGGTCCCCAGTCGGGATATTCTGCTTTTATTGGAGCCAATGCAGCCTCGGCCAGAGGGCAATCTGGTCTCGCCTGAATCAGCCACGAGAGCCAGTCAAAATGTGAACGAGCAGTCCGAATGTCTGCAGGATAATAATCACTCGCTGGCAACTTATGCGCACACACCATATCCACGACGGCCTGACGTGCAGTTGCGCTTGCGGAAGGATAATTCAATGCCATCGAGCGATAAACCTCGTGATGTTCCGCAATACTATGCAGGCCTAAGCGCTCCATCAACCAATTAAGACGCTCATCCGCAGTTTTTTCTGTATGAACTGTGATAGCGTGAACGGCAAGGCGACGCAGTATGGACACATCAGATATCACCAGTCTTTCGATCCACGCATCGAGTAATGCTGGAGAATCGACAGCAAGCCATTCCAAGCTATCCCGCGCCACGTCAATCAATACGTCAATGGCTTTTGGGTAACAATCCTGCTCATGCGGTTCAATGGCAGAGCGATTATAAGTATTGGGGTCCCACTCGCGTGATCCCTTGTCCCATGCCATGAGATCATAGTGAATTTCCTCAAACCGATTGATGCTGCCAGACAGAAGGGACTGAACGACCAAAGCTATGTGCGGCTTCAAGTGCTTGGCCCAGACTTCGTTTAACGACCAATGATCGGCGCGTAGCGGACAGTCAGCCACCAGGCGTCGGCCATGCTCGGCATCTTCCTGATCGTGCCAGAAGCCTGGTTTAACAGTAAGGTCGTGCCCGCTCATAAAGAGGAACACCTTCAGTGTGAGATGAACAAATCCAAAGGCAGCGCAACGTTCTGCCAACCACATTAAAACGTGATGATCTGGTTGGTATGGCGCGCAGGCAAGTAGGATCGTGATCCAACGCTTGAAGGTCGATTCCTCCAGTATCTTTTCCGTCGTGGCTCCTAGCTCACGGCTAATGTTCCACCAGAACACAGGATTCAGCCGCAGGCCGTGAGCCGCGATCAGACCAAACATCGCTTCCGGATGCTCAATTGTAAAATTTTGAGCAAGCCAACCAGCCAGCAGGTTGTCTCGCTCACTCAGTTTGCCGATGCCAAAAAGCGCGTCAAGATGCTTGTGTGCATTTAGCCACCTCGGCCATTCGGCATCCCTCGCTACATTGGTAAGAAAACGCGTGGTGTGAACTTCGCGGAGTGCTTGTTCAACTTCTCCAATGGCTTCTTCGTCGGCAGGCGGAACACGCCCCCCGATCTCGGCCAGCCGTGTTTGCCAATCCAACACGCCCCGAATGACTCGGTCGGTAAGTTGCTGAACGCCGTCATAGAGTTCTTTGTAAGCATCGTCACCGGTACCCTTATTGAAGCGGATAGGTTTGATGCCCAGGAGTTCCCAACTCCCCTCCTCATCTGTGAGAACAAAACGGCCAGCAACGCGATCGGCCGGCAATGCACGAGCGAGATAGTTCATAACTACATCGTTGTGACTATAGCCCACAAACAACACAGTGTACCGGCGAAAGACATCGACCAGGAAACGCCGAGCCCAGCCTTCGGTCAAATAGGCTCGGCCGAAGTCAGCATCGGTCAGTACCATCTCACTGGAGCGTACCAGTGAACCATGAACATGAACAATTCCGTTGAACTCACACCCGAGCGGCAAAGCCGGCGCCCGGTACACATCGGGCAAATTTTCGAACAAGGTTTTGGCTGCGATCTCGAAGTGCTGATCGAAGTTCGTTGTCACTAAGCGAACGCGTTCGCCAGCGCGGAACAATCGAAGTAAATTGTGATGCAGATCGTTAGGCGCACTGCCCGTGGGAGACAGTAACTGTGCGGCGCGTTGGTGTACAGCCACATTTCTGTGATGAAGTTCCCCCAGAAACCGATCCAGGGGCTCAACTGCCACTTGCCCGGTTCCCATGGCGATGTCATTAGCAAGCTTCTTAAAGCTAGCCAAATTCGACGGTGACCCGGCCGAAACTCCCGCTCCAGCAAAGACCACGAGATTGTCATCTCGCAACGCATCCAAAATACAGTCGTCGAAATCAATGGGGCCAATTTTTGTCATTACTATCGCTTTTTTTATTTGTCGCTGACGTGAGCATTACCCGGAGCAGCCTTTTTCGGCGATCGGGTGTCCGCACCTGTTGGACGATCATTTTTTCTTGGCAAGGCTCGTCTTTTTTTCGCCATTTTCAGCGCAGGTCCAAAAGTTCAATTTTAGCTTACATATAAAGAAAAAAGAAATTATTCTTAATCCCCCAGAGTGGTTGCTAGAGAATCAAAATTTGTGCGAGGCCTGCTGATCACCCAAGTTTCACAGCCAGATCCTCGGCTCGAAGGTGAGTATACCGCTTCAGCATCTTTAGATCCTTATGGCCGGTGATGGCCGACACTTCCATAATATTCAGCCCTTTTTCAAAAAAACGACTGGTGGCTTCGTGGCGCAGGTCGTGAAAATGAAGATTCTCAATCTGGGCTCGCACGCAAACTCTTTCGAAAGCCTGGGTGATCCCTTGCTCTCGGCAAAACCTCCACACGTTGCCATCAATTATCCTAGTAAGTCGCTGCAAAACCTCTATAGCCTTCATAGAAAGTGGTACTGTCCGCGGGGTGCCATTTTTTGTTTCCGGGATATGCCAAGTTTTTCGGGCCAGGTTGATATATTCCCAGCGCATAGCCGCGATCTCGCCCCGTCGCGCGGCCGTTTCTAAGGCTATGTCGATCATCGGTCCGATTTCACAAGACTTTGACTTGCTCGCAGCGTTTCGCAGCCGATCCGCCTCATCACCCTGCAACCTTCGATCTCGCTCTATCGATGGCTTCGGCATACGGATTAGCTGAACAGGATTAACCAGGCTTTCCATACCCCATTCTTTCCTGGCAATGGTGAACAGGTGAGAGATGATGGCAAGCTCCAGCCGAATCGTATTGGAAGCCTTCCCCGCGAACAATCTTTCGTCACGATATTTTGCCAAATCGGAGCCCCGAAGAGAAGCGAGAGATCTTAGCGCGAGAGGATGGTTCTTCCATATCTTGATGCGCTGTAGCTCTTGTGCATGACCTTTTTTCTCTGGCGAAATCTCCCTGGCATATCGCTCAAGAGCCTCTTCGAGGATCGTTTGTTCAGCTTCTTTTGAGCAAATAAAAGTTCCTTGTTCCATTGCTGCCAACGTTTTCCGTACCCACTTTTCGGCTGCTTCCCGACTCGAAAGGGTTTTGGTTTGAGAAGGAAAGCCTTTTTTTGTAATTCTTGCACGAAATTGCAGTGGACCACGCTTGTCGATCGATGCCATCCTTGAAAACCTCTTTCAAATTGTCAGGGTGTCCACATTTAGTCCAATAATTGTTTTATACTTTATCAAATTGTGTAAAATCAGCAAGTTATTTGTTTAGAATACCGGACTACGAATCCGCAGGTCGCACGTTCGAATCGTGCCGGGCGCACCAGAAACAGCAAGGGCTTAGAGGATATCCTCTAAGCCCTTTTTTCATTCCAGGCCGCCGCGGCTATCCGTATTTTTAACGTATTGACTCGGCTTCCAGCCTTTTGTTATGGTGTTGCCCAAGCCGCCTTTCCCCCATTTCCGTTCAGCCGGGGAATACGATGAACGGCTTGACCACGAATCGATCCCGTTCCCGGGGAGGAGCGCCATGCAGTGCTGGGATTTTCACAACTGCGGAGAAAAGAAAAAAAATTGCCCGGCCTTCCCGGTTTCGGGAAAAAACTGCGCCTTGCTGGCCGGCACCATCGGCTCCGGCCAGCCCCTGTTTACCTTTGCCCAAAAAAGTGAACGGTGTCTGCGCTGCTCCTTCTTCCACAGCGAACACTACGCCGAGGAGTTTGACGGCAAAATCGATTTCGAGCCGTTTTAGCGAGAAAACCATAATTCGGGCCGGAGAACGCGGAAACACCATGGTTTCAGCAGGGGTGGCGTACCCCATATTTTTTTTGTTTTCGATCCCCCCAGACCATCCATGTTAAAAAAAATGTGCAAATCCAAGCAAATGCGGTTAAACTAGCAACCATTGACGAAATTACACCATAACCGTACTTCCCTGCAGCCGCGCACACCGCCCCATCTGCCCCGATACACCAGGAGACTCTTTCCATGCGCTTTCCCTCCAGCAGACGCTCATTCCTCAAGGCCTCGCTGCTGACCACCCTTGCTTTTCTCCATCCTGAAACGACATGGGCCAATTTTTCTCCCGCAAATCAGCCCTCGGGCCGGTTGAACCTCTACAACATCCATACCGGCGAAAAACTCAACACCACCTATCGCGACCCGGACGGCCAGTACAATCCGCAAGCCATCCAGGAACTGAACCGGCTGTTGCGCTGCCACCATACAAACGAGCAGCATCCCATTGACATCCAAACCCTGGATTTTCTCGACCTGGTGAACACCCGATTGGGGCGCAACAACGAGATCCACATCGTCTCGGGCTACCGTTCGCCGAAATACAACAACATCCTCATCAGCCGGGGCCACAAGGTGGCGAAACACAGCCTGCATCTCGAAGGCCGCGCCCTGGACATCCGCATCCCCGGCACCCGCCTGGCCGAACTCCAACGCACCGCCCTCTCGCTTCGCATCGGCGGGGTGGGCTATTACCCCAGCGGAGACTTCGTCCATATCGATTCAGGAACCTTCCGCACTTGGTAGTCAGGGCGAAAAACCCATCTGCTCCCATGTCTCCGGCCCCGCACCTCTTCCGCTTTTTCTGCTGCGCCCTTATCATTGCCCTGTTTCCGGTTTCGGCAATGGCAGAGCCCGAAGCGCCCTCGGCAAGGGGAGAGCTTTGCTTGTTGCCCGGGCTGGAAAAGGCCCTGGCCCAGTATCACCAGCTTGCCGCGCAAGGCGGCTGGCCGCAGGTTCCTGGCGGCCCCACCCTGCACGAAGGCGACATGGATGTCCGCACCCCCCTCCTGCGGCAACGCCTTGTTGCGAGCGGAGACCTGGCTTCGCCTAGGGAAGAGGAATATTTTTTCCTTTTCGACAAAACTCTCCGGGAGGCGGTGCAGAGGTTTCAGTCCCGCCATGGCCTCATTGCCGATGGCGTTGTCGGAACCAAAACCCTGACCGAACTCAATGTCCCGGTCAGCGAACGCATCCGGCAACTCGCCGCAAGCCTCGAACGCTGCCAGCCGCTGCCGTCCCTTCTGGAGCCGCGCCATATCCTGGTCAATATCGCCGATTTCACCCTCAAGCTGTACGAGGATGGCGAACTCCGGCTCTCCATGCCCGTGATTGTCGGCAAGACCTACCGGCAAACCCCGGTGTTCAACGGGCGCATCTCTTCCCTGGTGCTCAATCCGACCTGGGAGGTGCCGCACTCCATCGCCACCAAGGATCTTCTCCCGAAGATCAAAAAAAATCCAGGGTATCTCCGCAAGTCCGATATCCGGGTATTTCTCGGCTGGAACCCCAGCACGGAGATCGACTCGGCCGGGGTCGACTGGACCAGCCTTTCCCCTTCGCGCTTTCCCTACCGGCTGCGCCAGGAACCCGGACCGGCCAATGCCCTTGGCCGGGTGAAGTTCCTCTTTCCCAATCCCTACGATGTCTACCTGCACGACACCCCTTCCCGGGATCTGTTCCAGAAGGACGACCGCACCTTCAGCTCCGGCTGCATCCGTTTGGCAAGGCCCCTGGATCTGGCGGTCTATCTCCTCCAGGGCACCCCCCTGGGTTCCATGGAAGCCCTGACCGCGGCGATCGCCAGCGACAAGACGCAGAGCATACCCATCCCCTCGCCCATCGCCGTATATATGGCCTACATGACCGCCTGGGTTGATCGTGACGGCACGGTCCAGTTTCGGCGGGATATCTACAACCGCGATCCGGCTCCGCAACGCTAAGGGTGGGGGAGGAAATCAGCCCCTGCTTGAGATGACGATTCCCAGCACAATGAGGGTCAGGCCAGCCACCTTGTACAGGGTGACCTGTTCGTTGAGCAGGATCGCCGAGGCCAGAAACACCAGGACAAAGTTGAGGCCCATGAAGGGATAGGCATAGCTGAGATCAAAGGCGGTCATGGCGGCCATCCAGCAGAGCGAGGCCAGAAAGGCCGCGACAAATCCGCTCATGATGAAGGGGTCGAAAAACAGCTTGAGCAGAAAAATAAGTTTGGGGAGCATCTCGCCGGGCAGGCTCCCGTGAAACGGCACCCGCCACTTGATGATCAACTGGCCGTAAACCGTAAAGAGTATGGTGCCGAAGATGTACAGATGTGCCATCAGTTTTTCCCGCTCCATTCCGTGATTTTCTCGCAGACCGTGTCAATCTCTGCCGTGGTAATGCCATAATACAGCGGCAAACGGATCAGCCGTTCGCTCTGGCTGGTGGTATGGATATCCCTGCCGGAAAAACGCCCGTATTTCAACCCGGCCGGGGCGCTGTGCAGCGGCACATAGTGGAACACCGCCCAGATCACATACTGCTTGAAAAGATCAAGCAGCGCGGTGCGCTCCTCCAGATCCTTGACCTTGAGATAAAACATGTGGGCGTTATGCTGGCAGGTTTCCGTAATCACCGGGAGTTCGATGACTCCGGCAGCAGCCAGGGGGCCCAGCTTGTCGCGGTAGGCCAGCCAGCTTTTGAGCCGATCACCATTGATGGCTTCCGCCATCTCCAGCTGCCCCCAGAGGTAGGCGGCCTGGAGCTCGCAAGGCAGGTAGCTGCTGCCGATGTCCACCCAACTGTACTTGTCCACCATGCCGCGGAAAAACTGGCTGCGGTTGGTGCCTTTCTCGCGGATGATCTCGGCCCGCTCGGTAAAGCGCCCGTCGTTGATGATCAGCAAGCCGCCCTCGCCGCCGCTGGTGTAATTCTTGGTCTCATGGAAGCTGTAGGCGCCGAGATGGCCGATGGTGCCAAGCGGCCTGCCCTTGTAGCGGCTCATCATGCCCTGGGCCGCATCCTCGATGACAAAAAGGCCATACTTCTCGGCCAGGGTCATGATGGTGTCCATCTCGCAGCCCACCCCGGCATAATGCACCGGCACAATAGCCTTGGTTTGCGGGGTGATCGCCGCCTCGATCCGGGTTTCATCGATGTTCATGGTGTCCGGGCGGATGTCCACGAAGACGATGCGCGCCCCGCGCAAGGCAAAGGCATTGGCGGTGCTGACAAAGGTATAGCTGGGCATGATCACCTCATCCCCGGGCTCGATGCCGATGAGGATAGCGGCCATCTCCAGGGCATGGGTGCAGGAGGGGGTGAGCAGGGTTTTCCGGCAGCCGAGCTGCTCTTCGAACCAGCGCTGGCACCGCTTGCCGAACGGGCCATCACCGGAAATCTGCGGGCTCTTCATCGCCTCGAGGACGTACTGCTCTTCGTTGCCGGTATGCGGAGGCTTGTTGAAGGGGATCATCGTTGCACGCCTTTCATGAATTTCGGGGCATTGGCGCCCTCGTTGAACAGCAGATCCACAATGGACACCCCGTGCTCAAAGGGCGGGAAGAGCTGGGTGTATTCGGGATAGCCGCTGTAGTCCATCCATTCGACCCCGATCCCCGCCTCCGCGAAAATCGCGGCGTCGAGATAGTCCTTGGCTGCCGGGCCGCTCAGATAGGTGGTCGCGCCCAGGGTCTTGCATAATTCCAGGAGGCGCTCGCTTTTGCCCGGCGCCAGGGGGAATTCGCTGGAGCAGCGGATGGTGGTGGTGATCCCCAGCAGCCCGTTGATGGCCTGGATGAATTTGCGGTTTATCGCGCTGAGAGAGGTTTCGGTTGCGCCCAGATACAGCTCCTCGAAAACATCCTTGTACTCCTTGAAATGGCCGGCCTTGGCGTAGTTCTGGGCCAGCATCTTCCAGTGCTGCTTGTGCCAGGCCGGATTGGCGATCCTGGTCTCCAGGATCGTCTGGGACAACGATTCCACCCGCACCGGAATAGTGATCCACTCCAGGCCTTTTTGGGTCTTGATCTTGTTGCGGTTGCGCCAGTCGTTCTTGGTGTACTGCATGTCGTCGTAGAGCACAAACTCGTCGACGCTGCCGATGATGTCGAAATATCCCTTCCAGGGGATATAATTGGACTGGAGAATGGCGACCTTCTTCATGACCTGGGCTCGATATTGACAACTTCCTGAATGATATACAGCGGCCGCCCTTTGACCTCGTCGAAGATCTTACCGATGTACAAGCCCAGAATCCCCAAAATGCCGAAAAGAAGGCCGAACATGAAAAACATCGAAACCATCAGGCTGGTCCAACCCTCGGCGATGTCGCCGTAGAGGAAATAGCTCAACACCAGCCACACGGCGTAGAGCATGCTGCCCAGGGCAATGAAAAAGCCGAACTGGATGAAGAGCCGCAGCGGTTTGTTGGAGTGGGCCACGATGGAATCGATGGCCAGATTGACCAGCTTGCTGAAGTTGTAGGAGGATTTGCCGTACAACCGGTCATCGTGCTCCACCGGGATCTGAGTCCTCTTGAAACCGGCGATCTTGACAAACAGCGGAAAAGAACGGTTCTGCTCCCGAAAGCGGTTGACGGTTTCAATCACCTGGCGCGAAAAGATGCCGAAATTGGCAATGGTTTTGTCATGCTCCGTGTCGGTGAAATACTCCAGCACCCAGTAAAACAGCCGGGAGGAGAGCCTCTTGAAAAAGCTGTCCTGCCGCTCCACCCTCTGCCCGAAAACGATGTCGTATCCCTCCCGTGCCTTGGCGTAGAGCTTACCGATCTCCTCGGGCTTGTCCTGCAGGTCGCAATCCATCACCACCACCCAATCGCCCTGGGCATGGTCGAGCCCGGCGGTGATGGCGTAATGCTGGCCAAAATTGCGGGAAAAATTGATCCCCTTGATTCTGGGGTCCTGGCGGGCAAGCGCCTGGATATGCTCCCACGAACCCTGCGGGCAGGCATCGTTAACCAGAATGATCTCAAAATCGTCGGCAATGGGGGCAAGGGTTGCGGCAACCCTTTCGCAGAGCGCGCCCAAACACTCCCGGCAGCCATACACCGGGGATACCACACTGATCTTTACCGGCCTGTCCATGGGAGTTCCTCTTTTTCGTTGACTCGTGCCGCTCTAACAGGATGTTGAAAAAAGCCGTCCTGGCTTTCTTCAACCACGATCCATCAGTGGATCGCACACAGGGGGTCGAAAAACGAGTTTTTCAACACCCTGCTAAAAACCACGGTCATTCGCCCTCTCTGCAGGCGCGCCCTTTCTCGGCGATGCCGGGAAGGGGATTCTCGGCAAAAACAAACACCGTGTAGTTGCCCTGGGAAAAGGATTCGGCGGGCTGGGGCAGGGAAAGGGTTTCACACCCATCCTCCCAGTTTTCGAGCTTTTCACTGGGCACCAGAAAGAAAACCTTGCCGTCGGCATAGCCCTTTTCGTACCAACGGTCGCTGGAGAGCCACAGACACAGGCCGACTCCGCGCGTGTCGATATCAAGGGGGCGGATGCTCACCTCGCCCTTGCTCAGCACGGTGTAAACATGCGAATCCCAGTACGGGGCATACCCCGAGACCAGCCCGCGTTTTTTGAGAACCGTGATCAGATCGGCGCGGGATTGGGCCATCTCCCGCCAGCCCTCTGGGGAGATGTTGTTCCAGGTGGAAGCAATTGCGAGCAACAAGGCCACGACCAGCGCCGCCTTGGCAATCTGGGGGAAAAACCGCCACACCACCACCGGACAGACCAGAACCATCATCAAATAAGGAATGATATACCTGATGTTGTTGCGGGCGGCGTACGCATTTTCGTGCAGGGTGCTCACCGAGTATAAAAAGAAGATCAGGGCAAAGCCGAGGTAGGAAAGAGCCACGAAAAATCTTTGCCCCTGCTCCAGGCGGGAAAAATTCCTCTTGGCATAGTAGGCGGGCAGCACCAGGGCCAGGGGATAGAACCCCAACCGCAACAGGGAAACCACCCCTTCCACGGAGGCCAGCTCCACCTTGTCCTGCCACTCCGCGCCGATGAAGTGCAACAGCCCCAGCACCGAATAGGCGGCATGGAAAGGCAGCTCCTGGAGCGGGACCAGCATCGCATGATTGGCGCCTTCGGCATGAAGAACCTCGGCAAGCAACACCTTATAGCAGAAAACCCCCAGCACGAACACCCCGGCAATGGCTCCCGCCGGAAGGCTCTTGGCAGAAAGCGCTGCCCGCCAATCACCGTATTCGCCCCGGAACAGCGCCTCCCGCTCCGCATACACAAGCAGCAGGAAAGCGCCACAAAACGGCGCGACGTAGTAGATCATAAACCGCACCGGATTTTCGAGCACCACGAGATAGAGAAGGACGAGCAGAAGGCCGAACAGGGCCAGCCTCGCATTCTTTCCGGAATCCGGCCGGTCGGCGCGGAGCCACAGGAGCAGAAAGGAAATGATGAAGGCAAAGTACCAGGTGTAGGCGGCCTCGCCGTAAACCTCCCGCAGATACAGGGGCGAATACCCCAGGCCGATAATGGTGCAGCCCATCAGCGCCGCTGTTTTCGACAGCCCCAGATCCCTCAGGAGCAAGGCGAGCACCGCCATGGTAATCAGAACCACGATGGCAACGGAAACGCCATGGGCAAAAAAGCTGTTTTCCCCGGCCATGACCCACGGGATCAGCAGCAGATGCTTGTAGAACACCCAGAGATCATCGTTGACATACCACCAGTTTTTTGGAAAAAGCTCACCGGCCCGGACAATTTCTTCCGCCAGGATATTGGCAATGGCTGCGTCGGAATTAAAAAACGCCCGGTACGAGCAGAAGATATACACGCCAAGGGCGGCAAGGGTGACGGCGAGCAGAAGTGCCGCGCCGCGAAAAAGCCATTTCTGCATGGGGGAGGTTGGCACGATAGTCACTGCGCTCTTTGGGTCCGTAGTCGGCAGGAGGAAAACAGGGTCACGCCCAGTGGAAGATTCCGGGGGAACAGACACCGACCGTCACCTGCTTTGGCAGCGGCGTCGCGCCCCTTGAAAAAATACCTGCCCCAGGCTGGATCGTCGCGAAATAATACAAAAAATTCTCCGACACTGTCAAGGGGAATCAGCAGGCAGCCAAAGGCCTGCCGCACCAAGAATTCGCTGGGACGAACCAGGCCTCGGGCAAACGCCAGCGGTTGCGGCGCAATGGCTGTTTCCCCCACAAAAACACCCATATTCGTATCGTTCTCGCGCAACTGCCATTGTCATTGTGCGCCATCTACAGTATAATACGCGGTTTACGCCAGCCGGCGCCCTTCATTTCCGCCGAGGGGGCCGGAACCACCCATGCCTTATTCATCGCACCCAAGGAACCACCATGATCAGCGCAGTCAATATCGCCCTCTCCTACGGAAAGAGGATTATCTTCAAGGACGTCAACATCAAGTTCACCCCGGGCAACTGCTACGGGCTCATCGGCGCCAACGGCTCCGGCAAATCCACCTTCCTCAAAATCCTGGCCGGAGAAAAAGAGGCGGACAAGGGCGAGATCGTGGTCGGCCCCAAGGAGCGGATCGCCATGCTCCGCCAGGACCATTTCGCCTTTGACGAGGAAAGCGTGTTCGACACCGTGGTCATGGGGCATCGTCGGCTCTACGAACTGATGCACGAACGCGACGCCCTCTACGCCAAAGCGGAGCTCACCGAGGCGGACGGCATCCGAGCCGGGGACATCGAGGCGGAGTTCGCCGAAATGAACGGCTACGAGGTGGAATCCGAGGCCGCCGTGCTGCTCAAGGGGTTGGGCATCCCCGAGGAGTTCCGCGACAAAAAGATGAAGGAGCTGGAAGGCGGCGACAAGGTGCGGGTGCTCCTGGCCCAGGCCCTGTTCGGCAACCCGGACGTGCTGCTGCTGGACGAACCCACCAACCATCTGGACCTCAAGTCCATCACCTGGCTGGAGGATTTTCTCTTCCGCTTCCAGAACACGGTGATCATCGTCTCCCATGACCGCCATTTCTTAAACCAGGCCTGCACCCATATCGCGGACATCGACTTTGGCGAGATCCGGGTCTATGTGGGAAACTACGATTTCTGGTACCAGGCCAGCCAGCTCTTTTTCAAACAGAAGCAGGACGAAAACAAGAAGACCGCGGCCAAGGCCAAGGAACTCACCGATTTTATCCAGCGCTTTTCCTCCAACGCCTCCAAGGCCAAGCAGGCCACCTCGCGCAAGAAGCTGCTGGATAAGCTCACCATCGAAGACATGCCCGCCTCGTCGCGCAAATACCCCTTCGTGGTCTTCAAGCCCGAGCGGCCCTGCGGCGACATCATCCTGGAGGTCACGGACCTGGGCAAGGAGATCGACGGGGTCACGGTCTTAAACGACTTCTCCCTCACGGTCCACAAGGGCGACAAGATCGCCTTCATCGGCCTCAACTCCGTGGCCAAGACCACCCTTTTTGAGATTCTCACCGAGGCGATGCCCCCGGATCGCGGCAGCTTCCGCTGGGGGATCACCATGACCACCGCCTATTTCCCCAAAGAAAACAGCAGTTATTTCGACAAGGATATGACCCTGGTGGATTGGCTGAGCCAGTACACCCCGCCCAACGAGGGGGAGAGCTTTGCCCGTGGATTTTTAGGCAAGATGCTCTTCTCCGGGGAAGAGGCCCTGAAAAAAACCAGCGTGCTCTCGGGCGGCGAACGGGTGCGCTGCATGCTCTCCCGGATGATGCTCACCGGGGCCAACGCCCTGATCCTGGACGAGCCCACCAACCATCTGGACCTGGAATCGATCACCGCCTTAAACAACGGGCTCATCGCCTTCCCGGAGGTGATCCTCTTCGCCTCCCACGATCACCAGATGGTGGCTTCCACCGCCAACCGGATCATCGAGATCCTGCCCAACGGGATCATCGACAAGCGGATGGATTTTGACGATTATCTGGAAAGCGCGGAGGTGATGGAGCTGCGGGAATCGCTGAGCAATGGCGAGGCTGCGTTGAGCCTGTAGTCGCGCAATCCCGCCGGGTTTCGGAAAGGCTGCCGAAAAGAGGCACTGCTGGACCGAAAGCCGAGGGTGCAAATCCCCGGCAGCCCATGGCGGAGATGTTACGAAAAACAACTCGCGGCGCAAACTGCCCGATCGCCGCTTTTTCCTCCCGGCTTCATTTCCGATGGCAACTGCGGCAGAGGAAGCTGCCACGGTTGTCCATGGCGAGCGCCATGCCGCTGTGCGGTTCAAAGCCGTGACAGGTGGCGCATGTAATGATTTTCCCCTCGTAGAGCACCAGTTCGGGCGGCAGGCTGCTCGCCGGAAGCAATTCCTTGTTGCGGGCGGCCAAGTCGGCATAGGAGACACTGACGATATGGCCGCCGCACTCGGCCAGAAGGCAGAAACTCGCATGCGAGCCATTGGCGTTCTCATGACAGGTGAGACAGTCTGCCGAAACCGGATCAAGCTTTACGGGAGCGCCCTTCAGGGAGGGTGCCACCCGCGTCTCCGCCGCAGAAATAGTGGCGGCGATCAGCAGCAGGGGAAAGGCAAGAGCGACAATACGCCGGAAACTCATATGCTTTCCCCCCCTTGGAAGTGAGGTGACAGGAAATCGCTTTCCTGGTTGCCCAAAAAATCCGAACTTTCGCCCGAATTCCTTTTTTTTACTCTGGGCAATCCGCTTTCCGCACACCGCGCGCTCCATGGCCGGGGCTGTGCGGATAAAAGAAAAAACTATTTCCCAACGCCCAGGACTGCATCCCTAGCCAATTGGCTGATAAGCCCCCAATCCCCCCGAGCCACCGCCTCGGGCGGCGCCACCCAGGACCCGCCCACGCACGCCACATTGCCCAAGGCCAGATAGTCGCGATAATTCTCCACACTGATCCCGCCGGTGGGGCAAAAAACCACCTTGGGAAACGGCCCTCCAATGGCCTTGAGCATGGGGATGCCCCCCGCCGCTTCGGCGGGAAAGAACTTGAAATGATCATAGCCCCGCTGCAACCCGGCCATCAGTTCGGAAACCGTGGCAATGCCGGGGATCAGTCCAATATCCCCCTGATTGGCCGCATCCAGCAGCTCCGGGGTAAGCCCAGGGCTGATGGCAAAAACCGCCCCGGCCTCGCTCACCGCCGCCAAATCATCGACAGAGGTCACGGTCCCAGCCCCCACCACAGCCTCCGGCACCGCACGGGCAATCTCCCGGATAGCCTCAACAGCAACAGGGGTCCGCAGGGTAATCTCCAGCACCCTGATCCCGCCCGCCACCAGGGCGCGGGCCAAGGGTACCGCATGGGCAAGGTCCTTGATCACCATGACCGGCACCACCGACCCCTGGGCAAAAACCTCGGCAGGGGCCATCTTCCATTTTCTTATCAGCGCCATCCTTGATTCCCTCGCGACATATCTACAGCTTGTTCAATTACCACACACTATTGCATGCCGACAGCTTTAAGCACAAATGCGCGCTGATCCATCACATTATCCCCCGTCAAACCGCACGCACGTCCATTTTTCTCGTCAATAACGTATCGCAAAAACGCAAGTTTCTGACCATCTCGTCTGTCGGTAACAGTCAGTTCATGCGTAACCATACCCTGTTCCGGTGTAGCTTTTTCAAACTCTTCCTCATGCCTTATTCGATATTCAACCACAACATCCGCTGTCAAAGCGGGAAGTTCGTAACCACCTCCTTGTCGAGGAATATGAAAGCATGATCGCCGTAACCCTTCAGATCTTGCGGCGCTGCTACGCTCGGTAAACTCTATTGTGGCGGGATATGCAAAAGCATAGTGCGCTCTCGAATTAAGTCTATTGCCGAAATTGACCGTAAAGACGTTGAGATAAGAAGGGTCTTCTTTTGTTTGCCAGTCATACGCTATGGAACGTACCGGAGACGCTGGCAATTTATAGTACTGCACCCCGGCGGTTTGACATTCTTGCGTGAATGCTGGGGAAGTCGGCGAAAGAAGGAAAACAAGGTGTTTCCCTAGCATGAAAACTTGCCCGACTAATAACACTTGGACCATTGGCGAGACTAATGCCAGTGCAGCGAGGATGACCTTTCCTTGAATTGCTTTCTTCCTTGCGAACAAAAACGATCCAATATATGCGACTAGCAACATCCCCTGAAGAAGGGAGTAAAATTGACGATTGTGGAGCGTTGCAAGACCCAGCCCCATATAGGAAAAATATACCCCTATGGCCGTGGCGACTATATAGATGATAATATTCATGGATACTATGACCACTGATTGTCAGGTTAAGTTATCTTGACAAGTTGATAATTGCCGCCAAATCAAATAATAAAATCGGGACATTCACCACCCCTACGCTTCCACCTCAAAATTCACCTTACACTTCTCCTTCACATAGGTGAACAACGAACTCGCCCCTTCCTCGGCACCCAGCATATCGCTGCGCAAGGCGGCAAATATCTGCCTGCCCACCCCGCACCGCTGTTCGCCAAGCTCGGCCTCAACATACTCCCGCTTGGCAAGCTCCGCTGCATCCACCAGCAACTCCAGAACCCCGGCGCCCACATCGAGCCGGATCAGATCCCCATCCCGCACCTTGGCCAGCAAGCCGCCGCACAACGCCTCCGGGGTCACGTGGATGGCGGCCGGCACCTTGCCGGATGCGCCGGAGAGCCTGCCGTCGGTGACCATGGCCACCCGATAGCCTCGGCCCATGACCACGGAGAGCGGAGTGATCAGCTTGTGCAGCTCGGGCATGCCCGTGGCCTGGGGGCCTTGAAAGCGGATGACCGCCACAACATCGCGGTCCAGCGTGCCTGCCCGGAAGGCCTCTTCCAATGCGGCCTGGGTGTGGAAGACCATGGCCGGGGCCTCGATTGTGGTGGCTGCCCCGTCCGCCAGGGCCGAAACCTTAATCACCGCGCGGCCGAGATTGCCGGACAATGCCTTGAGCCCGCCGGAGGGAGAAAAGGGCTGGGCCAGCGGGGCGATGACCTCTTTCTCCCGCGATTCCTTGGGCTCCTCGGACCAGCGGATCTTGCCCTCCTCCAAAGTGGGGCTCTGGGTGTAGCGTTCAAGCCCCTCCCCGGCCACGGTCATTACCTCGTTGTGCAGGAAGCCGCCCTCCAGCAGCTCGCGGATCAGCACCGCCATGCCGCCCGCAGCCTGGAAGCTGTTGATGTCGCCGGGGCCGTTGGGGTAGATCCGCACCAGCAGGGGCACCGCATCGGAGATCTCGGAGAAATCGTCCCAGTTGATCCGGATGCCTGCGGCCCTGGCAATGGCCACCAGATGCATGGTCTGGTTGGTGGAGCCGCCGGTGGCCACCAGCCCGACGATGCCGTTGACCACGGACCGTTCGCTGACCACCTTTCCAAGGGGGGTATAGTTTTCGCCCAAATGGGTCAGCTCGCACACCCTGGCCGAAGCCGCATTGGTCAGCGCTTCGCGCAGGGGATCGTCCGGGTTGACAAAGGAGGCGCCGGGCAGGTGCAACCCCATGATCTCGGCGATCAACTGGTTGCTGTTGGCCGTGCCGTAAAAGGTGCAGGTTCCTGCCCCGTGGTAGGAGGCGCATTCCACCGCCAGCATCTCCTCCTTGCTGATCTTGCCCTGGGCGAACTGCTCCCGGGCTAAAGCCTTCTCCCGATTGGGCAGCCCGGTGCGCATGGGCCCGCCCGGCACCAGGATCATGGGCAGGTGGCCGAACTGCAACCCCCCCATCAGCAGGCCGGGCATGATCTTGTCGCAGATCCCCAGGAGCAGGGCGCCGTCAAAGACGTTGTGGGACAAACCGATCACCGTGGACATGGCGATGACGTCCCGGCTGATCAGGCTGAGATCCATGCCCGGCTCGCCCTGCGTGACCCCGTCGCACATGGCGGGGACGCCTGCGGCCACCTGGGCCGTGCCGCCCGCCGCAGCCACCGCCTTCTTGATCATGGCCGGGTAGTGCTCATAGGTGTGGTGGGCCGAGAGCATGTCGTTGTACGAGGTGATGATCCCGATATTGGGGCCCTGCCCACCGCGCATGGCCTGGCATTCCCCGCCCTGGCAGACCGCCAGGCCATGGGCCAGATTGCTGCTCGGCAGCCGGTGGCGAAACGGCCCGGCCACCCTGGCTGCCTCGATATGGCGCAGATATCCCTCACGATTGGTCCGGCTGCGCTCGATAATCCGTTGGGTGACTTTTTCAACAACGCTGTTCATGGCTGTTCCTTTATTATGGACACCAGAAAACCGTGACCGGCGAAATGGTCTGATTCAGCACCGCCCGGATGGGCATCTGGGCGATCGGCCCCTCGGTGAGCGCCTTTTCATACACCGCCCGCTTTTCCGACCCGACGAGATGCAGGATAATCTGCCGGCTTTGCAACAGGGTGGGCAGGGTCAGGGTCATCCGTTCATGGGGCGCGGCCGGCGGGGTGATCGCCATGCAGAGTTGGCCGGAGTCCAGGGCCAGCGCGCTTTTCAGACGCACCGCCTCCGGAAACAGCGAGGCGGTATGGCCGTCGTTGCCCATGCCCAGGATGAGGGCATCAAAAGGCCGGGGCACTTCGGCAAGATGGTCGGCACACTCGCTTTCCCCCTCGGCCGCCGTGGCTGCTCCGGTTTTGAGCCCCACGAAACGGGCCAACGCCGCCCGGTTCTGCAAAAGATGGCTCCGCACCAGACGTTCATTGCTGGCCGCATCGCTCGGCTCGACCCAGCGTTCGTCCGCCAGGGTGATCGTCACATCTTCCCAGTCAAGCGGCAGATCCGAAAGGGCAGCAAAAAACGGCACCGGGGTGGAGCCGCCGGACACTGCCAGACTGGCTCTTTCCCGCGCCCTGATTCCGGTCCGCAGCAGCTCGGCAACCTGGGCGGCCAGCACCGCCACCAGCGTGGCGGAATCCTTGAACTCCTTAAATTCAGGCATGATCTGCTCCCTTAATTATCATGACCATTCCACCGGCAACCCCAAAAAACTGTTTCATTTTTTAAGGACCTTGCAACGTGCTGCAAACTGGTGCTTCGACAGGCTCAGCACGAACGGAAGGCCACTGTATTACGACGATATCCGTTCGTGCTGAGCCTGTCGAAGCACTAATCCAGAAAAAAACCAACACACGCTCGAAAAAGTAACCGGTCAACCGTGACACAGATGCTAGAAATAGGAAGAGGCGTGCGAAGTGTGCTGTTGCACATAAGCCGGCCGATGACAAAGCAGATGCGGTGCTGCTGACCGTTTACTCATCCCAGGCTCTCCCATCCCTGGCCATCAACGCCACCGAGGCCACCGGCCCCCAGGTGCCTGCCGGATAGGGCATGGGTGCATCGTTGCTCGCCTGCCAGGCATCCTGAATGGAATCCACCCAGGTCCAGGCCTGCTCCACCTCGTCCCGCCGGACAAAGAGGGACTGGCTTCCCTCCATGGCGGCCAGAAGCAGACGCTCGTAAGCATCGGCGACATGCACCGACTGGAAGGCCTCGGAAAAACTCAAGTCCAGGGTGGTCCGCTGCAGCTTGACCCCCGAGCCGATGCCCGGCACCTTGTTCAGCATCTCGATCTCCACCCCCTCGTTGGGCTGGAGGCGGATGATCAGCTTGTTGGAAGGCAGGTTCTTGTAGCTTTCCCGGAAGATATTGTGGGGCAGCCTTTTAAAATAGATCACCACCTCGGAGAGCTTCTTGGTCATGCGCTTACCGGTGCGCAGATAAAAAGGCACCCCGGCCCAGCGCCAGTTGTCGATATCCACCCGCAGGGCGACAAAGGTTTCCGTGAAACTCCGCGGGTTGCCCCCCTCCTCCTCGTGGTAGCCCGGCACCGGCCCGCCCTTGAGAAACCCGCCGCTGTACTGGCCCCGGACGGTCTTTTCCTCGACGTTATCTCTGGTGATGGGGCGCAGCGCCTTGAGCACCTTGAGCTTTTCGTTGCGGATGCTCTCGCTGCCCAGGGTGACCGGCGGCTCCATGGCCACCAGGGAAAGGATCTGCAACAGGTGGTTCTGCACCATGTCGCGGAGCTGGCCGGACTTGTCGAAATAGCCCCAGCGGCCCTCGATGCCCACCTCCTCGGCCACGGTGATCTGCACATGGTCGATGGTGGTGTTGTCCCAGTTGGTGGTGAAGATGGAGTTGGCAAAACGCAGCGCCACCAGATTGAGCACGGTTTCCTTGCCCAGGTAATGGTCGATGCGGTAGACCTGCTTTTCCTGGAAGAACTCGGCCACTGCGTCGTTGATCACCTTTGAGGAGGCAAGGTCCGTGCCCAGCGGTTTTTCCAACACAACTCGGGTTTGCTCCGTGATCAATCCGGCCTGGGACAGGCCCTTGCAGATATCGCCATAGATGGAGGGCGGCACGGCACAGTAGTTGACCATGACCCGTTTGGCCGGGTCGATGATCTCGCAGAGCTTGCGGTACTGGTCGTGGCTGGCAAGATCGAGCTGCACATACCGCAGACGCCCGGCAAACCGCTCCCAGACCGCGCCGTCCACCTCCTCCTTCATGAAGGTTGCCAAGCTTTCCCTGGCCAGGGTGACATACTCGTCAGCGGTCATCTCCCGACGCGCCACCCCGACAATCCGCAGGTCCGGCTCCAGAAGCCCGGCCTTGTCCAATTGGTAGAGCGAGGGCACCAGCTTGCGGGTGGCCAGATCGCCATGGGCTCCGAACAAGACAAAATCACATGGTTGCATCTTTTTCTCCCTGATCTTCTCGGCCCTATGAAGGGAAACATTTTGCGCATCCCGCAGCTTCTCTCAAAAGGCTACGGCTGTTTCAAAAATGAAGTCAAGGAAAATGTGGGGCTTCCCTCAAGCATCGGCGTCTTTCCGCACGGCAGAAGCCGGAGAGCCATTGCAGGCCCGCGAATAAAATCCTTCCCAAACCGGCAACGGTTCCCGTATATAGACTCCATGCACACCACCGACCCTCGCCCCGGCTTTGCCCAGCGAATGACCAAGGAAGAAATCAACGTCTGCCCCATCCGCAGGTGGGAGGGGGTGGTTCGCGTGGTTCGCACGAAAGAGGAGTTAAGCCAGGCAATCCAAGCCCTGGCAACGGAAACCATCCTCGGCTTTGACACGGAAACCCGGCCCGCCTACCACAAGGGGGAAAGCTACCTGCCCTCGCTCCTGCAACTGGCCGGGGAAAAAGAGGTCTACCTTTTTCAGTTGAGGCATCTCGGCTTGCCCGCTCCCTTAAGGGAAATCCTGGCCGACCCCAAGGTGGTCAAGGCAGGGGTTGCCCTGGCCTATGATCTTCAGGAACTGCACAAGCTGGCGCGATTCAAGCCGGCGGGCTTTGTGGATCTCGGCACCCTCGCCAAGAAGGCGGAGATAAAAAACCACGGGTTGCGGGGACTGGCCGCGGTGCTGCTGGGATTTCGCATCGCCAAGGGGGCGCAGACCTCGAACTGGGCCAGGGATGTCCTGGCCCCGGCCCAGATCCAGTATGCGGCCACCGACGCCTGGGTAGGAAGGGAGTTGTATCTGAAGCTCCGGCCGGACGGGGAGGTTTCCTGCCGCTAGAGTCTTCCTGGATGCAGGGCGCAATCAGAAATCGAACAGCTCGCCCAGCAGGCTCTTGTGCTTCTGTTTTTTATGGTACCCGTGGCCATGCTGGTCGTAACCGCCCTGATGCTGCGGCGCAGCCTGAGGCGGGTGCGAGGCCGGAGCCGCGGTGCGCTCGATGATCTTGTCCAACTCCCCCCGATCCAGCCAGATGCCGCGGCATTGCGGGCAATAATCGATCTCCACTCCCTGCCGATCCGTCATCATCAAATCCACCTGTGTGCATACCGGACATTTCATTGATTCTCTCCTTGGTTATTTTTCTTCGTCTTTTTCCGTATCAGAGTCCTTGCTCGACTCGGCACCTTCTTTTTTATCCTGATCCCCGCCACCGTTGACCGCCTTGCCAATCTCGGAAACCACGTCCTGCTTCGCTTTTTCCGCCGCCTCGGTGGCCAGATCCTTCATCTGATCGCAACCGCTCAGCCCCACGGCCGAGAGAAGCAAGAGAGCGGTGATTGCTTGAAGCTGCTTCATTGTCTGATTCCTTCTTTGGTTGTTGCGTAATGAGCCATTAGACACGGACCGTTTTTTTGTGTTTCACCAACTCTTTTCAATCTCTTCAACACAAAAATACACACCCGCCGAGCCTGGCTGGCCTCAGACGTCTAGGAGGAGGAGGGGGGGGGAGAGTTGTGCCTGGAGTTACGAGTCGTTAGCAAATTCAGCCAGTTACAATCTCAACCCCTCCGCGTTTTAGTGGCAGGCGTCAACTGGTTCCTGCCCCTACTGACGATTGCGTTTGCAATGACCAGTCAACTCTACTCACGGACTCTCTTGAGAGTCCCATTGTTGAGCATTGCATGAAACTGGGCAAGCAGAACCTGTTCTTCTTTGTCTATGTGGCCATCGTCGTGTGCGTGGTCCATGATCTGCTGATATTCGCTCGGCGTGATCTCAAGATCACTGATGGCGTGGTTGATGAGTTCTTTCAGGCTGGTTGCGGAGCTGCTTGGCTTTTTCATTGATGTTCTCCTTGGTTTGGTGTGATTGGTTGTTTGTGCAAGGTATCGGTTCCATATGCCGCAGGCATCTCACCCCATGGTTTTGCGCGCCTCTTTTTGTGCCAATACAGATAACCGGCCAGCAACAGCACACTGCCGCCAATCATCCAGACACTTGCCTGCCGCGACAGGCTCATGATCAACTGCTGGTTGTCGCCGATGGCGTACCCTATCCAGGCCAGTACCGCGCACCAGATCGTAGCGCCCAGGCTGGTATACAAAGCAAACCTGACATGATTCATTCTGCCAAGTCCCGCAGGGATGGAGATCAGTTGCCGGATGACCGGCAGCAGCCTGCCGATGAAGGTGGAAATTTCGCCATGCTGCCGGAAAAAACCCTCGGTTTTTTCGAGTTTTTCCTCGGCAAGGCCGACAAACTTGCCATACTGGAGCAACAGGGGCCGGCCCAGATACAAGGCGGCATGGTAATTTGCGTAGGCGCCGGCCAGTGAACCGAGCCCCCCAGCCAGCACCACCAGCCACGGATTCATCCGGCCTTGAAAGACCAGATACCCAGCAGGGGGCATGACCAATTCACTGGGAAAAGGGATGGCGGAACTTTCAACCATCATCAACAGAAAGATGCCGGGGTACCCCAAGGCGCTTATGGCTTCCACCAGCCAAACGGTCATGCTTTCAAACATCCCTTTTCTCCCTCGTGGCCAACTGCGAACACGGCTTCATGAAGCGGGCCTTGCCGGTTCTTGCCGAAAACGACCCCGAATGCTTGGCAGAGAATTTTTTTTCATACCAACTCTCTTTTCCTCTCCGTGAGCGGAACAATCACGCCCGCCCAGTTCCTGCTTTTCTCCACACCATTTTTTCGATTTCAATAATCACGAAAACCACCAGCCCCGCCGCCACTGTTCTCCCCCAAACAGCCGGACCAACCGGGGCGCTCTGGAAGAGCCGGTTCATCACCGGCAGATAGGTGTAGGCAATCTGCACCAGGGACATGGCGACCACGCCGCCAAGCACCCAGAGGTTTGAGAAAAATCCGAGCTGAAAAACCGACTTATCCAGAGAGCGGCAGTTGAACAGGTAGAACAGCTCCACCATGACAAAGGCGTTGACCGCAGCGGTGCGCGCCTGGGCAAGGGTGGCGCCGCCGGAGAGTTCCCAGGAAAAAATCCCGAAGGCCGCGCCCAGCATCAAAAAGCTCACCAGGGTGATCCGGAAAATCATGCTGTGGCTGAGGATCGGCGCGTTGGGTTGCCGGGGGGCCGCAGCATAATGCCCGGCTCCTTGGGTTCAAAGGCCAAGGCCAAGCCGAGAAACCCGGCGGTGGTCATGTTGATCCAGAGAATCTGCACCGGCAGGATGGGCAGGGTGACGCCGAGGAAGATGGCGGTAAGTATCACCAGTCCTTCGCCCAGATTGGTGGGCAGGGTCCAGGTAATGAACTTGACCAGGTTGTCGAACACCCCCCGCCCCTCTTCCACCGCCGATTCGATGGAGCTGAAGTTGTCGTCGGTGAGCACCATGTCCGCCGCCTCCTTGGCCACCTCGGTGCCGGTGATGCCCATGGCCACGCCGATATCCGCCCGCTTCAGGGCCGGGGCGTCGTTGACCCCGTCGCCGGTCATGGCCACCACCTGGCCCCTGGCCTGGAGCGCCTCCACCAAGCGGAGCTTCTGTTCCGGGGTCGCCCTGGCAAAGACCACGGTGTCTTCGGCCCGGTCGATGAATTCGCTGTCCGAGAGCTTTTCCAGTTCGGCGCCGGTGAGCACCGGAACCCCATTCCCTTGGGTTGAGCCCAGGTTGTAGAGCCCGACCTGTTTGGCAATGGCCGCGGCGGTCACCGGATGATCGCCGGTGATCATCTTGACCCGGATCCCCGCGCCCTGGCAGATCTTGACCGCGGCCACCGCTTCCGGCCGCGGCGGATCGATCATCCCCTGCAAGCCGAGAAAGATCAAGCCGCCGGTCAGATCAGCATGATGAATCTCCGAGGTTTCCTCGCCCACCTTCTTGCCGGCCATGGCCAGCACCCTTAAGCCCTTGGCAGCCATATTCTCCACCGCGGACTGGATTTCGGCAACCCGCAGGGGACCAGGATTGCCCAATCCGTCAAGCTGGCTGGCGCATCTGGCCAGGACCGCCTCCACCGCGCCCTTGAGATAGACCCGCCTGGTCGATGCGCCGGGTCCGGCCCCATGCAGACTGGCCATGTATTGATGTTCCGATTCAAAGGGCACTGTGTCCAACCGGGGGCTTGCGGCCACGGTTTCCGGGCCGAGGCCGCCTTTGCGGGCCGAGGTCAGCAGCGCCCCCTCGGTGGGGTCGCCATGCACCTGCCAGACCCCCTCCTCTTCGACAAGCTGGCTGTCATTGCAGAGCAGCCCGGCCCGCAAACATTCGAGCAACGCCGCGGATGTGCTGGCTGTGCCGCCGGAAGCCTCGTCCGGCGCCTCAATCCTGCCCTGCGTGGGATTGTAGCCGGTGCCGGTCACTGCGTACGACATGCCGCCGGCCACGATCTCCTGCACGGTCATCTGGTTTTCGGTGAGGGTGCCGGTTTTATCGGTGCAGATCACCGTGGTGGAGCCCAGGGTCTCCACCGCGGGCAGCTTGCGGATAATGGCCCGTTTTTGAGCCATGCGCGACACGCCTATGGCCAAGGTGATGGTAACCGCGGCGGGCAGACCTTCGGGAATGGCGCCCACGGCAAGAGCCACCGCGGCCATGAACATATCGACAAAGGTCTGGCCCCGGAGAAGACCGATCATAATGGTCAAACCGGCCAACCCCAGAATCACATAGAGCAGGACGTTGCTGAATTCGCTGATCTTGCGGGTGAGCGGGGTGGCCAGCGCCTCGGCCGTTGAAATCAACTGGGAGATCCGACCCACCTCGGTTGCATCCCCGGTGGCCGTGACAATGCCCCAGCCCTGACCGTAGGTGACCAGGGTCGAGGCATAGGCCATGTTCCGTCGGTCGGCCAGGACGGTGTCGCGGCCATGGAGCGCGTGATCCTTGACCACGGGCGCCGACTCGCCGGTAAGCGCCGCTTCGGCGACCTGCAGATCGCGCACCTGAAACAGCCGCAGGTCAGCGGGAACCTTGTCGCCACTTTGCAGGAAAACGATGTCGCCCACCACCAGTTCCGTGGCCGGAATGCGCCGCTTCTCCCCCTGCCGCAGGACCGTGGCCTCGGTGGTCATGGTCCGGGCCAGGGCTGCCAGGGCGTTGACCGCCTTGGCCTCCTGGAGGTAGCCGATAACGGCGTTGACCAGCACCACCCCGAAGATGACCCCGGAATCCACCCACTCCCCAAGAACTGCGGTGACCAGGCCGGAAACGATGAGGATATAGATTAGAGGCTGATGGAACTGGAGCAGAAACCGGATCAGCGGCCCCTGTCCTTTCTGGGCGGTGATGGCATTGGGCCCGAACGCTTCCAGCCGGTGCTCGACCGCGAACCGGTCAAGCCCCCGCTCCCGGTCCGATTCCAGCAGCTCCGCAACTTCGTCGATGGGCAGGTGGTGCCAGTGGCGGGCGATCAAATTCACATCTTCCATGGTCTTTCCTCTCTATTGCTACGGTCCGGCCCGATCTCCCGGCCGGCCTGATTTGTTTCCCCGCATAAAAGATACCGCAGGAAAATAGTTTGAACAATTAGAAAATATGATTATAACAGTTCGAAATAAACGAATCGGAGGCTCCCTTGGAATGGCTCAACTACCACCATCTTTTCTACTTCTGGACCGTAATGCGCGAAGGCAGCCTGACCGCGGCCAGCGCCCGTCTCAGTCTGGCTCCCTCCACGGTCAGCGCCCAGTTGGGGAAACTGGAAGAATCCCTGGGCGGCAAGCTCTTTCAGCGGGCGGGACGCAACCTGGAGCCCACCGACCTGGGACGCCTGGTGTTCCGCTATGCCGATGAGATCTTTTCCCTGGGCAGGGAGATGATGGACACCATCCGGGGCAGACCCACGGCAGGCCCCCTGTCCCTCAAGGCCGGGGTGGTGGACGTGCTGCCCAAGCTCATTGTCCGCAGGCTGCTGGAACCGGCCCTGCAACTGTCGGAGCGGGTGAAGCTGGTTTGCCTTGAAGACAAGGAGGACGCCCTGCTGGCCGAACTGGCCATGCACTCTTTGGATGTGGTGCTGAGCGATGCGCCCTTGCGGGCGGGCTTGAGCGTCAAGGCCTACAGCCATCTGCTCGGCGAGTGCGGCATCACCTTTTTCGCGGTGGAAACGCTGGCCGGACCGCTGCGGGGAAAATTTCCCCTTTCGCTTCATGAGGCGCCCATGCTGCTGCCCATGGAGATGACCGCACTCCGGGGCGGGCTGGAGCGGTGGTTTGCCTCCCTCTCCATCCGGCCGTCCATTGCCGGGGAGTTCGACGACAACGCCCTGCTCAATGTCTTCGGCCAGGAGGGCGACGGCATCTTTGTGGCGCCCACGGTCATTGAACCCGAAGTGCTGCGCCAGCACAAGGTGCAGGTAGTCGGCCGGACCCAGGCGGTCAAGGAGCGCTACTACGCCATATCGGTGGAGCGGATCATCAAGCATCCGGCCGTGGCCGCCATCCTGGAGGCAGCCCGCCACAACCTGTTCATGACGAAATAAGCAGCTCCCCGAACTGAGCCAGGCTCTTGCTCCGCTTGAGCTGCCGGGCCAAGGGCGCCACCTCGGGGTCGTGGACATGGCAAAGTACCTCCTTCATCTTGCAGAGGATCTGGTGCTCGCCGCAGAACAGCGCCTGGTAGCGGCCCAGCAGCGCTTGCAGATAGTCGCGCAGCTCGGCAACCTTGGCGGCAGGGATCGATCCCTCCGGATATCTTCCCCGCAACCGCTCAAACAGCAGGGGATCGGCAATGGCGCCCCTGCCCAGCATCAGCCCGGCGGCCCCGGTTTCGGCCAGAACCCGCTGGCCAATGGCCGCGGTGAAGATATCTCCGTTGGCGATGACCGGCAATGGGGTCTGGCGCACCACTTCAGCGGTGATTGCGTGGTCTGCCGGGCCGGCGTACATCTGTTTCACGGTGCGTGGGTGGACCACGAGAAAATCGATGCCGCTTTCGGCAAAAATGGTGAGCAGGGAAAAGATCTGGGCCGGGTCGTCAAAGCCGGAGCGCACCTTGACGGAAAAACTGCCCCGGATTTCTTGGCGCAAAGCCGCGAGCATCCGCGCCAGGGCAATAGGCTCGCGCAGCAGGGCGCCGCCCGCGGTCTGGCTGGTCATCCTGCCATAGGGGCAGCCGAGATTGATGTTGAGGTGTTCGGCCCCCAACTCCTGCACGGTATTGGCCGCGGCCAGCAACGCCTCGGTGTCGGTGCCGATGAGCTGCACCACCAGCGGCACCCCGCCGTGAGTGCCGGCCACTTCCTGCCGGTCGTTGGCGGTGATATTCTTCTTGGTGCTGGCCTTGACCCGGACAAATTCTGTAAAAACCACATCCGGGCGGACCCGCTCAATGAACAGAGCGCGCAGGGCCCGGTTGGTCAACCCCTGCATCGGGGCCAGCATCAGGGGCAGGCTTCCCTCCGCCCATGGCAGTTTGGTATTGGCATGCATCTCGCCCATCAACAATGACCCCCACAGTGTAAAAATCTCAGAATCTCGGTGCATACCCTGTCGGGGTCTGGCCGTCAAGACCGGCCTTGCCCTGGGCGCCGCCGAGATCATCCGTGGCAGCATGAATAAAAAATCCCTGCCCGGGCATGACCGGACAGGGATTTTCGCTATCGCCAAGGTCGTTACTGCTATTTCTTATACCAGCGCCCGTTTGCATCCTGCAGCCAATGGGTGGGCAGGGCAATCTCCGTAATCTGCTGGGCCCGCCGCCGTCCTACCAGATCGGCGGTGGTGCCCTGCTGCTTGGCAATGGCCTGGTAAACCTGCAGGCGGTCATCGTTTTCCGCCTGCACCAGCTCCGCCTTTTCCTTGGTTGCCCCAACAAACTGCAGATAGCCCAGATTGTCTTCGCCGATTACGCCCTTGTCCTTCAGGCCCACGATCTCCGGCAGCCTTGCGGCCATGCGTTCCTTGATGCCGTTGGCAGCGGCGCTTGCCACGGAGCAGAAAACCAGGAGAAAAATCAAACCCGAGAGCAGGGAAAAAACCCGTTGTCTTTGCATCTTCATCACCACTGTGTCTATTTTTTTATTTCTGCTGCTCCGTGGCAGCCTTGTCCAGATCGCCGAAGAAATCATCCAGGGCCCGATCCACCTTGATGTTGACATCGATGGTGATGTGGATGGGTTTTATCTCGATGGGCGCCACCTGCACCGCATGGCGGGTGCAGCCCGACAGCAGCAAAAGGGCCAACGCCCCCAGCAGTGCCAATCTTCTTTTTCTCTTCATCACTACTCCTCTTGCCTCACTGGGTCATTTTATACAACTTCTGCATGCCGCCACCGTATTCCAGGATCTTCTCAAATGGCAACCGCAGGTTCAGATCAAGACGAATGGGATGGGTGACTCCCCCGGCTTCCCCTTCCGGCAGACGGGTGAAGCTGCCGAGCTGGCTATTGTATCTGAAAGGTATAGGCTGGGCCGGCTGACCGTCAAGTTTTATTTGCAGCAGCAGCGCATCACCCTCGCTGTTCAGCCGCACCTTGGCCCAATTGTAACGGAAATTTTTCAGGGCCTCACCGGCAAAATCAAGCTGGGAAAACTGCGGCGTCTCCTTGGGAATCCCGGCGGTCAACAGACCGCTATCCCTCATTCGGATAGTGCCGCCCTCACCTGGGGGGGAATTGAGAAAACCATCGGCAAACCGCACCCTGCCGTCGACAATCGAAAGAGGAATCCTGCCGTTCAGGGTGCCTTCCCCCTCCGCCCCCTCCATGCCAAACTGGGCAAGGAGGCTGGCAAGACTCAGGCGGTCACAGAATAAGGTCAGCGCATAATCGTTGCGGGCTGTGCTCAATCGCACTCCCCTGGAGGAAACATGGCCGCCGCACCAGGCAAAGCGGCCGCTCTCCAGCAGGAGAGCGGTGGGGGATTCTATCTGGAAGGCAAATTTCCCATCGGTTAGGGCAAGATCACCAACCTTGGCTGCGGCAAAGGTAAGGGGCTGGGCCGGCAGGCTCTTTTTCAGGAAAAGATCAGGCATTACCAGCGAAAGGCTGAGGCCGGAAACCGCAATCCCACGCTTGGGCAGTTCCAGGCGCGCATTGTCAAGCTGCAGACGCAGGTTCCCGCTCTGTCCGCCCTTTTTGAAGGATCCCCCAGCCTGTAGTCCGAACTCGCCGGCAAGGGTTATCTCCTGTTTTGCCTTGACAAACCTCCCAAGATTAAAGGCCGCGAACTTCTGCCGGGGTGCGGAAAGGCGCAGGGCGCCGTGCAGTCCGTCCACGATCGAGCTGGACACCTCTCCCGTGATCTTGATGGCAACCCCGTCCAAGGCCTTGCTTGTGTGGCTACCGGCAAAGCCAATACCCTCTGCCTGCTGCTCTGTTGCAAGCACCAGCCCGCCCAGATCCTGACCGTTGAGTCTGATCCTGGCAAGCTGCACCTTCCCCGCTGCCGCTCCCCCCTTTTCTCCCCCGGGCAGCGGCAGGGTTGCGGCAACCCCTGTCAGGCGCAGCTCCGTCTGACCATCCCGCACCGTCACCTCAGGCACATGCAGCTCCGCCTGCCCCCTCTTGCCTTGGGAACCCCCCGGCATAACCGCAGCAATGTTGAGCTCCGGCAGCAGCAGTTCCCCCCCCTTATCCTGGCGCAGGACAAGGGAGGAGATGCTTGCCGCGAGCGTAAGCGCTGCGGACACCTCCTTTTTCAGCTCCAGGCCGAAGGCTTTACAGGCAAGGGGGGGACGGGGGGTTTTGCCTGCCTGCGAAGCTCCCTTGAGAGAAAAATACCACCCAGACTGCTTGCTGAATCCTGCCTCAAACGCCCCTTTTGCGTGGATTCCCTCCTCTTTTTGCCCCGCAGGCCGCACGGAAAGAAGTAGAGAACCGGCGCCACTGCCTCCGTCACCGGTAAGCACGCCTGCCCCCGCAAGCTCGGCAACGGTCAACTCAACCGGGGAGTGCACCACCAAGCCATTGCTTGTAAAGTGAAATTTGTCCTCGGCCGCGGCGAGCGAAAAAACAAAAGGCGGCTCCTCTTCCCCGCCTGCTCCCCCTGCTCCATTGATCCGCCAGATGTTGCCCTCACCCCTGAGGACGAATCGTTCAATCGCGCAATGCAGCTCAAAAAACCTGACCGCCAGCGGCTTCAACCCGAGCCTGCCCTCCGCGGCAAATTGCAGACTCCCCGCGAGATCCTGTCCCAGAACACCCGCCAGGGAGGCAAGCGGGAAATCCCTGGCTCCCACCTTGAAGCTGAGCACCCCCTCCGCCACTTCTGCCGTCAGGGCGAGGGCAAGCTCCTGGTCTTCCGGATAGAGGGTGAGCGAACCAGCCAGCGGCGCACTGCCATCTCCCATCCCCGGGCGGTTTCCCTGGACAAACTGCAGTTGAAAAGGCAATTGCGCCATGCGACCGCGCACCCCGCTGCGGAGCAAGCCGTTCTTGACCGTGAGCTGCCCGATGGTGCCGGGCAGGGAATAATCCGTCTCTCCCGATTTCTTCCCTGCCCCCGCTTCGTTTCCGGAAAACCCCTCAAGGACAAAGCGGCCATCCCGCCACTCCCCTTGCACCACCACCCCCTCCAGGGCCAGACGGTCTATATGGCGGGAAAAAAGGCCGGGCAGGGAATAGTTGAGCTGCAGGGAATCGAGGCGCAGTGCCGGCTTCCCGGGGTTCCCCAGAACAATCGCCTCAAGAGCGGCCCCGGAAATTCCGACCCGGCGCACCGTGCAGGAAAAAGGCTGACCCGGCAGGGATCTGGCCACCAGATACTCTATGCTTTTTTCCACCAGCACAGGGAGGCTCAGCCACAGCAGAGCCCCAAGCGCCAGCAGCGCCACAGCCCCTCCGCCTAAAGCCCAACCAAGCCGTTTCACCATACAACTCCTTTCCGGTTCGCCCAGAGTCAAAAACCCCATCCTGCCAAAAGGCAAGTGTAACAGAAAAGGCGGCCTGCTCCCGTCATTTTTCCCCCCCCTCCTCTTTCCCAAGACCCGCACCGGTGAGAGTCGGAGATCAGCCCCCACTACAAGGGAGCAAAAAGGAAATAGCCGCGCGCTCTTTCCGCCTTGGCAGATTTTTATCGAAGAGGAGAATCCCAACTGTCTCGATTTTTCCGTATGCCGAGGCAAATGGGTAGCATTGCCCGCGGCCAGCGTCCCCCGCTTAAAGGAACTGCGCCGGAAAGCCTGGCCATTCCAACATTTTTCAAGTATTGACAATCTCTTAGGCGTATGGGATGTTTTTATGATTGCTGGGGGATGACCGTGCTTCCCCGGTTTGGCCGGCAATGGGTACGCTCTCCCCAAAATTTCCGGGAGGCTGGCTTGACTTCTTGACCATTCCGTCCTGCGCCGCAATTGCAACCACGGGTTTGCGCCCATCATTCCCACCTGAATATTCAATACTTGTAAGGAGCTACGATGAACACTTTTACCAATCGGATAATTCGCGCGGCGAAATTGGATGCCCACCTCTATGAAGAGGTCGAAGCGGACAAAGGCACCATGCGCCAGGCCATGGCGGTGGTGGTGCTTTCCAGCCTCGCCGCGGGGATAGGCAGTATTTCCAACCTGGGGATCGCCGGGGTTTTGCTCGGGACGGTGGGCGCCCTTGGCGGCTGGTATGTATGGGCCTATCTCGCCTACTTCATCGGCACCAAATTCCTGCCGGAACCGCAAACCGAAGCCGATCTTGGCCAATTGCTGCGCACCACCGGCTTTTCCAGCTCTCCCGGCCTGATCCGGATATTGGGGCTCATCCCGGGGCTGGGCACGCTGGTTTTCACCGTGGCTTCCATCTGGATGCTGGTGGCCATGGTAATCGCGGTCCGGCAGGCCCTTGATTACACCGCCACCTGGCGGGCCGTGGTAGTATGCGCCATCGGTTGGATCATTCAGACCCTGATCCTGGTGCTGCTGTTTTCCTTGCTGGGTGGCCCCCCGGCCCTCTGATGCCGGGGCAAGAAAATAATCACCCCGGACAGCGCGAAAATTCACCCAGCCGCAGGGGCTTGCGCCAGGAAGCCCCTTTTTTTTTTAACACGGAACCAAAAACCCATGACACCACCGGCCAAAAGCGATACCAAAAACCGGCTGCTTCCAGAGGCCCAGCGGGCACAGGAACAGCGGGCCCAGACCTACCGGGAAAAAGCGCTCAAGATGTATCCCTGGATCTGCGGCAGGTGCGGCCGGGAATTCACCGGCAAAGCCTTGCGCGACCTCACGGTCCACCATAAGGACCACAACCACGAAAACAATCCGCCCGACGGCAGCAACTGGGAGCTGTTGTGCATCTACTGCCACGACAACGAGCACGACCGCCAGAGCGTGGCCGACGCCTATGGCGCGCTGAAACCGGGAGAAAAACAGGATTCGATTGCCACCTCGAACCCCTTTGCCGCCCTCGGGGCATTGCTACAGGAGAAAAAATGACGAATACATCCGTTCGGCCTGAGCCTGCCGAAGGCCCGTTGTAGCAATGGAACTGCGGTTCGACAGGGTTCTCCTGAGCAAAGTCGAAGGGCTCACCGCGAACGGAAATTAGCCCTCGACCAGCAACAAACCCGTGCCGGCGCCGGCAGCCTCGGAGCCGACCCCCTTGTGGATGACCAACTGCTTCCCCTCCTGCTGCCCGGCCTGATAGGGATCTCCATACACCCGGGGTCCGGCATGCTGCACGGTGCGTAGACGGGGATAACGCGCCCGGTAGTAGCGGATCAGCCCCGGATCCGAGGCGCAGATCAGGCTGCTTTCGGTTTCATTGCCGGTGACGCCCATGGCCTCTTGATCCTGGCGGCGAAGCTTTTCCCGAAAGCCGTTGAGCACCCCCAGCCAATAGGAATTCTTCTCCCTGGACGCAGCCCCCGTATTTTTCCGGTATTCCTGCCAGAGATACCCCAGTCGCCTGACGAGAAAATGATAGACGTGATCGGCCACGGCCAGGTTTTCCTTGGCGCCGGTCAGCTCGATCACCCGCAGGGTTTCGCCGCTTTTCGCCTCGAATTGCCGGGCGATGACCACGTTGACATAGAAAAAATCTTTAAGAAGCGCGGCAATGGCCCGCTGGTGGGCGGAGATCCGCTTGGTTCCCGGCTTGAGGATCAGGTAATCGTAATCCGTGGCCTGGCGGTCGAGCCGTTCCAGGTTGTACCGGCGCAGAATGGTGTTGGCCTTGGCCATGGCCAGGGCAGCCTCATGCTCGTTGGCGCTCTGGGCCAGGGCGAAGAGCTTCTCCACCCTGGCCAGCATGGTTCCGGACTTTTGCCCCGCCCCGGTGAGCAGCCGCGGGATTGCTCCCTGGGCGGTGCGAAATTCAGGATGCACCCCCAGACGGTCGCACGCCTCCTGAAAGGCCGGGCCGTGGGGAAGCTCATCCCCCCTCCCCAGGTGCTCGACATACTGGTGGCTCATCTCATGCTTCAACACCTCCAGCACCACATCCCAGGAATGATCCCGGATCAGCCAGGAAGCGAGGCTGAGGGTGTCCAGCCCCGGCGACCAGGACCCGGCCCGGCTCTGGCCCTCCCGGATCTCAAAGAGCGGCGGCCGGAGCTGCACCCGGTACAGCCAGCAGAGATGGCGGTATTCCTGGGCCAACTGCCTGCGCCAGGTCTCCATGAGTCGGCTTTCGTTTTCGCTCACCCGCACTCTCTTCTTGCCTCGTTGTCCGGCTGTTTTTTTACAGAAACTTCCCTCCCTCGGAGTCTACGCTTACCTGACGGGAGGGGCTGGGGGTGGGTGAAGGTGCCGACCTGCCGATTACCTGGCTGTTCCCCCTCTCCCTAGCCCTCCCCCCCAAGGGGGAGGGAACTTTTTCTACCCTTTAGCCCTTGTATCCGACATCCACCGGCAGATCCGGCTGGCGGGCCGAGGCCACGGCCAGTTCATCGCAACGCTCGTTAAAGGGATTGCCATTGTGCCCCTTGACCCAATTGAAGGTGATGTCCAGCCCCTCGACGAGGTCCAGCAACTGGCCCCAGAGATCGGGATTCACCGCAGGCTGCCTGTCCGCCTTGACCCAGCCCCGTTTCCGCCACCCCTTGGCCCACCCTTTGCTGATCCCGTTCACCACATAGCTGGAATCGGAATACAGGGCCACCGGTTTGTCGCGGTGCTCCAGCTCGCGCAGGGCCACGATGCAGCCCATCAACTCCATCCGGTTATTGGTGGTCAAGCGAAAGCCGCCGGACAGCTCCTTGCGCTGACCGTTGTAGATCTGCACGATGCCGTACCCGCCCGGCCCAGGATTGTAGCGGGCGCCGCCATCGGTGTAGATGCAGACCACGCCCTCCTTGGGGGAGGTGTCCGATCCTGCCGCAGGCCCGGATGTAACCGTGCTTTTGGCGCTACTTGGCCTGCCCTGGCCCGAGGTGGGATTCTGCAGCCAGGCCTCGGCCTCGGCCCGGGTGACAAAGCCCTTGAATCGGGCGCCCTGAAAGCCGGTGACCTGGGCCTGGGCCTTGGGCCAGTTATCGTAGATGCCAGGCACTCGCCCGGCCAGGATTGCGTAGAATTTCTTTGCTGCCATGTTTGGGTTGTCCTTTTTTTGATTCCGCCCAAAAATCCGGGGAATATAACTATGACCTTTCTGCCGTTCTCTCTTTCTTCTTTTGCGTGCCCAAAAGAAGAAACAAGAAAAAGGCACCCCAACCAGTCCTGGCCCTGCGGGCTTCCCTTACTTCTCGCCGAGGGCGGGACGCGGAAAAACTCGGGCTTCGCCCTCAAACAGTTTCCGCGTCTTTTCCGCCCCCGTCTGCGAGGCGCGGCAGGACAAATGGGGGAGGGAAGGAAAAATCCCATTGACACGCCGCCGAGCACCGGAGAGGCTGCCGAAAAAGGGCTTTGCACTGTTTGAGGCGTTAGCCGAGTTTGCAAAGCCCCGGCAGCATCGAGGAGTACCCCATGCGGGGCATAAACTCCGGGCATCCCGCCTTCGGCGGGACAAGGGACACGGGTGCCCTTTCTTTGGTTCGTTTCTTTGGGTAAGCAAAGAAATGAACATACTGATTTCTTGCCGCATTCCATAATTTCAACTATGTTGCCCAAGCAAGAATACACCATCGCCACACAGCAGCAAATGGCGATGCTCCCATTACCTTCGCAACCAGGTGAAAAGAATGAAACTCTTTGTTACGCCCCAAGGCGACCGTTGGCTCTGCTCCGAATGTGAAGAGGAGTTCGCCGAGACCATCACCAAAGAGGGGTGGCGGGTGGCCTTTTCAAAAATCGACCCCATGCTCCGCTGCTCCGAATGCAAACACGGCGACATCGAAATCTTTGATTGATCCCGCTCTCCTTGAAAAAATTCAAGAAGATATATATCGAGATCACCAACCGCTGCAATCTTGCCTGCAGCTTCTGCCTCCGGAGCGACCGGGCCAAAGCCTTCATGCGGCCGGAGGATTTCCGCGCCATCCTCGGGACAATAGGGGGGTACACCGACTACCTTGCCCTGCATGTCCTGGGCGAACCGTTATTGCATCCGGAACTCGCTGAAATCCTCGCTCTCTGCCAGGAACACGGTCTCAAGGTCAATCTGACCACCAACGGCATCCTGCTGTCCCAGCGCCGGGAACTTTTACTGGCCAGCCCTGCCCTGCGCCAGGTCAACATCTCGCTGCACAGCTTCAGCGAACAGGATGGCGACCCAACCATTTCCGGATATCTCCCAGAAATACTGAGTTTTATCCGGGAAGCCGAGGCAACCGGGCTGCTGATCAGCCTGCGGCTCTGGAATCTGCCGCCCAAAAGCACCAATCTTCCCTCCCCCAACGAGACCATCCTGAAGACGCTCGAGGATTTTTTCGGGTTGCCCGAACCGCTTGCCGACAGACTCACCCCAGGCCACGGCCTCACCCTGGCCGCCAAGGTTTTCCTGAGCCAGAACCCCCGCTTCACCTGGCCCCATGGACCGGCCCCGGATCTGGGCGACAAGGGAACCTGCCGGGGGCTCAAGGATCATGTCGCCATCCTGGTGGACGGCACCGTGGTGCCCTGCTGCCTCGATGCCCAGGCGGATATCCCCCTGGGCAACATCCACGCGCAATCCCTTGCAGAAATCTGCGCCAACCCCCGCGCCGAGGCCATGCGCACCGGCTTTTCCCAGCGCCGCCTTACAGAATCCCTCTGCCGCCGCTGCACCTTCCGGCAATCCTTCTAAATCTTACCAGCCAACTGGCCGCAGGCCGCGGAGATATCCGCGCCCCGGCTCTGCCGGATAAAGGTGTTGAACCCCGCCTCGCGCAGTACCTTCTGGAAGGCCAGGGTCTGCGCTCCGTCCGGGCAGGAGAATTCCGTATCCCCGGAGCCGTTGTAGGGCAGCAGGTTGATCCGGCTGGGGATACCCTGCAGCTTCTCCGCCAGCAGGTGCGCATCGGCCAAGGAGTCATTGATCCCCTTGAGCATGATGTACTCGAATAAAATCACCTTCTTTTTCCCCAGCGGATACCTGCGGCAGGCCGCGAGCAGCGCTTCCAGCCCATGGGTTTTGTTCACCGGCATCAGACTGCTGCGGACCGCGTCATCGGCACTGTGCAGCGACACGGCGAGATTGACCCGGATATCCCGGCCCAGATCGTCCATGCGCGGGACAAGGCCGCAGGTGGAGACCGTTATCCGCCGCTCGGAAAAGCCGAGGCCATGATCGTCCATGAGGATCTTGAGCGCAGTCAACAGGTTGTCGTAATTGGCCAGGGGCTCGCCCATGCCCATGAACACCAGATTGTTGAGCAGCTCCCGAGGCGTGGCCCGCTCGATCCCGCCCGCAACCATATGGGTCATCACGGCCAGCACCTGGCCCACGATCTCGGCGGGGCGCAGGTTGCGGACAAAGCCCAACCCCCCGGTGAGGCAGAAGCGGCAGCCCATGGCGCAGCCCGCCTGAGAGGAAACGCACAGGGTATGGCGGCCGTCCTCGGGGATGAGCACGCTCTCGATCATGGCGTTGTCTTCGAGCCGGAAGGCGAATTTTTCGGTGGTGTCCGCCGATTTTTCCACGGCAACCGGGGAAAGGCTGCTCATGGCGGCATGCTCGGCCAGGAGGGTTGTCACCTCCCGGCTGATCCCGAGTTGGGAAAAATCAAGAACCCCGGGACGGTGCAGCCGGGCAAAGATCTGCTTGGCCCGCTTGCCGGGCAGCCCCAGCCCCGCGACAAACTCGACCAACCGCTCCAGGCTGAGATCGCGCAGATCGGTTGGCCCGCCCTGCGGCGAGCTAGTATCCTGCCTGTGCGCACTCTGTTCTTTGTGTTCCATATCCATGCCCCCTCTGTACCATATTTCCCTCCCTGTTTCAAAAAATGATGCCCTCGCGAAAAACGACACACGCGCACTGATGCGCCCCCGCTCGAAAATCCTTGACGCAGCCTGGCAAATAAATCAAATATACATTTAACTTATCTTAAAGGACCTATCCCGTGCGAAAACAACGAAGCGACGGCCAGGAAACCCGCCGGAATCTGCTGGCGGCAGCAGGCGAAATCTTTGCCGCCAAAGGCTTCCGGGAGACGACCATCGCCGAGATCTGCAAGCAGGCGGAAGCCAACACCGCCGCGGTCAGTTACCATTTCGGCAGCAAGGAAGCCCTGTATGTAGAGAGCTGGCGCTATGCCTTCACCCGATCGTTAAGCATCTATCCCCCGGATGGCGGCATCCCGGCCGAGGCCCCGGCGGAAGAACGTCTGCACGGGCGGATCCGGGCAATCATGCGGAGGATCATCGACCCGCAAAGCCATGATTTCGACATCTTCCACAAAGAGATGGCAAATCCCACCGGTCTCCTGGCCACGGCCACGCAAGAATCAATGGAGCAGATATTCAAAGGCCTCTCCCTCCTGGTCTGTGAATTGCTGGACAAAAAAACCGACTCCCAGGAAGTGCAGCTCTGCGCCATGTCCATCCGGGCCCAGTGTTTCGGCCCCTTGCTCCACGCCCGGTGCCGCAAGAGCGTGCAGGGTCTGCCCACCACCGGCCTTGAACCCCTGCTCGAAAATGTGGAGCAACTGGCGGACCATGTCACCCGCTTCAGCCTGGCCGGAATCAGTGCGCTCCGCCGCCGGCAGCCGCAACAATCCCACACAGAGGTTGACCCATGAAACACCCCGGCCGAAAAACCCTCATCGCCCTCATCGCCGTGCTGCTTTTCGTCGGCCTGGCCGCATGGCAGCTTACCCGGCGCCAGGGAAATAGTCTTGCCTACCGGACCGCCGAGCTCAAACGCGGGGATCTGGTGGTTACCATCAACGCCACCGGCACCGTGGAACCTGAAGAGGTCATCGACGTCGGCGCCCAGGTTGCCGGGCGGATCGTCTCCTTTGGCACGGACGCCAAGGACAAAACCGTGGACTACGGCTCGCTGGTCGAGGCGGGCACGGTGCTGGCCCGGATCGACGACTCGCTTTACGCTGCCGACGTGGCCCAGGCCGAGGCCCAGCTCCTCTCGAACAAGGCCGGATTGCAAAAGGCCACGGCGGATCTTTTCAGAACCGAACAGGAATGGAAGCGGGCCCAGCAGCTCGGCCCCTCCCAAGCCTTGTCGCAATCCAGTTATGAGGGGTACGAATCAGCGCATAAAACCGCGCTGGCCCAGGTGGCGGTAAGCGAAGCCTCAATCCGCCAGGCCGAGGCGGCGCTCAAGCGCGCCCAACGCAACCTCGGCTACTGCACCATCACCTCGCCGGTCAAGGGCATCATCATCGACCGGCGGGTCAACATCGGCCAGACCGTGGTGGCGAGCCTCAATGCGCCGAGCCTCTTCCTGCTGGCCAAGGATCTTACCCGCATCCAGGTCTGGGTGGCGGTGAACGAGGCGGATATCGGCAAAATCCACCCCGGCCAGCCCGTGACCTTCACGGTGGACGCCTTCCCCAATGAAACCTTCCGGGGCGAGGTGGGCAAGATCCGGCTCAACGCCGCCATGACCCAGAACGTGGTGACCTACACGGTGGAGATATCCACCGATAACGCTGATGGCCGGCTCCTGCCCTATCTCACCGCCAATGTCCTGTTCCAATTGCAAAAGCTGGAGAATGTACTCCAGGCGCCCAACGCGGCCCTGCGCTGGAACCCGCCTGCCAAGGAGGGCGAGAGCGAGGGCCGCACGAAAAAAGAAGGCAAGGGGCCAGACTCGGCAAAGGGCCCGGCCGGCGGCAGCCTCTGGGTGCTGGACGAGAAACAGAACCCCCGCAGGATCGAGGTCCAAACCGGGCCCAGCGACGGGATCAACACCGCGGTGGAGAGCACGGAGCTGCGCGAGGGGATGCAGGTCATCACCGGGATACGGATGTCCGAGGCCGACAAGAACGGGAGCGCGGGCGGCAGCCCCTTCACCCCCAAGTTCGGCGCCGGGAAGAAAAACAGCGGGGCCAAATAGGGCTGCCATGGAACTCATTACCCTGCGCGGGATCGAAAAGACCTACCAGATGGGCGACATCGCGGTGCCCGTGCTGAAAGGCATCTCTTTAGCCATCCGGCAGGGGGAGCTGGTCGCGCTCACCGGGTCGTCCGGCTCCGGCAAATCCACCCTGATGAATATCCTGGGCTGCCTGGACCGGCCGAGTGCGGGCGAATACTGGCTGGAGGGCCAGGAGGTCTCCCAGCTTTCCGCCGACGAGCGGGCCCTGCTTCGCAACCGCAAGCTGGGCTTTGTCTTCCAGAGCTTCAACCTGCTGGCCAGAACCAGCGCCATCGAAAACGTGGCCATGCCGCTTTCCTACGGCGCCGAGCATTTGAGCGAACGCGAGGCAAGGGAGCGGGCCGCGGAGATGCTGACCAAGGTGGGGCTGGCCGACCGGCTGGACCACCATCCCTCCCAGCTTTCCGGCGGCCAACAGCAGCGGGTGGCCATCGCCCGGGCCCTGATCAACCGCCCGCCGGTGCTCTTTGCCGACGAGCCCACCGGCAACCTGGATTCCAAAACCAGCGAAGAGGTGCTGCAGATGTTCGAGCGGCTCCACACCGAGGACCGTATCACCATCATCATGGTGACCCATGACCCCAAGGTGGCGGGACACGCCAACCGGGTGATCCGCATGGACGACGGGGTGATCCAGGGCGATGCCCCCCCTGCAGCCGAGCCAAACCCAAAAAACCCGGAAAGCGCGCCATGATGATGTATACCACTGCACGCACAGCCTTCCGCACCCTGCGCCGCAACCCCATGCGGGCCATGCTCACCACCTTGGGCATCGTCATCGGCGTGGGCGCGGTCATCGCCATGATGGAGATCGGCGCCGGCGCCTCGGGCGCTCTGAAAAAAACCATTGCCAGCATGGGGGCCAATGTTTTGGTGATCCGGCCCGGCACCGCCTCCAGCGGCGGAGTCTCCTTCGGCGCGGGCACCACCACCACCCTGACCCCGGAAGATTGCCAGGCCATCCTGCGGGAATGCCCGGCCGTACGCAACGCCGCGCCCATGGTCCGGGCCCGCACCCAGGTGGTGTACGGCAACCGCAACTGGGTACCCAACGCCATTTACGGCACGACCCCGGCCTATCTCGACGTGCAGGACTGGTCCATCCTGGCCGAGGGCGAGCCCTTCAACGACCGGGATGTCTTAAACGGCAACCGGGTCTGCATCCTGGGCCAAAGCCTGGTCCGGGAACTGTTCGATGGTGAATCCGCGGTGGGCAAGGAGATCCGGATCAAAAACATCGCCTTTCGGGTGGTCGGTGTGCTGAGCCCCAAGGGCGCCAACATGATGGGCTTCGACCAGGACGATGTCATCCTCGCGCCCTGGACCACCATCAAATACCGGGTCACCGGCGCGAGCGCCTCCACCGCCAATCAGAGTGCCTCGGTTGCCAGCGACTCGGTGAATACCCTGTCCAATCTCTATCCCACGGCCCAGCGCAGCCTCTATCCGGAACGCTCCGCTGTCCAGCAGGCCAACAACCCCATGCCGGTGCGCTTTGCCAATATCGACCAGATCATGCTCGCCGCCAACAGCTCGGCGGAGATTCCCCTGGCCATTGAGCAGATCTCCGGGGTGCTCCGGGAACGGCACCGCATCCGTGCCGACGAACCGGATGATTTCAACCTCCGCGACATGGCCGAACTGACCCGCACCCTCTCCACCACCACCAAGCTGATGACCAACCTGCTCCTGGCCGTGGCCATGATCTCCCTGGTCGTGGGCGGGGTGGGAATCATGAACATCATGCTCGTTTCGGTTACCGAACGGACGCGGGAGATCGGGCTGCGCATGGCTGTCGGCGCCCGGGGCCGCGACATTCTCCGCCAGTTTCTCGTGGAAGCCGTGGTCCTCTGCCTCACCGGCGGGGCCATGGGCATCGTCCTCGGACACGGCGGCTCCCTGCTGGTCCGGTTCCTGCTCAAGTGGCCGGTGGAGACCTCGCCCGCGGCCATTGCCACCGCGGTGCTGGTTTCGGCCGGGGTGGGAATCATCTTCGGATTCTATCCGGCCTGGAAGGCCTCGCGGCTCGATCCCATCGAGGCCCTGCGTTATGAATAATTGTTTAGCAGCACCGCATCTGCGTTGTTATCAGCCTGCTCATGTGCACTAGCACACATCGCAGGCTTCTGCCTAGCAGCTACGGCACTGCTAAACAATTACCGTTCGGGGTTTAGCCTTATTTCCCTACTCCGAGCTGACCGTTATTGTGTAAATAATGACCGGGCCAACCTCCCGGCACATCTTTATTATAAGGAGCATCCCCATGATCCCCAAACCATACCGAACCTCCCTGGCCCTCTGCCTCTGCCTGCCCCTCCTGGCAAGTTGCATGGTTGGCCCTGATTTTCAGCGCCCGGAGGCCAAGGTCTCCTCCCAGTGGCTGGGGCAAGCGCCCACAGTCCCCGCAGCTCCCGAGGCAGCGCCCACAGCGGAACAAAACCTGGCCCAATGGTGGACGATCTTCAACGATCCCCAGCTCACCTCCCTGGTGGAGCGGGGCATGCAGGCCAATCTGGACCTGCGCATGGCCCAAAGCCGTATCCGCCAAGCCCGAGCCTCCATGGGCATCGCCGGGGCGGACCTCGGCCCGACCGTGAACACCAATGCCTCGCTTACCCGCAGCCGGACCCCGGCATCTTCGACCCGGAGCGAGGTGACGACCGGCAATCTCTACCAGGCAGGATTTGATGCCGGGTGGGAGATCGATCTCTTCGGTGGCTTGCGGCGCGGAGTTGAAGCAGCGGGCGCGGATCTCGACGCGGCCATGGAAAACCGCAACGATCTGCTGGTGAGCCTGAGCGCCGAGGTGGCCAGCAACTACCTGAACCTGCGCTCCTTGCAGCAGCGGCTCGCCATTGCCCGCGAGAATCTCAAGGCCCAGGCCCACACCGCCGACCTGACCCGCCAGCGCTTCAACGTGGGCTTTGCCAGCAAGCTCGATGTGGTGCGGGCGGAATCCCTGGCCGCCACCACGGCCGGACAAATCCCGCTGCTGGAGGCGCAGGTTCGGCAAACCATTTACAGCCTCAGCCTGCTTTTGGGCGGCGAACCGTCCGCCCTCTTGGCGGAACTGACCCCGGAGGCACCGTTGCCAGCGGCCCAGGCCACGGTGCCCGTGGGGCTGCCTTCGGACCTGCTCCTGCGCAGGCCCGACATCCGCAGGGCGATTGCGAAGATCCATGCAGCCACCGCCCGGATCGGGGTGGCCAAGGCCGATCTCTTTCCCAAATTCACCATCTCCGGAGCCTTCGGCTACCAGAATACCAATTCCAATGCACTCTTCAACACCGCCAGCAGCTTCTGGTCCCTCGGCCCGGCCCTGAATTGGCCGCTCTTTGACATGGGCCGCACCCGCGCCAACCTGGAGCTGAAAAAAGCCCTCCAGGAAGAAGAGCTTCTGGCCTATGAACAGACAGTGCTCAATGCCCTGCGGGAGGTGGAAAACGCCCTGATCGCCTCGACCAAGGAGGAAGAGCATCGCCAAGCCATGGCCCAGGCCGTGGCAGCCAACCGTACCGCGGTGGAACTGGCCACCTCCCTCTATACCGCGGGGCAAAACGATTTCCTCGCCGTGCTGGACGCCCAGCGTTCTCTCTATACCGCCGAGGATGCCCTGGCCCAGTCCAGCCGCACCGTTTCCACCAATCTCGTTGCCCTGTATAAGGCGCTGGGCGGCGGCTGGCAAACGGAAGAGGCGGCCCCTCGACAGGCTCAGGGCGAACGGGAAACTGATTGATTCTCAGCCGCCAACACTGCACCCCCGAGTCTTTCGATGAATTATCCGCTCGTCCTGAGCCTGTCGAAGGACTGCTGTAACCAAATCAGGGGCTTGTCACACATGACCAAGCAATGATGCAAAGAAAAACCTCGGTGCGCATCCAGTCCCAGCAGGCAGGCCAGCCGCTCCTCGATTTCGTCAGCCAACGCTTCACCTACCGGAGCCGGGAGGAATGGCAGGCGGAGCTGGCAGCCCACCGTTTTCTGCTCAACGGTGCCGAGGCGCGGGGGGACACCATCCTGGCCCCCGGCGACCTGCTCGTCTACCTGATGCCCGCCCTGGTGGAACCCCCGGTTGACCCCAACTACACCGTGCTCCACGAGGATGACGACCTGCTGGTGATCAACAAGCCCGCTCCCCTGCCCTGCCATCCCGGCGGCCGCTTCTTCGCCCACACCCTTTGGGCCCTGCTCAAGGAGCAGCACGGACTTGCCGACCCAAGGTTCATCAACCGGCTGGACCGGGAGACCTCCGGCCTCGTGCTGGTGGCAAAGAACAAGGCTGCGGCCCGTCTGTGCCAGGAGCAGTTTGCCCAGCACCGTGTGGAGAAGATCTATCAGGTGGTGGTGGAAGGGGTTTTCCCGGACACGCCACGCACGGTGGAGGCCACGGGCTGGCTGGGGGGGGACCCGGAGAGCGCGATCCGCAAAAAGATGCGGTTCTATCCGGAGCAATGCGCTGTGCCGCCCGGCGCCGTGGCATCCAGCACCCAGTTCCGGCGCATCTGGAGCGCAAACGACACCAACCTGAGCCTGCTGGAAGCACGGCCGCACACCGGCCGCTGCCATCAGATCCGCGCCACCCTGTTGCACCTGGGCTTTCCGGTGGTGGGCGACAAGCTCTATGGGGTGGACGAGCAGCTTTTCCTCCGTTTCCAGGAAGACCGGCTGAGCGAGGCCGACCACGCCCTCCTCCGCCTGCCCCGCCAGGCGCTGCACGCATCGAGCCTTCGCCTCAGCCATCCGGCAACAGGCAAGGAGCTGAAATTTTTCGCCCCCTTGCCGCTGGCAGTTCAGGGATTGCTGGAATAGATATCGGTTTACTTTTCCAGTGATATTCCATACCCTATCAGACAATATCGCTCTCTGCGAAAACCAACCGCACGAAAATCGAGGAGTGTCCCTGATTTCCCTGGCATTGAACTAAGGAGCAAACCATGACCATCATCGAATCCGTACTGCTCAGCGCATTGCCGATCTTTCTTATGACAGGCAGCGTTGCCGGCTTGCTTGCCGGTGCCATTTTGATTTTACGACCGCACTGGTTGCTGCGCGCGGGCCCGATTGCCAACCGCTGGATTTCCACGGGTTCCTTCGACAGAATGTTAAACATCCCCATCAATGCTGATTCTTGGTTTTACCGTTATCGCCGCGCCAGCGGTTTAGTTACGTCAGCGGGGGCGATGTATGTCCTGTATTTTTTCAGCGTACAGATTGATACAACCAGCGCCGGTTCAGGGTACGGTGGAATGTTCTTTGAGACAATGGTATTGATCGCGCTATTGGGCGCGGCGCTTGCCTTGTTCGTCAGCCTGATCGTGCTGTTTCGCCCAAGCCTGTTGCGCAAATTTGAATCCGCCGCCAATGAATGGATTTCATTGCGTGACGCGCTGAAACCACTGGAGATTTTGCATAACAACGTGGATGAATTTACTTTCCGCCACACCCAGCAAGTGGGCGTGATCTTGGTGCTGTGCAGTGTATATACCTTGGTGGTCCTCACCTTCTTGGCAAGGTGAGAAAAGAAATATTGGGGGAGGCATTTCTGGGCGAGAGGGAGATAAGAAAAGCAGAAATCAGGGACACGCCCCTGGTTTTTTCTTCCCCTCTCTTCTTGATGCCTTCCCGCCGGAGTGGGGATGGTACAAAGAGGGGGTCCGGCGCAATCCAGGCCCGCCCGGAAACTAACCGGCCAACGAGGCAGCAGCGGTGACCGGCGAAGTCCGCAACGCTGTTTTCTCTTTCTTCCGGGCCTTCTGGGCATACATCCGGGTATCGGCCAACGCCAGCAGATGCGCCATGGTCTCGCCCTCGGCCCACTGGGCCAGACCGTAGCTGAAGGCCAGCGCATACCCCTTGCTCCAACTACTGTTCACCTGGGCAACCCGCGCCTCAATGCGCTCGACCAAACGCGCCGCCTCCCCTTCCGTGCAATGGGACAGGATGAGCAGAAACTCGTCGCCCCCCATCCGGCAGGCATAATCACTGGCACGCATCTCCCGGATCAGTTGGCCGGCAAAGGCCTTGAGTAGACTGTCGCCCTCGGCGTGGCCAAAGGTATCGTTGATCTGCTTGAGGCCATCCAGATCGAGGTAACAGATGGTGAGCGGACTCAGCTCCCGCCGGGTGGCGCTCAGGTGCTTCTGGAGCAGGGCCAGGGCCGCCCGCCGGGTAAAAAGATCGGTCAGTTCATCAATGGCGACCTGGCGTTCCAGCTCCGCCTCCTTGGCCTTCAGCTCCTTAAAAACAAGCTGATAGGGCGAGCGAATTCCGGTCTGCACGATGGCCCGATAAATCATATAAAAAGAGACGATTTTGAAGTAGTGGCCCACCATATTGGAGAAGCCGTAATTGCTGATGTAAAAAGTAAAGGATAGTTCCGACAGGATGGTACACACGAGGGAGATCATGAGATAGCCGAAGACCTGGGGAGAAAAAAGCTGCCGGTGCCGGTAGGCCAACCAGGTGGCCAGGCCGAGAATGGCGCAGATAAAAAATTCACTCCAGATCTTAAAAGGTGTCTGCCCAACCCCTTCGATGAAGCAAATTGGGAATATCCGCCACTGGAAAATCGAAAACAGAATCAGGGCGGTGACCACCGCATAACCGGCCTCGAGCACATAGGGACGTAACGTTATCCGCCTCGGGGCCAGGGAAAAAGCCGCCAACAGGGTGAGGCTTTCCAGCAAACGGGTGGCGACCCACAACTGATTGGCATAGAAATCATAATCGGTAAAGATCTGCATCCCTTTGTAGGAAAGGGTGTGCATGAGGTCGAGAAACCCGATGAAGAGGTAGGCAATTCCCAGGAGATAGAGATAGGAATCCGCCAGATGTTCCCGGGAATTCCAGGCAATGATGAAGATGGTAAAGGCAATGACGATGCTGAAAATCTCCACCAGGCTGTGGAAGAGGAGATAATTGCGGAGGCCCACATAATAGAGGGCGACAAATCCCGCCCCCATGAGGAGAAACAGTAGCGAGCGGGCGAGCGCACCGCCCGCCGATGGTCGCTCAAGATGTGTCTGTTGTTCCCTCTCCATCATGCGCCTCTGCCTGTTTGCCCCCTCGGCATCCCACCACTTATATTGTCGCGAAGCACACGCCGAACCACAAGTTCAACCCCGCGCCGTTCGCGGAAACAACAAAAGATGGAAACGGGGAGAAGAAATCGTCTTTTGGGGGGGCTTCTAAAAAAACCGAATCGCGCCCGAACTACTTTCTAACCTAGCCGGGATGCTTTGGGTACAACCTTTTTTTCTAATTTCCCCAGAGACCGGACCGCTTCGTTCTTTTCTTGTTGCGACAAAAGGACGCACCCCTCTTTCCTGAGATGGATGGCGCGTCAACATCTGTGGTAAACTGAATTAAAAATTTGCTTAAAACCGTTGCGCAGGAGCCAAAAGTACGCTTTGCGCCCCAAAGACGCCAGGCAAGCAGGCTCACAAAAGGAGATGCCATGAAAACGAGCAGGCTATTCGAACCACTCTCCATCGGAAATCTCCACTTGAAAAACAGAATCGCCATGGCCCCCATGACCAGATCCCGGGCCGGGTCGGCACGGGTGCCCAATGCATTGATGGCCGAGTATTACCGGCAGCGCTCCTCAGCCGGACTGCTCATCACCGAGGCCACCGTGGTGTCCGAGCAGGGCATCGGCTGGCACGATACACCGGGCATCTACACCGAAGAGATGGTCGCGGGCTGGCGGAAGGTTACCGACACGATCAAACCCACCGGCGCGCACATGTTTCTGCAGCTCTGGCATTGCGGCAGGGCGTCGCACAGCGATTTCCACGACGGCGCGCTCCCGGTTTCCGCCTCTGCGGTGCAACTGAACGGCGATTATATCCACACCCCGCTTGGCAAGAAGCAATACGAAATTCCCCGCGCCCTGACGGTTGAGGAAATCAAGGCGACCGTGGCTGATTACCGCCAAGCCGCGAGCAATGCCAAGGAGGCAGGGTTTTCCGGGGTTGAGGTGCACGGGGCCAATGGATATCTGATCAATCAATTCCTCGATCCGAAAACCAATCTCCGCACGGACCAATACGGCGGCAGCCTTGAAAACCGTTTCCGTTTTTACAAAGAGGTGGTCGAGGCGGTGCTTGAGGTCTGGGCCCCGGAGCAGGTAGGCGCGCGCATCTCGCCCAACGGGGTTTTCAACGATATGGGCAGTGACGACTTCCGGGAAACGTATCTGTACGCGGCCAAGGAACTCAACACATTCAACCTCGGCTATCTCCATGTCATGGACGGGCTGGCCTTCGGCTTTCACGGCAAGGGCGAGCCCATGACCCTGGCGGAATTCAGGCCGCTTTTTCAAGGCAGGATCATCGGCAACTGCGGTTACACCATGGCAGCGGCTGAGCAGCGATTAGCCGAAGACACCGCGGACATGATCGCCTTTGGCCGCCCTTTTATCACCAATCCCGATCTGCCCGAACGCTTCAAAAACAATTACCCCCTCAACCCTGCCGAGGATATGTCGCTGTGGTATACCTCTGGGGCCAAGGGATATACGGATTACCTGCCGTATGCCCCTTCTGCTTCCGTGTGAGGCTGAGAAAAAAGGGGGACGGTTTGTTTTTTCCTTTGCGGCTGACTTAAAGAATCAAGAACTAGCACAAGGAGGGGGCATGAAAAAATCGATCGCAATTTCCACCGCATTGAGCATCCTCGCAGTAACTGTGTCTGGATGCGTCCTGGAAACCGTAACCATCAAACCGGACTCTAAGAGATTTTATTTTCCCACATCCAAATCGGGACACGCAACCATGCCGGCATCTCCCATAGGCATCCCCTGCCCCAGCGCCTGTTTCGCAACCATGGGAACCAGTTGCACCGTGCAATTGCCAGCGGACGATTCAACGATCGTTGGCTTTTCCCACAACTATGACCACGGCACTGAGCCTTGCCGATGCTGGGAATATGCAAACTGCGCATACAGGGGCTATGTGGGTTTTAATTTGTCTGCGCTGCAAGGGAAAGGCATTGGCTCCGCGAATCTCAAATGGGATTCTTCAACACAAAAAAGTTATGGGGATACCGCCTCAAATGAAGGCACCTGCGTAAAAAAAGTTTTTATTGCCCTTGAGCCCTGGCAACAGAACACAACAACCCAAGGCGAGGACTTGAATGTCGACTGGCCAACTGGGAATATCAATGTCAGTTCGACCGTCCGGGATTGGATGTCCGGCGCTCGCCCCAATCATGGCTTCTTTTTTGTAGGGCCGGATGAAAACCTCGACGTGAAAAATAACGATAAATGCCTGACAATCATGGAGAATTTACGCCTCGAGGTGTTGGTCTCAGAAAAAAAATAATCCATGCACAAAGGGACCGGCTCCATTAACCTCCTGAGGATGCGCACATGAAAAAAATGGTTTTAATGCCGACCCGGCAAAACAGACGACTGCCTTATTAAAAAAGGTTTTTGGCGCCAAATAGAAACAGGGATTCCCCCATGGCAAAACATGTGTGCCCCTGGTGGCTGGCCTATGCCTTTGACAATCCGTTGCGGCGGCTCTTCCACAAGCCGGAGGAGATCTTTGCCCCGTATCTCCAGGAAGGGATGACAGCCACCGACCTCGGCTGCGGCATGGGGTATTTCTCCATCTCCATGGCCAGGATGGTTGGCGAAAGCGGAAAGGTGCTCTCCGTTGATCTGCAACAGCAGATGCTGGATACCCTGATGCAGCGGGCCGCAAAAGCCGGGGTCGCCAGCCGCATCACCCCCTTGCTCTGCGATGCGAGCACTATCTGCCACCACGACGAAGTTGATTTCGCCTTGGCGTTCTGGATGGCGCACGAAACTCCGGATCAATTCAACTTTCTCACGCAGGTCCAGGCGATCCTCAAAAAATCGGGCAAGCTCCTCCTGGCCGAGCCCAAGCTCCATGTCACCGGAGGTGAATTCCAAAAAACGCTGCGCATCGCCCATGAAGCAGGGTTCAAACATCTTGGTTCGCCTCTCATCTCCTTGAGCCATGCGGCTCTGTTTGCAAAGCAATGATATACACCAAACCCTGTCCCCCCTTCCCGGCTTAGCCCAGGCGAAGGACCAACCGGCGACGCATTCCTGGTATTCCGGTCGCCTCCCACGATTCCTTCCTGATCAACCTCGCCTCGCCCAATCCGGAAACAACGGATTGGGCGATTCTTCCCATTCTCCTTATATGTCGCGTCCCTTCCGTTTCTCTCCGCTCAACAGTTTCTGACGCGGAACCGGTCATTTTTTGATGGGCCGGAATCCTGCCCCACGGGCGGCCGGCGGACCACCTCTTGCCAACAGCCGCGGTTGGCGCGGGGTTGTGCGAACAATCTCCCTGGTGATTGCAATGGCATGGGAATTGCTGAGCGACAGGGGGAGAGTTGAGGTTTTGTTTCCGGAGACAGGAACAATCACACTGAATTTTTTTTCAAGAGGCACACATAGAAATGATGCGATTAGAAAACGGTGGACGACGTTGGGCGGGACTACTTGCCGGGGGGCTGTTCCTGACCACGGCGGCATGGACGCAGGCCATTGCTGGGGGAAGTGAACTCCTTCCCGGAGACTGCATAAAATGCCATGACCAGGCGCCCCTGGATATTGCCAAGGCCGGGGGAGCGCACAAAGAAAAAGTAAGCTGCGTGGACTGCCATGTCAGCCATCCTCCCAAATCAAAGGATATCATCCCGAAATGCAGTACCTGCCATGCCGATACCCCCCACTTCAAGTTGCAAGGGTGTGTCGGCTGCCACAGCAACCCGCATACTCCGCTGGTGGTGACGATTCCCTCGGGAATTACCGAGCCGTGCCTAAGTTGCCACAGCAAGCAAATGACCGAGTTGCAGCAGGAGGTCAGCAAGCACACCGCCGTGGCCTGCTCCACCTGCCACCGGGAACGGCACGGCCTTATCCCCAACTGCACCGACTGCCATTCGCCCCATGCCGAAGGGCAGGTGCAGAAAGATTGCCTTACCTGCCACAAGGCCCACATGCCGAAAAACGTCACCTACCCGGCAGATATATCCTCCAAGAATTGCGCGGGCTGCCATGCCGCGGCCTATGAAACACTCAAAAAGAGCACGGCCAAGCATGCCAAGCTGGAATGCGCCACCTGTCATCAGGAGAAGCATAGGATGATCCCGCAATGCCAGGGCTGCCATGGCGCAAAACCGCACGCCGCGGCCATGCACCAGACTTTCCCGCAGTGCAGTCAATGCCATGGGACAGCCCATGACCTGCACAAATAATTCTTCACCCATGCGGGGCATGATGAAAACGTGCCCCGCATGGGTGGTCTTGCCAGTAGAGGGGTTTTAATATAATCTTCAGAGGAGGAATGCATGGATTTCACCATCGTTAAACCGGACCAGACCCTTGATGTGAAGGGCATGTGTTGCCCTATGCCGCTGCTTAAAACCAAAAAGGCCATTGAGTCCATCGGTTCGGGCCAGATTCTGGAAGTTCTCGGCACCGACCCCGGATCCAAAAATGACCTCCCCAATTGGTGTGCGCGCTGCGGCCATGAATTTTTGGGCAACAAGGAAAATGAAGGAGTTTTCATTTTTTATATCAAAAAGGGGTAGCCGCCCCCTGTTGTAGCTTGAGGCACAATACCGAAAACACATCGGGCCTGAAAGCATGGGGCAGGTGGTGGTTCGTCCATTTTCCCGCCGGGGGTTCCTCATCCTGCCGGACGGGAAAACATCGAATGTACGAATGCCGCGCCTGCCCCTCTTTCCCCTTCACAGGAAAACTCCTCCCCTCACCCTCCCGCCGGATCACTCTTTTCCCCTCCAATCCGAACAGGCATCACACAGCGGACCACGATCATCGCCGCCATCCTCCGGCAGAAGCGGTAGCGCCTGCCAGCGGCAACGATCTCCGCATCAATGATTGAACCGGAAATGCTGCGCTGCGCTTTCCTTCGTGTGGCTTCCCTTCCTGGAAACTCTCCCTGCGCCCCCTTCAACTCCGGTAGCTGCAGGAGAAGCGTGACGTTTTTTTTTGACTTCTCTTTTTTTTTCAACGATTGTTTAGATACTGTTCGGATTCCATCAAGACAAACAACCCGATTTTCCAAGGAAAGGAGTTGAACACCATGAAACTCTCGCTTCGGACAAGGGTAATGGGTATCCCGCTGGCGCTGGTGGCTGCGGCCATCACATCATTGGTGGCGGTGTCCTTGTGGGTGGTGAACACCATGTGGCAAGCCGAGTTGCAGACCCTTGCCAAAAGCCAGGCAGGACTCACGGAAAAAAGCCTTGAGAGCCTCAAGAAGCAATCCCTTGTTTTAGCGGGCTTCTCCGCCCAGGTTCCCGGCGTGCAGGAGGCCTATGCGCTGGCCCGGCAAGGCAATGAGACCGAAGGCCGCGGGATGCTGCGCAAAAGTTTTGACCCCATTCATGCCGAACTCGCCAAAACCCTCGGTCTCAAGACCGTGGAAATTCATTTTCACCTCCCCCCGGCCAAGAGCTTTCTCCGCATCTGGCGCAAGCCAGGCGACCGGGACGGCGGCGATGATCTTTCCGCCTTCCGCAAGACCATTCTCAAGGCCAACAACGAAAAAACCCAGGTCTCCGGCCTCGAGGTTGGCGACCAGGGGTTTGCCATCCGCGGCGTCATTCCGATTACCGGTCCCAACGGCGAACATCTCGGCTCCGTGGAAGGCTTGATGCCCATGGGCAAGGTGTTTGAAACCTCCAAGGCCCTTGAGACAGACAATGTGGCCATTTACCTGCTTTCCTCCCAATTGGAATTCGCGAAAAAAGCCAAGGAGATGAATCCCCCCATTGTGGGCGACATGGCAAGGATATTCAGTTCCGCCGCCACCGAAACCGACCCGTTTATCACGGAAAAAATACTCCAGAACGCGAAAACGACAATCAGCATGGAGGAAAACGGCGGACGACTCATAACCGCCATGCCCATTCTCGATTTCGCCAATGAAACCAAGGGGGTTCTGGTGTATGTCCGGGACGCCAGCACTCTGGTCAATAAGATCCGCTATCTGCAATGGGGCTTAACCCTCGGCGGGATTGCCCTGGTTGCGCTGCTCTCGGTGCTGCTCTTCTTCTCCTCGGGCACAATCACCCGCCGACTCAATCAAACCATCGACACCTTGGGCGAGGCCGGAGGCAACATGCTCTCCGCCGCCCAGGAGATCAACAGCACCAGCCATCAACTGGCCGAAGGCGCTTCAGAGCAGGCTGCCTCGCTGGAGGAAACCTCCTCATCCCTTGAAGAAATGGCCTCGATGACCCTCCGCAATTCAGACAACGCCAGCCAGACGGAAACCCTGATGAAGGAGGCCAGCCGGACCATCACCGAGGCCGGGGAATCCATGCAGCGTCTTACCGGTTCCATGCAGGAAATCTCCAAGGCCAGCGAGCAGACATCCAAGATCATCAAAACCATCGACGAAATTGCCTTCCAAACCAATCTCCTGGCGCTTAATGCGGCGGTGGAAGCGGCACGGGCCGGCGAGGCCGGGGCCGGGTTCGCCGTTGTTGCGGACGAGGTAAGAAATCTCGCCATGCGCGCGGCGGAAGCAGCAAAAAATACCGCCACCCTCATCGAAGGGACTGTTGGCAAGGTCCAGACGGGATCGGAACTCGTTTCCAAAACCAATCAATCCTTTGCCGAGGTTTCCGAGGCTTCTGGCCGCATCAACCTTTTGATCAGCGAAATTGCCTCGGCCTCGAAAGAACAAGCCCATGGCATCAGCCAAATCAACAAGGCAATCGGGCATATCGACTCCGTCACCCAACAGAATGCCGCCAGCGCCGAGGAATCCGCCTCTTCTTCCGAAGTGCTGAGTGCACAGGCAGGCCGCGTGCAGGAGATTGTCGGTGGCCTTGCCGCCCTGGTTTCCGGAGAGGAGAGTCTTCAATCCGCAGGAAGGGGAGAAGGAAGGCCGGCGGCCTCCTTGCCGCGGCCGCCCAACAAACAAAAACTGCTTGACCGTGCAGAGGCGAAACCCGCACCGGCGCCGGCAAATAAACCTTCTTCCGTCAAGGCCCTTCCCCAGCGGAAGGAAACGGATGATGATTTCGAGGATTTTTAAGGGACGCTGGGTTGGGTCTTTCGTCTAAGCCCTTGCCACGCGGCAAGGGCTTTTTTTCAGTTGATCCGAGGCGACCTAGCATGTATCCCGTGAGCCCCCCGTTTTCACGGAATAGAGGAATGAGCCATGCCCCGATTCGGCGCCCACATGTCCATCAGCGGCGGGATAGCCCTGGCCTTCGACCGGTTGGCCCAGGTGGAAGGCCAGGCGTTGCAGATTTTCACCGCCAACCAACGGCAATGGCAGCCCAAGACGCCGAATCTTGCCGAGATTGAGGCCTTCAAGGCCAGGCGGCGGCAAACTCCTGGTATTCCGGTCGCCTCCCACGATTCCTACCTGATCAACCTCGCCTCGCCCAATCCGGAAACAACGGGCAAGTCCATCGCCGCCTTCCGCGACGAGCTGCGCCGTTGCGCTGCCCTGGAAATCGAATATCTGGTTGCGCATCCCGGCTCCCATCTCGGCGAGGGGGTCGAAGCGGGGTTGCGCAGATTCACCGCCAACCTGGACCGGGCTCTAGCCGAGGCTGGCACCGGCCAGCAGGTCATGGTGCTGCTTGAGACCACCGCCGGCCAGGGCACCAATCTGGGGGCGAGCTTCGAGGAACTGGCCACGATCATCGCCAATTCCACCCATCCGGCGCAGTTGGGGGTCTGCTACGACACATGCCACACCTTTGCGGCCGGCTACGATATTCGCACCCCCAAGAAATATGCCGAAACCATGGCCAGATTCGACCAGGTGCTCGGCCTGGAGCGGCTTAAGTTTTTCCATCTTAACGACGCCGGCAAAGGGTTGGGCAGCAGGATCGACCGCCACGCCCATATCGGCCAAGGAGAGATCACCGTGGAGGGATTCCGCAACCTGGTCAACGACCCACGCTTCAGCAACCATCCCATGGTCCTGGAAACCCCAAAGTCGGAGGATCTCCACGAAGACCGGGCGAATCTGCAACTGCTGCGGAGTCTTGTCAGGCAAGAGCCTTTGTAGGAGGGGGCGAAACGGGAACGGGACAACAAAAAAGGGGAAATACGGCCGTGCCTTCTTCCGCCGCCATTTCCCCCTGCCGGAGAAGGCTAGAACAAGTAGATGAGATACAGTGCCGCGGTAACGCAGATGAAAATGACGCCTACCTTGGCGGCAACATCCGGTTCATCGTGTCCGTATCCGTGCGGGTCGTCGTGGTGTTCGTCATGTCCACTCATCGTGCATTCCTCCTCGGGGGTGTTTTTTATTTCTTCGGCAACGGAAAGCCGCTGCTGGTACGTTGTACAATTACACTGCTCGCAACTTATAGTCTTTGCCGACTTTTTCAAGCATTAAATCGCGCCTAAGCCTTGCCGGCGCCGCTCCCCGTCCTTTGCCGGGCTCTCTAACCTTGAAGAGCTTGTCCGTAAATAAATCTTTGGTGCTCGCATCCGGCTTTTGGCCGCCTTTGGCCGCGCCTCAATCGCACAATCCTCGCCGTAGCACTGCTACGCCTGTGGTTTTGCTCAATCGTCCCACCCAAATCCGTCTCACAATCCGGCGCGATCCCTGAAAAGATTATTTACGGACAAGCTCTAAGGCTTTCCTTTCCGGTTGTTGCCTGATAGCATGGAGTATGTGGCCGGACAGCTATTTTTCCCCTAAAAAATCGACGCTGCTTCCATTTCCCATTCCTCAAACCACAGGAGACAACAATGAACCGAAACCTCTGTATTGGCATGATCATGGCGGGACTGATCCTCTGGGGATGCACCCAGGAGGAAAAACAAGCCGAGACGCCACCCCCGGCGACAATGCCCACGGTCGAGCAGGCCATGGACAAGGCGAAAGAAACCGCCGGGACGGTTAGCGAGCAGGTGGAGAAAACGGCCGAGACGGTTGCGGAAAAGGCCGAACAACAGATCGCCACAGTGGAGAAAAAAGCCGCTCCCGTTGTGGAAAAGGTTGCAGAGACGGCAGCCCAGGTCAAGGAGGCGGTAGTCAAGCCTACCACCACGGTGGAAAGCATTGTGATCGACAACAAGAATGGTCAGGTCATTCTCCCGCACAAAAAACACGCCGAGGCTTACGGCTGCGTTGTCTGCCACGGCGACAAAAAACCCGGGCCGCACAAGCTGGGAAAAGATGCGGCCCATGCCCTGTGCCAGGGCTGCCATAAGGAAAAAAAGGCAGGCCCCACCGGTTGCACCCAGTGCCATCAAAAAAAGGCCAAAGCCCTCGAAGGCTGTTGATCCTTTGTCAATTCCGGCAACGGAGCGGGTTCTGGGCCACCGGGACTCGCTCCCCGTGCCGGGTGGGCCTGCATCCCTGCCCTAGCAATGCTTTCTTCGCAACAGGGATGTGGCAATTTTTTCCGGCAGCGTTATGATGGTCCTGCACTTTGGCGCTGCGCCGATCGTATATTTCCACCGGGCAGCCGGACTCCCGTCGCAACCAGCACAACACACAGGACCGAACCATGAATAAGATCACCCAGTATTTCCTGCAGGGCCTCCTTTTTCTCGTGCCGGTGGCGGCCACGCTCTATATGATTTATATCATTTTTTCCAAGATCGACGGGTTCTTCTCCTTTGATGTGCCCGGGATCGGGTTTCTGGTTACCATCGGACTCATCCTTGCCGTGGGGTTCGTGAGCTCCAACCTGCTGGCCAACAGCATCATGCTCCGCGTGGATCGGATGTTCGCCCGAATGCCGCTGGTGACCATGCTCTATACCTCCATCAAGGACCTGATCGACGCCTTTGTCGGCGACAAGAAAAGCTTCAACAAGCCGGTCCTCGTCGCCCTTGATGCGGACAGCCGGATCAGCGTGCTGGGTTTCATCACCCGCGAAGACCTCAATACCCTCGGCATTGCCGACAGCGTAGCCGTTTACCTGCCCCAGTCATACAATTTTGCCGCCAACCTCATCATCGTCGACCGGAGCAGAGTCTCCCTCCTCACCGCCAATCCGAAAGAGGTCATGAAGTTCATCGTCTCCGGCGGGGTTTCCGCTTAAGAACCAGACTTTTTTTCTTGGGCCGCCAACCTGAAACCGACAGGAGCTGAGCGTATGTGCCAGTTCTGCACCCAGCATGGGGAAGGGAAAAAGTGGTACGAGAACATGGCCAACTACACGGCCGAAGTGTTCCATCAGGTCAATTCCGAGCAAAACCTCGTCCGCTTCCTGCGCGGTTTTGCCAAGTCGCTGCGGGATGACGTTGCCACTGCTGCCCGCTGGCAACGCCGCTTCCCCCGGATCTACCGCTTCATCGCCTATCCCATCCTCTCCCGCACGATGCAAAAAACCCACTTCGGCCAGATCGTGCCGCTGGAGGATGTGGAAGCGATTCTCTCGCAGGTGGAGCACATCGTCCGGCTACCCTGCGTCTGCCGGAAGGTCTCCCTCGGCGCCGAAAAACGCTACTGCTTCGGGGTGGGCATGGACCTTACCCCGATCCTCGCCCAAGCGCCGGATTTCGCCGCCTTCGAGCACTGGAGCCGGGAACAGGCCATCAGCTTCATCCGCCAGCTCGATCAGGAAGGCAAAACCCACAGCGTCTGGACCTTCAACACCCCCTTCATCGGCGCGATCTGCAACTGCGACCAGGATTGCATGGCCTACCGGGCCCAGATCACCCTGGGGGTGACGCGCACCATGTGGAAAGCGGAGTACGTGGCCGAAATCGACCCGCTCGCCTGCACCGGCTGCAACCTCTGCCGCCCGCGCTGTTTTTTTGACGCCATCGGCTTTGACCGCGACAACACGAAATGCCACATCGATGTTGCCGCCTGCCATGGCTGCGGAGTCTGCCGCCCCGTTTGCCAGCATGGGGCCATCCGCCTCATCGACCGCGCGGCCGTGCCCGCAGCGGCGGCGAATTGGTAGAGGACAGAGGAAAACGGCGGAAAAATGTGTCGCTCCCCGGAAATATGCATGCTGCAACGGACCGGATTTGGCAACAACCCCAAGGCCAAAAACTAGCATTTGCCTTACGCATCCTGAAGGTATAGGCTGAATGTATACCGTGGTTGCAAACTCCCCTCGGTGAATTCAGCAAAAAAAGCACGGAAATTGCCCGGGCTCTTGCCATGGATACCCTGCCCATGATGCTCAACCACCTCTTGCAACGAAAATTTGTGGTGTGCAACAAGGGGTTTACCCTTATCGAACTCCTGATCGTTATTGCAATCATTGCAACCTTGGCGGGAATTGCCACCCCTTTGTTTTCCAGCTATATTGATCGGGTGAAAAATCAAAAAGCCATGGTTGAAATTCGCATGCTTTCCCGTGAGATTTCATTCTTTCATAATGACAATAACCGTTACCCGGTCAACCTGGCTGAAATTGGCCTCGGCTCTCTGCGCGATCCCTGGGGCAACCCCTATCGATACCTGCCAATTGCCGGCACCCCTAAAGGAAAACTTCGCAAGGATCATTCCATGGTGCCGGTGAATCAGTATTATGATCTGTACAGCATGGGGAAAGATGGCAAAAGCCAGGCCCCGTTTACCGCGGCGGCCAGCAGGGATGACATTGTCCTCGCCAATGATGGTGCATATATCGGACCTGTCTCACAATACTAACGGGATGGAATATGAAGCTTTCCAAGCTTGACTCCACTTTTTTGAAAAGCAAAATAGCCCGCAGGATTTTCTTTCTCTTTATTGGCTGTGCATTGCTGCCGCTTACCGTATTGACAGCCCTCACCTTCATTCATGTCACAAAACAGATTAAAATTCAGAGCCTTGAACGGTTGCAGCAGTCGGCTAAAACCCATGGCCTGAGCATATATGAACGTTTCTTGTCCATGGAAAGCGACATGCAGTTCATGGCCATGACCCTGATGCAAAACAAAACACAACAATCTTTTTCCGCTTTTTTTGACACACTGTTCCATGAAAGGCTCAGCCAACGATATGAAGCGCTCTTCCTTGTGAAAGATGGGGCTGACCCGCAACGACTTTTTGGCAATGCTCCTTTCACCCTTGAATCAACCGGAGATTTGTTGGCAAGAAACGGCAAAAACAAAATTCTGGCCAAAAAGCAAAAAACCGGGCTGGCCGAAATGTACCTGGTTGTCCCCTTGGACACCTTTGCGCCACACAGCTCTGTGTTGATCGCCCGGATCAACACCACCTATCTCTGGGGAATCGGCTACGAAAACATCCTGCCCCCGATGACGGAACTGTGCATTCTCGACCATGGCCGAGATATCCTTGCCAGCTCCTTTCCGACAAGTCCACAGCTCCTTCAGGAACTCGCCTTTCGAACAGGAGGCGGCAAAGAAAGACGGTTCGAATACACGGCCGACGACGAAAATCCATTTCTTGTCAGCTTCTGGCCCCTGTACCTGCAAGGAAGATTCAATGCCCCAAACCTTACCGTGGTTCTCAGGCAGGCACGGGCGGATGTGCTTGCCCCGTTGCAGGATTTCAAGATAATATTTCCGCTGGTCGTGCTTTTATCGCTCTGGATCGTTCTGTTGCTCAGCATGGTGTTCATCAGAAGGTATATGGTTCCGGTTGAGAAACTGAAAGAGGCAACCGTTCAAATCGCCGAAAGGAATTTTACCCACGAGCTCGATATTCAGAGCGGGGATGAATTTGAAACCCTGGCCCAATCCTTCAACACGATGGGCCGCCGGCTGGACAGTCAATTCAACACCCTGGAAACCATTTCCGATATCAGCCGAACCATTCTCTCTTCCCTGAGCACAAGCAGGATCATCGAGACAGCGCTGAGTCGTCTTTCCCAATTTCTCCATAGCGAAGCCAGCCAACTCATCCTTTTCAAAGACCAGCAATCAGGCCAGGCAAGCGCCTTTACCTACTCCGGGGAGGCACAACTCTCCCGTGAGGAAGAGATCGTTGATATCTCGCACACCGAAAAAATGCCGCTCGTTAAAAAGCCGCACCTTCTTCGCACCGACCACGCCTCTTCCCCCCGCTATCTGACAACTTTTTTCGGCAAACCCCTGCCGACCATTCTCCAGCTTCCCCTGGTAACCAATGGCGAGCTCAGAGGCATGGTCAATCTGAGCTTCAACCCCCAGCGAGGATTGAGCGATGACGAGTGCAACCACGCCCGGCAGTTAGCCGACCAGATAACCATTGCCCTGGAGAATGCCAACCTTATCGAGACCCTTGAGAAACTCAACTGGGGCGCCCTCCAAGCCTTGGCCCGCACGGTTGACGCGAAATCACCCTGGACAGCCGGCCATTCTGAACGCGTAACCGACCTCGCCATCAAAATTGCTAAAATCATGGGCTGCAGCAAAAAAGAAATCAGCGCTCTCCATCAAGCAGCCCTGGTGCATGACATTGGCAAAATCGCCATTCCGAGCACAATTCTCGACAAACCGGGAAAACTTACCGACGAGGAGTTTGAGCACGTCAAGAATCACCCCCTTATCGGGGCTCGCATCCTGCAGCCGATTTCCGGATTTGCCGAGGCCATGCACATTGTTCTCCAACACCATGAACGCTGCGACGGCTCGGGATACCCCCTTGGCTTAAACGGTGAGGCGATCAGCCTTGGGGCAAAGATTATTGCCGTGGCCGATACCTATGACGCCCTCATTTCGGAGCGGCCTTATCGGGATGGCTGGGTACAGGACAGGGTGTTTGAGCTTCTTCAGGCGGAAAGCGAAGGCAAATTAGACCCCCAGGTCGTCCAGGCCTGCCTGTTTGCCGTGCGGCAATGACACGGGGGCAACCATGAAATCCTTTAAAAACAAGGGCTTCGCCAAACCGATGCTGTACGCTGCAGCAGCAATCTGTCTTGGCCTCGTCCTCTTTTTTGTTTTTTGGCCCCCAAAAACGCAGCAACTCCCGCCGAATATTTTGGGGGAATGGTATTCCGATGACCCCCGCTACCAAACCTGCTTCGTGACCATCAACGCGGACTCTTTTATCATTGGCGGCGCCGATGGCAATATCTATCCTTACCGCATCAAGTCAATCACCGCGGAAGACACGGCCGACAGCAAGGACCGCTTGTACACCCTGCTCTGTGAAGATCCGGAAGGATTGGAATTGGCGTTCCGCCTCTATTACGATGCGGAGAGAGGGATGCTTTCTTATAAAAACCAGCGGAACATTATCTGGCTCAAAGCCAAAAAAAATTAATCCGGCAGGAGCAGCGGCGCGCTTGTCCTCCTGCCGGACGCCCACCGGGAAAAGATCGCCGGTGTCCCACTGCCCCGATAGTTGCAGATACTTCAAGGGCAGAGGCCTAATCCCCTTCAAGCCCCAGCGCCTTGCGCTTGCCGGTGATCCGCTGGTCCAAAAGCTCGGCCGCCTTGAGCGGGTCGGGCTCAACCACGAAGCTGGCCCCAACCAAGCCTTCCAGTCCGTTCAGGGCCAGATCGGTGACCACCTTGGAGCCGAGGATGTTGGGCGGCAGCCCCAGATGGGTATAGATGCCGCAGGCCACCGCATACAGGCCGATGGCCGCCGCTTTTTCCGAATACCACTCGGGCGAGGAGGCGCACACCGGCAGATCGGAGATATCAACCCCCAATTCGTTGGCGATCAAGGCGCAGAGCTGGATGATCCGCGAGTTGTCCACGCAACTGCCCATGTGCAGAACCGGCGGGATGCCCAGGGAACCGCACACCGCTTTCAGCCCCGGCCCGGCCATGGAAATCGCCTCGGGCATCAGCAAGCCGGCCTTGCCCGCGGCGGTGGTCACGCAGCCGGTGACCAGAACCATGATGTCTCTCTCGATCAATGCCTTGGCCAGGCCGACGTTGCAGGAATCCTGCTGGAATTTCGGGTTGTTGCAGCCGACGATACCGACAAAGCCGCGCACCTTGCCAGCCTTGACCGCATCGAGCAGGGGGGCAAGGCTGCCGCCCAAGGCGGCAAGGATCGCCTCGTTACTGAAGCCGGTCATGATATCCACCGGCTCGCCGGGAATCTCCACCCGATTGGGGTCGCGCTTGCTGAAGCCATCCACCGCGATGGAGACGATCTCCTTGGCCTGGGCCAGGGCGGTTTCCGGGTGGACGCTGAAATGGATGGCCCCGGTGAACTTGGCCTTGTCGGCGGTGGTGATGAACTTGGTATGGTAGCAGGCGGCCGCAGGGATCAGGCTGGGCATGATACACTGGTAATCGACGACAATCGCCTCCACCGCGCCGGTGACCACGGCCAGCTCGGTCATCAGGTGGTTGCCGGCCATGGGAATGCCCCGACGGGCCAGGATCTCGTTGCCGGTGCAGCAGAGCCCGGCGATATTAATGCCGGTGGCGCCTGCTGCCTTGGCTCGGGCCAGCAAGGCCGGATCCTGGGCGGCGGCGACGATCATCTCGCTCACCACCGGATTGTGGCCATGAACCAGGATGTTCACCTGGTCCTTCCGGATCACCCCCAGATTCACCTTCGCCATCTTGGGGGTGGGGGTGCCGAAGATCACGTCGGAGAGTTCGGTGCCGATCATCGAACCGGCCCAGCCGTCGGCCAGGGCGGTGCGCGCCGCGTGGATCAAGGTGTTGGGGGCGTCGTTGTCGCAGCCCATGTGGGTGCGGTGCATCATCTCGGCAATCTCCCGGTCCACCCCGCGCGGGGTCATGCCGAGCTGCTTCCAGATTGCCCGCCGCTTGGCAGGCACCCGGCACACAAAGGAAACCTCTTTCTTGCGGCTGCCGAAGTCGCCGTAAAGCACCTCCAGAAGATCGCGGGCGATCTCCATGACCGCGCGCCCCTCTGTTTTCACCCCGACTTCCCCGGCAATGCGGATCAGCTTTGCTTCATCCCGGATTTGGTAATCCGTGGTGGCTCCCTCGACAATCGCTTCCAGCACCTCGACCAGATCGCGGCCGTGATCGGAGTGGCCGGCAGCGCCTCCGGCGATGAAACGGCCGAAGTTCCTGGCCACGATCACATCCGCATCGGCGCCGCAGACGCCGCGCTTCATCTTGTCGCTGATCCGGCACGGCCCCATGACGCAGTTGCGACAGGTGGTGCCAAGCTCGCAGAATTTGCAGTGCGGGGTCTGCTGTTCCAGCCGGTCCCAGGCCGTTTCCACCCCGTCGCGCTCGGCCTTGGCAAGCATTTGCCTGGCGTCGGGCCAGATGGATTTCTCCTCGATCGATCGCTTTTCCCGTGCCATCTTGCGTCCTCCTTTGCGGTCACCGGTTGTTCTTGGGCAGGCTATACTCCTCGGAAAAGAGGTTCTGTGAACTTTCCGGCATTTTTCTTATATTTTTCAAAGTAGCGTGAACATGCTGGGCCGATACCTGGCAGTATCCTATCACCCCTGGGGAAGATTTTTCAATACTGCACAGTACACCAGGAAAACTTCCTCCTTTCCTGCCCGGCCTTGCCAAGGTCTTGAGGAACATGGGGTTTCGCCTGTCCCGGCGGAAGCGAGACTAAAAAAAGAAGGAAAGGGTCAGGGACCCGAAGGTGTGATTGCCGTGTTGCTCGTCGTATTCCTTGGTGCGGAGCACCTGGGTCCAGGTCAGCTTGAACTGCTGGAAATAGACGGCGGCCCCGCCTGCCAGATCGACGACAAATGGTCGCTTGTCAACGCTGTGGCTGTGGGCAAAGGTATTGCCGTCCAGAAAGATGTCCTGGAGCACCGCGCGGCCGTTCACCGCGGCAAAAAAATAACCGCCTCGCTGCTGCCTTGCGGAAAAACTGGTGTTGCCTGCCGGGCGGATCAGGCTTACGCCGAAGTCGTCGGGCAGGTTCCAGCCCAAACGGGTTTCAAAGCCGGTGTTGGCATAGGTGTAGACATTGCCCAGGGCGCAGCCGAGGTGGGTGATGGCATCGATGGCAAAGGTATCCCGGCTGACGAAGGGGGCGTGGTGCCATTTGCGTTCGTAAATCGCGGCCAACCCCGGCTCGTTTTTTAACTGGTGATCCCAGCCGTTTGGTTCTTGATTGCCGGTAAGATCGTGCACCGTTTTCTGCGTCTCCTCGGCAAAGGAGCCCGGCCCGACCATGCCCAGTTGCAGTTCGATGGTATCCATTTGCTTATTGCTTCTGGTATGAAATGCCGCGGCAAAATAGGTCCAGCCCGCATAGGGGCGATCATCGCTGATCAGGTCGCTGCGGGAGATGTCGCTCGGGGTGTAAATGTCCTGGCCAAGGGAGAATTCCACCTTGCGCTTCAAGGCCGGGTCCGGATCGTTGATAAAGGGCAGCCGGTAAACGTACTCAAGACTCCATTCCGGCAGCTTGCCGCTCTCCACAAAGCTGACCAGGTCCGGCGAGATGAGGGAGATTTTGACGCCGTTGGTGTAATTGCGGTCCGTGCCGGTAAAGAGGTCGTTTTCAAAGTAGACATTCACGGTCCACGGCAACCGCGGTTCTTCCGCGGCCAGGGAGGATGTTGCCGGGGCGAGGCAGAAAAGGCCAAGAAGCAGCCCGGGAAGGCAGGTCCGGAGACCGGGACGGGTAAAACCTGTGGGTATCAGCATATCTTCTTTCTCCATCCTTCCGTTTTCCGGCCGGAAGGTTGCCGCTTGTCGCCCATTATGGGGACACCCCACCTCTCTCTCATCAAACCGCCCAGCCTCAGAGCCAGTTGCCCTGGGGCTCGGGCGCGCTTCTGATCCGCTCCAGTTGATCGGCAAGATCGCGCAGCTCCCGCTGCCAGTACTCGCGGGTGCCGAAATCAGGCGCCACCCTGCTCAACCCCTCCTCGGCCACCTGATACCCGCACCAGGCCATGTAGTGGATAAAGCGCATGGCCCTGAGCGGCTCGATCAGCCGCAGGCTCCGCCGGTCGAAATCCCGGAAGGTCTCGTAGCCTTCAAGAAAAAGGTCGATCTCGGCAAAGGTCTCTTCCCGGTAGCCGGGCAGCAGCATCCAGAAATCCTGCACCGGCGGGCCGAGGGCCATGTCGTCGAAATCAATGACATAAAAGGATTCGCCCGGGCGATAGATGAGGTTGGAAAAATGGCAGTCGCCGTGGATGCGGATCATCTCGGTGTTGGCGAACAGCGGACTGATCTCACCGATCAGCACTTTCGCCAGCTCAGCGAATTGCGGGGCAAGATCCGCGGGCAGGAATTTTCCGGCCAGAAGATAATCCACCTGCTGCCGGGTTGATTTTTGCGGGGTCATGGTGATCCGCCCCTCCGGGATCCGGCCTGCGCCCACGGCATGAATCCGGCCCAGCAACCGGCCGATTTCCAACCACTGCTCCTCGCTGTATTCATCCAGGCTGCGGCCGCCGCATTTGGGAAACACGGTAAAATACATCCCTTCATGCTCGCCGAGACTGCCGTTGCCCTGCAAGGCAAGCGGGGCGATGACCGGAATCTCCCGACCGGCAAGCTCCAGCAAAAACTCATGCTCGTCTTGGAGCGCAGCCCGGGCCCAGCGCCCTGGCCGGTAGAACTTGACCACCAGCCCTTCGCCGTTCTCGCCCTCCAGCTCGTAAACCCGGTTGATGTAGCTGGCCAGGGGCCGGCAAAGATTGGTGCAACGGATATCCAGCCCCTTTTCCACCAACCCGAGGACCATGTCCGGGGTCAGATGGTGAAAAGCGGAATGCGCGTGGGGCGCGACAGTGCGGTTCATGATATTTCAATCTCGTTCTTCATTAAGAGGTAACTATTCAGCGCGATGCCGAAAAATACAATGTTCCCTGGACGATAACGGTTCCGCAGTGCCGCAGATGCTAGGAAGAGGTCTGCGAAATGTGCTGTCGCACATGAGCTGGCCGATGACAACGCAGATGCGGTGCTGCGGAACCGTTATCAGCCGAGCGCCACGTCAAGAACCATCATCACCGCAAAGCCCACCAGGGTCGCCATGGTGACCATGTCGATATGCTTCGGATTCTGCTGCGATTCCGGGATAAGCTCTTCCACCACGACAAAGATCATGGCTCCCGCGGCAAAACAGAGGGCGTAGGGGAGAACGGACTGCATGCTCAGGACGAAATAGGCGCCCAACACTCCGGCCACCGGCTCCACCAACCCGGAGGCTTGCCCGAGCAAGAAGCTTTTTCCCCGGCTCAAGCCCTCGCGGCGCAGGGGCATGGATACCGCCGCGCCCTCGGGAAAATTCTGCAAGCCGATGCCGATGGCCAGGGCAATGGCGCCGCCCAGGCTTGCCGAAGGGATATTGGCGGCCACTGCGCCAAAGGCCACGCCCACGGCCAGCCCCTCGGGGATGTTGTGCAGGGTAATGGCCAGCACCAGCAACGTGCTGCGCTGCCAGGAGGTTTTCACCCCCTCGCTCTTGCTGATATCCAGGCCGGGATGGAGATGGGGCAGGAAACGGTCAATGAGCCGCATGAACAACCCCCCGGCCAAAAACCCGAGGGCCGCGGTGCGCCAGGGGACGAACCCCATCTGGCCGGCCATCTCAATGCCCGGGGCAAGCAGCGACCAGAAACTCGCGGCGATCATCACCCCGGCGGCAAAGCCGAGCATGGAATCCATGAGCTTCTGGTTCACGGTTCGATGCATGAACACCAGGGCCGCGCCCGCAGCGGTCACGCCCCAGGTAAAAATGGTGGCCAGCAGGGCCTGGAGAACCGGGTTCAATTCCTGAAAAAAAATCACCATGGTGGGAGCCTGCCGCCTGTGTCGTCTGGAGCTGTCCTGAAAAACCGTATGTGCCATTGTATGCCAGAAACAGCAAAAAGTATATGCGGGAAATGGGGCGGGAACGTTGCACGGCTCTTGCCGCAATCCCTTCTTTCCTTTCCCCCTCAGTCTCCGTTGTGACTAAAGTCACACCGCCCAATGACCTCGGTCATTGTTCCCCTCTTCCTCCTCTTGCTATGAGAGACAAAGGCATTGTGCCTGCGCACTGTTTTTCAATCTTCATAAGGAGGAGAGAGATGAAAAAAATGTACACGGTTTTTGCGGCAACCGCCTTCTGTTCATGCCTCGCGGCTGGACTGGCCTTGCCGGACAAAGCCAACGCCGGACCATCCATTGATTTCGGCGATGATGGCGGCTACCTGCAACTTGATGTAAAATTCCAAGGTATGCTGGATCACACGAATTTTGGTTCCGGCGCTGATGGCCAGGCGAGCCGCTGGGATGCTGATCTCCGCAGGGCAAGGCTCGTCTTCACCGGCATGTTTGACGACACCTGGGGCGCCAAGTTCCAGACCTGCGCCGGCACCAGCGCCACCCGTAATTTCGGAGGTGGCGGCTATGAACTCTCTAAAAATAACAGCAAGACCAATTCCCAGATCCGGCTGACCGACGGCTATCTCATCGGGATGTTCAACGATCAGCTCAACATCAAGGCCGGTCTGACCAAAATTCCCCTGACCCGCGCCAATCTGGACGAATGTTTTGCCCCGTTGAGCCACGAACGCTCGTCCTTTGTCTATTCGCCCTATGGCACGGACGCCACCAAAAACAGCCGGGACATGGGCGTTGTGGCCACCGGCGCTTTTATTGATAATCACCTGAAATACTTCGCCGGGATCATGGAAGGCAGGGAGGGCGCGGCCACTTTCTACAACCCGTTCCAGGACAAGACCTATACCACCAGCGCCGAACCCAGCAGCAATCTGGAATATGTGGCCCGGCTCCACTATTCCTTTCTGGATCCCGAGACCAGCGCCAGCGCCGGAGGGTACAAGGGGACCTATCTGGGGAAAAAAGGCAAGGTCTTGACCCTGGGTGTCGCTGGGGCGTACGAAAAGGATGCCGCCTACAAGAACACATCACCAGCCGGAGCGATGGGTACGGACAACTTCTTTTTGCCTGCGATTACCGGCGATGAGACGGTGGATTACAGCGCCTGGACCGCGGATCTTTTCTTTGAATACCCCTTTGCCAACGGAGGCGTTCTCACCGCCACCGCCCTCTATCTTGACGTCGATTTTGACGATGCCTACAAGACCGCTCGCGCACCTGGCGATCTGGGAACCATAGTGGGTGGAGCCACCGGCCAAAGGGACGGTTACTATGTTAAACTCGGCTACGTTCTTCCCCTCACCGTGGGTTCAAAAGGAAAAGTCCAGCCTTTTGCGCGCTATGAAGATTGGAACGTAGCCAATCTTTTGAACGTCGACGATCAGGGCGTGCAACAGTGGGGGCTTGGGGCGAACTACTTTGTGAGAGGGGATGACAAAATCCGTTTCACCCTCGAGTACTACCGCACCGAGTATGACAAACCCACGAACCTTGCTGATTACATCGACTTCCTCACCCCGACCGTCGGCACGACAACCAGCTACGACACCGTGGCGGCCATGTTCATGGTTTCATTTTAACCCGGCATGATTTTTTTGCAGGCCTTCTTGTCCCCAAGGCGGGAAGGCCTGTTTTCCCCAAGGTTGACGCTGGGGGAATGATACCAACACGGCAGAACACCCCATCAGGAGAAAAAATGAAAAAAACAATCCTCTTCATCCTGTTTGGCCTGATCGCAAGCAGCCCCGCCTTTGCCGAAGAGCTGGTCGTGCATCTTACCTCCGGTAATGCGGTGGTGATCCAATACACGGGAACCATTCAGGGAGTAGCCCTCCAAGGGAAAACCGATGCCATAGCAAGCCTGGACATGCCGGCCACACCCAAGCCTGCGGTCAAGGCCCAACAACCTGTTGTGGAAAAGCAGACTTCTTCGCCTCAACCGGAACAGGTTGAAGCCAAAAACGGGAAAGAACGATGGTTTCGCTTCAAGTGGGCGGAGCCGAAAGGCGAGGATTAGAAGCCTGCCGGAAATGCGCAGCCTCGTTGCACAAAAGCTATTCTGGGCGACGGCCCTTTGTAGAGCATCACCTGTCTCCTTATCTCCTTCCCGGCTGGCCTCCCGCGGCCAGCCGGGGCTTTTTCCCCACAAAGAAAAAGAATCAGCGGATTCCCCTTTGAAATCTACGGCTCTGGAACCACGCCCCCGATCAGAAAGGATCGCCCAGATTCTGCAATCTGGCAGGATCTTTCAGCATGATACGCGACCCTCTTCCCGCACTCTCCGTTTCCAGAAGCCCCTCGTTTTTCAATTTGGTCAGACTGCGGGAGACCACCTCGCGACAGGTTCCCAAGCGGCAGGCCAGTTCGTTCTGGGAAAGGCTGCACACCGGAATCTTGTCCTTCCCCGGCTGCGAATTGGCAAGGAGTATCTTGATCAGCCGCTCCTGCACATTCTTAAAGGTGAAATCCTCCAGCAGGGTCGCATAGCCGGCCAGTTTCGAAGAAATACAGGTGATAAAATGCAGGGCGAGCTCATGATGCTGGGCCAAGATCCAGTCCAGATCCTTCCGCGGCAGACAGAAAATCAGGCAGTCATCCTGGGCCAGGGCATTGGCAAAAGATCTGCCGGCAAAGAGGTTGGCCAGACAAAAAACCTTCCCTGCGTCGACATGCCAGAGGGTAACCTTGCGGCCGTTGATATCGCTTTTATAGATCTCCACCGAGCCCATCTCGACAATATAGAGATACTCGACGGCGTCGTCCTGATAGAAAACATGCTGACCGCTGCGGAATTTCTTTTTCCGGCAACGGGCCAGCAAATCTTTCAGCACATCCTCCGGGATGCCGGAAAAAACAGGGATCGCTCGCAGAAAATTATAATCCGGACCGTTGACCATTGCGTATCCTCCTGAATGCGCTTCAGCGTGTATTCTGACAATAGTTACTCGTTTTTATGAAAAAAACTCACAAAAAAATATTTTTCCCGGATCCGGCAGAGCCAACACAGGAGAATCGCCCATGAAAAAACGAGAAGACGGGCGTTACGAAAAATTCCCGCGGTTCACCCCGTGCCAGGAGATGTATGTGTTCCACAATGAGGTCGGCAGGGTTCTCGACATCAGCATGAACGGCGTAACATTCACATACATTGCCGACAATCGTCCTCCCAAGGATTTCCCGTCCGAAGGGATGCTCTTTACGACCGGCGGCATGTATATCCATGACATTCCCTTTGCGCGCATCAGTGATCACGTGCATGGCTGTTTTTTTTCAGACGGCTACTGTATCAGGGAAAGACGGATCCGCTTCGGTGCGCTTTCGCCCGAACTGGTCAGAAAACTGGAAGGCTTTATCCTGGAAAACGCGCACATTCCGCAACGTTCATACGCTGCGCGGCACCTGGCGTACACGCCCGATTATGTTACCACCGGAGGAGCAACCCATTGTACCCCCCCTGCAAGAGCGGAGGGCGGAGCATAACTCGAACGTACAGTTGGCTCGAGGCAGCGCATTTTCGCAAGGATGATTCGTCGGCCATGCCTCCAAAACCCTTATCCCCAAATGATTGCCCCGTTACGGAGAAAAAATAATGCTGCTCACCTCCTTTACCGTGGAATTTTCCCCCGCCGGGTGCTGCCGAAACAAAGGGCCATCCCTGCGTTGCCTTGCCCTGCTCGATCAAAACGTGAGCGAAGCCCTTCCTTACCTGAATGCCGTTCTGGGCGGATACACCTATATCAAGGAGCCCCCCTCGCTTGCCTTCCATTATTCCCGGGGCATCCTCGTCACCGTGGATGCGGACAGCATCGCCATCAATTGCACAAAGAACCCGACAGAAGCTGAGGAAATCCTCGCCTGGCTCCAAAGGGAAATCAACACGGCCTGGGAAAAACGGGAAGAGATTACCCCCAAATATACTGCTGCGCCGTGGCCAACGCCTGCGGACATCCTAAGACTGCTGCCCAAGACAGATTGCGGCCAATGCGGGCTTGCGACCTGCATTGCCTTCGCCTCCACGGCGGCCGAGGGCGGCAAGGTTGCGAAAGATTGTCCGGTTCTGCCGTCCAATGCGCAAAAAGAGCTTACCGCCTACCTGAGCCGCTTTCATTTTGATAGGCAATGACCGATCAACCTGCCGTACAGGGAAAAGGATGACCATCCTTGAAAAATCAGAGCCTCGCCGTGAAAAACATACCTCTAAAACATGAGGCGAACGCCTGGTCCCATTACTGGCGCACAACGCCTGCCGCGTCACGCGGCTGCCTGCCGGACCTGCCCGGCGTTGCAGCCAATCATCTTCAGGAAATATGGCGACAATTCTTTGTCTCCCTTCCCCGGTCCGCACGACTGCTGGACCTGGGCACCGGCGGCGGGGCCGTGCTTACCGAGGCGCAAGCCGTCCGGCCCGATCTGCAATTATCCGGAGTCGATTACGCAGCCGTGCTTCCCAAACTGGACACGGCCATCACCCTCTATCCCGAAACCAGGATTGAACAGCTTCCCTTTGCCGACGGCAGTTTTGAGGTTATTACCAGCCAGTTCGCCCTTGAGTACGGGAATGTTTCGGCTGCCATACAGGAAGTATCCCGGGTTTCGACCTTTGAGGGAAAGTATTTGTTTATCTGCCATCACGCCGACGGAGTGATCGTCCGGGATAATCTCGCCCGGCTCAAAGCCCTCCGTGAAACCCTCTCCCCGGCCGGTCTGTTCTCCACCGCCGTTTTGGCCCTTCGCCGGCGAAAAAAATCAACCCCAGAAACATGGCAACGACTCGCCCGGATATTCGCCACCCTCCAGCGCAAGCATCCAGATCAATCCATTGTGAAGGAGGTGGCCGCCGATATCGCCCGCATCATGGCCGAGCCGGACAGTCTGGAAAAACTCCTGGCCTTGCGCCGTGCATTGGAAATGGAAGACCAGCGGATCATGGCCTTGAAAAAAGCGGCCTTGACTGAAAACCAAGCCAGAGTTTTGGCCGAGGTGCTCTCCGCGAAACAACAGGCGTTGCATTGGGAAGTTGTGCATGTGCCGGGAGCCGACGCACCCTTTGCCTGGCGGATAAGCAACCTCTCCCGGTCGTCCCTGCCTGCAAGCCCCGGCAGATAAATATCTTTTGATTTTATCCGCCTATGCGGATATGCTAAATTCAAATTTCTCGCCCCTTAATGGCTCTGAACACAAATGCCCATCGGGAGCTCCATGCGGACAACAGCACAATTTTTCAAAGCCCTCTCCGAGGAGCCCCGCTTGCGGATTCTGGCCCTGCTCCTGAACGGCGAACTCTGCGTGTGCGACCTGATGGCCGTGCTCCAGTTGCCGCAATCGACAATCTCCCGCCATCTCGCCTATCTGCGCAATACGGGCTGGGTAAAAGGCAGGCGCCGCGGAGTCTGGATGTATTACCGGCTGGCCGAGATGCCGACGCCTTTTGCCCAGGAACTGGTCGCGTTGCTCGGCAAGCGATTGCGCGAGTTGCCGGACACCCTCCAGGACTATGCGGCCCTGGAGGCGTTTCGCCGCACCAAGAAACCCTGCGCCTGATTTTTTTCCGCACTCATCCGCCTATGCGGCTAAAAAAGGAAATCACCCGGCAGCCAGTGCTGCACGTGAGACAGGAGAATCCCCATGAAAATTCAAGTGTTGGGCCCTGGCTGCCCTAAATGCCGCGAGGTGGAACGCCTCATGCAGACCGTGTTGAACGAGACCGGGACGCAGGCCACCATCGAAAAAGTGACGGATTTTGAACAGATCGCCACGTTTGGCGTCTTCTCAACCCCGGCGGTGGTCATCGACGGCACGGTGAAATGTGTGGGCAAGGTTCCCGCTAAAAAGGAAGTCCTCGCCTGGCTCGGCTACGAGAACAGCACCCCTCCGGAGCCCCCCGCTCCGGAAACAGGCAAAAAACTCTCCTTCCTCGACCAGTACCTCACCCTCTGGATCTTCCTGGCCATGTTCATCGGGGTGATGGGAGGCTATCTCTATCCGCCGGTCACCGAGATCATCAACTCCTTTCAAGTCGGCGCCACCAACATCCCCATCGCCATCGGCCTGATCCTCATGATGTACCCGCCCCTGGCCAAGGTGCGCTACGAAAAGCTGCACGAGGTTTTCCGCGACTTCAGGGTGCTGGCCCTTTCCCTGGTGCAGAACTGGCTTATCGGCCCGCTCCTCATGTTTCTCCTGGCCGTCACCTTTCTTGCCGGCCACCACGAATACATGGTGGGGCTCATCCTCATCGGCCTGGCCCGCTGCATCGCCATGGTCATTGTCTGGAACGATCTGGCCAGCGGCGACACCGAATACTGCGCCGGGCTGGTGGCCTTCAACTCCATCTTCCAGGTGCTCTTCTTCTCAATCTACGCCTGGTTTTTCATCTCCGTGCTGCCGGGCTGGCTGGGGCTGACCGGCGCGGTGGTGGACATCTCCATGGCACAGATCGCCGAGTCGGTCTTCATCTATCTCGGCATCCCCTTTCTCGCCGGGATGCTGACCCGCTTTATCGGGGTAAAACTCAAGGGCGAAGCCTGGTACCAGGAAAAGCTGATTCCCAAGATCAGCCCCTTCACCCTGATCTTCCTGCTCTTCACCATCATGGTGATGTTTTCCCTCAAGGGCGAATACATCGTGCAATTGCCCTTTGACGTGATTCGCATCGCCATCCCGCTCACCATCTACTTTCTGGTCATGTTCCTGGTTTCCTTTTTCATGTCCATGAAGGTGGGGGCCACCTACGAGCAGTCCGCCACCCTCTCCTTCACCGCCGCTTCCAATAACTTTGAGCTGGCCATCGCCGTGGCCATCGCCGTGTTCGGCATCAACTCCGGCGTCGCCTTTGCCGCGGTGATCGGGCCGCTGGTCGAAGTGCCGGTGCTCATCGGGTTGGTCAACGTGGCGCTTTGGTTCCGGAAGAAATATTTCCCCTTTACCAAGGAAACCCTGGCCGGAGTCTGCCATGTTTCCTGCAAACCGTGAGGCCGGTCTGATCGCCGCCACCAAGGAGAAAAAACAGATGCAAACGAGACATTGGCCATGGACGGCGGGATTGTTCCTGCTCCTGTGCTTCAGTCCGGCACAGGCCGCTTCCCTTGACGACTATCTGGCAGGTTTCTCCTACCAGGAACGCAAGGAGATGAAGATCGACAGCAAGGAACTGGTGGAACTGCTCAAGAAAGGAGAAGCCCAGCTCATCGATATCCGCTTCCCCGAGGAATTCGCCGCTTGGCACATGAACTTCGCCAAGAACATCCCGCTTAACGAACTGCCGGCCCGGCTGGGCGAACTGGACAAGAGCAAGCTCATCGTCACCGCCTGCCCCCACTACGATCGCTCCAGCATGGCCCGGCTCTATCTCACCACCAAAGGATACCGGGCCAGATACCTCAACGACGGCCTGCTCGGGCTTGCCGAATTGCTGCGGGGAGACAAAGCACGCGATTTCGTCAATGCCACGACACGCTGAAGCAGGGAGCACCGTTTTCATGCACGAAGAAAAAACCATAATCCACAAGGAGAACAGATGAAAATTTTTATCCGCTTCGCATTCTTACTGGCCGCCATTCTGGGTCTACAGGTTTCCGATGGCCTGGCTGGCGGCGGCTCGCTGGCCATCCCGGTGCCCGGCATGGTCACCATGGTTGACTTGGGCGCCACCACCTGCATCCCCTGCAAGATGATGGCCCCCATCCTGGAAGAGCTGAAAACAGAGTACAAGGACAAGGCCGCCATTGTCTTTATCGATGTCTGGAAGATGCCGGAGCAATCAAAAAAATACAAGGTGAGCATGATCCCCACCCAGGTGTTTTTTGACCAAAACGGCACGGAGGTGTACCGCCATGTCGGCTTCATGGACAAACAAGCCATCGTGGCTCAGCTTGCCAAAATGGGCGTTGCCCAACCCGGTGGCGGAGGCGACAAGTAATGGATGCCCTTTTTCTCCAGGTCAATGCCTGGATGGGCGCGGGCCTGGCCCTGGCCGCCCTGGGCTGTTTTCTCTGGGGCATGATCAGCGTCTTGCTCAGCCCCTGCCACCTGGCTTCCATCCCTCTGGTGGTGGCCTATGTGGGCGGCCAGGAACAACTGGTCAAGGGCAGGCAGGCCGTGCACTACGCGGTGCTGTTCAGCACCGGCCTTTTTTTAACCATCGTCCTGGTGGGGGTGATCTGCGCCCTGCTCGGCAGGATGCTGGGCGATGTGGGGCCGTACTGGACCATGGCCGTGGGGGTGATTCTTATCTGGGTGGCCGTTGACATGCTGGGCATTGCCAAGTGCTCCATGCCAAGCGGGCTCATGGCGAAACTACAGGTGAAGGGCGCATGGGGCGCTTTTGTGCTGGGTCTGGCCTACGGCGTGCTCTCCGGCTCCTGCACCTTCGGCTTCATCGCCCCCATCCTGGCCATCATCACGGTCCAGCAGCAGGTGCTGACCGGGGTTGTGTTCATCCTTCTGTTTGCCGTGGGCCATTGCCTGCCCATTGCCGTGGCAGGCAGTTCAACCGCCACGGTGAAACGGCTGCTGGCCAGCTCCTCCTTCGGGGAGGCCAGCGGATGGTTCCGTAAGGGGGCCGGGGTGCTGATCGGTGGGCTTGGAGTATATTTCCTGGTCAGACCCTTTGTGTAACATCAGAACAATTGCTCTTTGTGTTACAATGAGTTCCTGGAGCCCAATTTTCCTTCTCTCTCAACGATGCGAAAGGCGGAAAAACCATGACCATAAAAGACCTGCGGCTCTTCCAGACAGCCACGCCGTTCCCCAAAGCCGACGTTGTGGTCCAGCCGGAGGCGACATTCATGGTCGATCGCCTGTGGAAAATCAGTTGGCTGAACAAAAGGGCTGAACAACTTCTTCATCTTTCGGCGCACGCCACTATCGGGCAGGACTTCAACGCGATATTCAGCGAACAACGTTTCGGCGGACTCCATGCCATCCAGCGCTCCCTTGCCAGGGGGCACAGTATATCCAAATACCAGACTGTTTTTTTCGACCCGGCCAATGGATCGCCGACGGCCGTGCGGGTAACTGCCCAGGCTATTCCCGATGCGGAAGGCAATTTTTCCGGCGCCGTTGTCTCCCTTCGGGACACTTCGGACTCCGCGCAAAGTTTTTCCCTGGTCCTCAAGAATATCGCCGATGGTGTCTTCACGGTGGACAAGAACCTGCTCATCACCTCGTTCAACCCTGCCGCACAACGAATTTTGGGTTGGACAGAGGCAGAGGTGCTCGGCACCCCCTGCCTGAAAATATTCGGCGGCAGCCTCTGCGGTGCCGAGTGTATTCTGGGGCAAAGCATTCAGCACGACAATCCCATTGTCGGCCGGCTCGTTTTTCCCAAGGATAAACATGGCCGGACCATCCCGATCAGCATCAGCGCTGCGGCCCTGATGAACCCGGACGGTGAAGTCATCGGCGGGGTCGGCACCTTTCGGGACATGACCCAGATCATGACCACAGACCTGATCCTGGAGAGTGTCGCCGATGGGGTGTTCACGGTGGACCGCAATTGGCGGATCACCTCGTTTAACCGGGCCGCGGAAATAATCACCGGCTGGAAGCGGCATGACGCCGTGGGAAAATTATGCGCCGAGGTTTTTCAGTCCGACGTCTGCGGCCAGGAATGCCCCATAGCCCAGAGCCTCTATGCAGGCAAAGCGGTGGCCAACCGCACCGTCCACATCCGCGACACCCTGGGGAAAAATATCCCCATCAGCGTCAGTGCTTCGCCCCTGGTGGACCATGAAGGCACCATCATCGGCGGGGTGGAAACCTTCCGCGACCTGAGCCTTGTTACAATCCTGCGCAAACAGATAGCGCAACGCTACTCTTTTGACGAGATCATCAGCAAGAATGCCAAGATGCAAAACATCTTCAGCATCCTGCCGGAAATCGCCCACAGCGACAGTAATGTCCTGGTCCTGGGAGAATCCGGCACCGGCAAGGAAATACTGGCGAGAGCAATTCACAATGCCAGCACCAGAAAAGACCAGCCTTTCGTGGCGGTCAGTTGCGGGGCCTTGCCGGAAACCCTTCTGGAGTCGGAACTCTTTGGGTACAAAGCTGGAGCGTTCACCGATGCAAGGCAAGACAAACAGGGGCGCTTTGCCGCCGCCGAGAAAGGCACTCTTTTCCTCGACGAAATCGGCGACATCTCGCTTGGCGTCCAGGTGAAACTGCTGCGGGTGCTCCAGGAAAAGCGATATGAACCGCTGGGTTCGAACAAAACCATCGAGGCGGATGCCCGGATTATCGCCGCCACCAACAGGGATCTTCACGACCAGGTGCAGAAGGGTCTTTTCCGGGAAGATCTTTTCTACCGACTCAACGTAGTCCGGATCACCCTGCCGCCCCTGCGGGAACGCAAAGAGGACATCCCCCTGCTGGTGCAGCATATGATCACCCTGTTCTCCGCCAAAACAGGAAAAGACATCGCGGAAATTTCGGACGCAGCCCTGGCGCTGCTCCTGCAATATGATTTTCCAGGCAATATCAGGGAACTCAAAAATATCATCGAGTATGCCTTCATCCTCTGCCCCGGCGGGCTTATCCAACCGGCCCATCTTCCCGATCCGTTTGCGCAACGGAAGGATGACAACTCTCTCCTCCATGACCATCCTGCCGGAGCCCCCTTGACGCTTGAAGAAATGGCTTGCCAGACCATCCTGCGTTCCCTTGAGCGGCACAAATGGAAAAAGATGGCGGTCTGCCGCGAACTGGCCATATCCAAGGACACCCTGCGCCGTAAAATCGCGCAATACCAGCTTAGCGACCCGGCGGAGGAAGATCGCGCCGGCCCATTGAGCCCCACCCACACAACGGAGGAATTACATGGAACCAAACAGCATCAAACCTGACAAGACCTTGGACTGCAAAGGAATGAGTTGCCCCATGCCGTTGCTCAAAACCAAGAAGGCAATTGACGCGATCAATTCCGGAGAGATCCTGGAAATCTTAGGCACTGATCCGGGCTCAAAAAATGACCTGCCCGGTTGGTGCAAACGAGCGGGGCACGAATTTTTAGGCGAGGTCGAAGATGCGGGGTTTATCAGGTTTTACATCAAGAAAGGGTAGGTGCGATTATCAGGCGCAATTTCAATTCCAAATCATTCGGTATTATTTCGCCGTTCGTTGCGTGCTCTGCTTTTTTGATTTGGAATTAGATACATCCCCACGCAAAAAACGGGCTGACATCCAGCGTATCCTGTCTGCGGGGTTACTCCGGGGCTAACTGCAGCAAGACCTCAATTTCCGTGCCCAAGGATTCCGGACTGCGACCTGCGGTCAGGGTAAGCGCATTTTTCCGGCAAAATTCCAGACACAGCCCGCAGCCGCTGCAGCGACCCCAATCGAACTGCAGCCGTTTCAGCTCGTATTCCCTGGTGTTCTTAAGCGCCCCGGTGGGGCACATCCCGGCGCATCCGCCGCAGAAGTTGCATTCCGTATTCACCGTAAGCGTGAAAAAGAGAGGCAGCAGGGCCAGCCGGACGGTTTCGTCGCTGGAGCCCGCCAGGGTTTGACGGAGTAAAGCCAAACGAGGCGGCTGATGCTTGTGGGCATGCTTTTCCCGGGGGTTCGGCTCCGCCTGCAGGGTGGTAATGGTCTCAGAAGCGGCATGGATGGAAAGATCCCAGAAGGCGCGGAAAAAAGAGCGTCTGCTCGCTGATGCCGCCGGCCCGATCTCTTCTTCCTCCGTAACCAACCTGATGCGAGAGGTGAGGCCGTCATGCCCCAGCTTGCGGTCAAGGGCCTGGAGGCGTCGAGCCAGAATCTCCGGGACAAACGAACCCCGGCAATCACCGCACCGGGCAAGGTACAGGCAAACAGTTTCCCTCGACCGGGCGGCAAAGGCGACCAGATGCTCCTCGGAAAGTGCGCCCAAGCAGGGAAGAATAATCTCCTCGCCGGTGCGGATCCCTTTTTCACAGCAAAGGAAAACCGCTTTCCCAGCAGCCAGCTTGGCTGGGAGTGCGGCCAGGCGGGAGTCGCACCCGACCAGCGCCTCGACCGGGCAGACGGCGGTGCAGGCCAGACAGCCCACGCAGCGCTTCAGGTCCAGACGCACCCCGCTCCCTGCTTCCGGGATGATGGCCTGGACCGGGCACTCGTCAAGACAGCGGCTGCAACCATTGCCTTGCAGCCGGTTGCGCAGACAGCGGCGGGAGATGAATTCAAGAGCAGGCGGTTCGCTGCTGCGAAAACGCTCAGTCAGGCGGTCGGCTAGGCTCATGGGGCTTGGGCTGCTGCTGATTTCTGGAGCCGTTGCTGCTCCGCGCCGATGAAGCCGACCAGGCATTCTCCCAGGTCGCGGTAAAAAGCAAGGGTAGCCTGCTCCTTGAGGATATTGCCGAGAATAGGCGCCCACGAGGCGAGCAACCTGTTGAAAAACCGGGCACGGAGCGCGAAAAAATCGGCACGCTCCGCTTGGTTCGATTCGTTGATGGCCTGGGCGATCTTGCCTTCGAGAAAGCTCATGAACTCAAGCTCGATGGCAATATGATCAGGCGGCTCGTCACCTTCGTGCTTTACCCCTGAATCCGCATAGAACTTCAGGACTTCCATGGTCGAATCGCCCATCAATTTCCTTTCCTGCTCCAGATACACCGAGCCATACGGATGGGCCGGAGCGCCGAAGGGCCCCAAAAACAGAGCGGAATACTCGACCAACAGTTCTTCCTGGCTGTTTTCCGCAAGGGACTGCGCCATCCGTCGGCAGGCTTGCGCCACCGCCGGCAGCGAAATTTCCTGCATCAGCCCTGCCAGATTGGCGCAGAGGTTCTCCTCGAGAAACATCTCCCGGTCCGGTTGATAGAAACAGGCGGCAAGCAACCGGTAGGCATCGCTTTGGCGCTGGGCGGCTTGCATGAGTTCGGTGGTCATAGTGTTTCCTTAAAAAGAGTATACTGCGAAGTCTTTTGCAAAAAGAGAAAAACACCCTTCGACAGGCTCAGGGCGAACGGTAGCCATCTTAAAATCATTATAGTTTCTTCCGTTCATGCTGAGCCTGTCGAAGCACAACAAAGCATTTTACAAGAGCCTCAACGAAAAACCCTGCTAAAAAAGGGGGCGGAATGCCTGAGCACCCGCCCCCTAAACTTCCGGCTATCCTTTGCTCAGACTACTTGGCCGCGCTGTAGCTCCGGATGTAATAGACATTGGGCTTGGTGCCTTTTTCGGGCTTGAGAACCGTGCCCTTGTACTTCTTGAGCAGTTGGGCAACCTCGCTGTTCTTGTCTTGGAGATCGCCGAAGGTTCTGGCCTTAGCCGGACAAGCAGCCACACAGTTGGGCAACAAACCCTTTTTCACCCGGTGCTCGCAGAAGATGCACTTTTCGGTGATGCCGTTGCGCCGCACATCCTGATAGTCCGGATGGTCGTACTTGGTCCGGTGGGGCGGGTTGTCGGTCTTGGCCGCCATTTCCGCCGGAGAGGTGGTGCAGCCGGGGATCATCTCCGTCTTGTCTGCATAAAAGGGTTCATAGGGCTTACCCTCCTCGTTGTAGCTGATAACGCTGGTCTCTCCGCCCTTGACCTCCATCTTGGAATAGGGACATGCCTCCTGACAGGCGCGGCAACCGATGCAGCGCTCGTCGTTGTGCATGGTGATGCCGTCCTTGGTCTTGTACATCGCCTTGGGGGTCACCGGGCAGGCCTTGACACAGGGCGCGTTGCTGCAGTGGTTGCATTGCACCGGTATGGACGTGTATTTGGTCGTGGGAAACTTGCCGCTGGTCTCGCTCTTGTAGTCGACCCAGTTATGGGCCTGCCCCAAGCTTCTGCCTGCGGTGTTGTTCTCGCTTTTGCAGGCCAGGGCGCAGGCCCCGCACCCAGCACATTTCTGAAGATCTATTACCATCGCATATTGCGTCATTTATCATTTCCTCCTGTGAAAATGCTTACACCCTTCGGGTATAAGTTTCGTTTGAGCAGGCAAGCTGCTCAACTCAGCTTTAGGCCTTCTGAATTTTTACGCCGGTGAAGCCGCCGTTTCTTGCGGTGGCGCCGCTGAGCCGGTCGTAATCATCGGGCATAAGTTCGTTGTTGTTCGCACCTCTCGGGATCGCCTTGGCATAGTCCTTGGCGGCGGTCCGGCCATAGGCCCAGTGCCCCTGACCATAGCATTTGGCGATGGTGCCGGGTCGCACCCCTTCCCACAATTTTGCCTTGACCGTGATACTGGCGGTGGTCGAGGTGAGCTTGACCATGTCGCCGGTTTTGATGCCGAGCTTCTTGCCGTCCGCGGGGTTGATTTTCACGACATCTTCCCAGCTCTCATCGCCCACATCCAACTTCTTGAACTCATGGTACCAGACGGTGTTCTGGCTCCGGCCCTCGCGGTTGAGCCGCGACTTGTAGTCGATGAAGGTAAAGGGGTATTCCTTTTCGCTGCCGTGGCGTTTGGGCGATTCGTAGTGCGGCACGAAGACCAGTTCGCCCTGGGCTTCGTAGCCGCTGGCCTTGAGAACCTCGTCCACCGTGGTCTTGTTCTTTTCCGCGAACAAGCCCAGGGTCTTCTTCAGGGTCTCGCTGTAGAACTCGAACTTCTTGGTTTCGGTCTTGAACTTGCCCCAGTTCTTCTTGTAGGCATAGGTTTCGGTGTTGTAGATGCCCTTCTTCTTGAAATCCTCCCAACCGGAGAGCTGGTCGCCCTTCATCTTGTCCTTGCCGTCCCAGACCTTGTGACTGGAGATCTTGGCGGCGATTTCGATGAATTCGGCGGCGTTGGCGGGTTTTTTCTTGGTTTCCGGGTCTTCGAGGGAGGCATAGTAGTCGAAGAGATTGGCAAAGCCCCTGGCCTTGAGCTTCTCGGCCAGCAGCCACATCATCTCGGTCTCCTCGGGTTTGGCCTGACCCAGCGGTTTGACGACCGGCTGCTGGATGGACATATGGCCATGGAGGTTCGCCATGTTGGTGATGATCGAAAGCTTCTCGGTCGGGGCAAAGGTGGCCGGCAGAACGATGTCGGCAAACTGGCTCATCTCCGAGGCGTTGGTGACCAGATGGGCGAAAAAAGGCAGCGCGGACAGGGCCTTTTCCCAGCGCTGGGCGCCGGTGCCGGAGAAGGCAAAGTTGGTCCAGGTGCTGATGCACACCTTGATCGCCCCCGGATCCTTCAACATGCCGTTGGCCACGTTGTTGGTGACCACGTTCGCCTTGGCGCTCTCGGTCACCTTGCCGTCTTTCTCCTTTTTGTCGATGCCGCCCATGATGGCGGGCATGTCCTTGGCGCCGCGACCGTCGATTTTCTTAGCCTTGCCGGATTTTTTCGCCAGATCGTCCAGGTACTTGTCGATGGAGGGGAATTTATCCGTCGGCGCGCTTGAACTCTGCATGACGCCACCCTCGGTCTCGATTGAGCCGAGGATGCCGTTTAAGGCGTACACCGCCATGGAGGCATAGGTGCCGCGCGGGGTCATGGCCACACCCGGCCCCATGAAAACAGCACAGGCAGAGCCGGCCTTGCCCATGGTTCGGGCAACGCGGACGATTTGCTTTTCCGGGATCAGGGTGATCTTGGCGGCCCAGGCCGGGGTCTTGTCCTTCAGCTCAAGGTTCCACCATTTGACCACGCCGTGGGTCTGTTTCTCCTCAAAGGCGGCCTCGTCCACGGTGGCGCCGACCTTGAAAAGGTTCTTGCCGTCCTTGAATTCGCCGACGAACTCCTTGCTCCACATGCCTTCGCTCAGAAGCACATGGGCGATGGCCGCGGCCAGGGCGCCGTCCTCGCCGGGCTTGATCGGCAGCCACTCATTGGCCTTGGCGGCCGAGGCGGAGAGGCGCGGATCAACCGCGATGACCGTACCCCGGTCCAAGATATCGCCGAACTTATTGATGGTGTTAGGTACCTGCCGGTTGGAGGAAAGCGGATCACAGCCCCAAACCACCAGGCATTTGGTCTTGGCCATATCATAATCGCGGTAGCCGAAGAACCCTTGAGTGTAGCCGGGACCCATCTTCTCCGCCTCGGCGCAGATGGCGCTGTGCGAGATGGCATTGGGGCTGCCGAAGATCTTCGGCATGGTGCCGTAGCAGAGTTCCTGGGAGGTAGGGGAGTAACGGCCGCGCATATAGAGGAGCTTTTCCGGCTCTCCGGCTTTGCGCAGTTCCATCATCTTATCGGCGATGGTATCCAGAGCCTCGTCCCAGGTGATGGGCACGAACTTGGGGTCGATGCCGCGGCCCTTGGCCGGGTTGGTCCGCTTCATCGGAGTCAGAACCCGGTCCGGATCGTAGGTCTGCTGGAGCATCAGGTGGCCGCGGGGGCAGCAGTAGCCGTTGTTGGCCTTACTGAGCTGGTTGCCGCGCACCTTCACGGCGCGGCCGTCCTGAATAAAAAACTCCACCGGACACCAGGCCGTGCAGCCCTGGCAGGTGGAGGGCATCCATGTGCCGGGCTTCTCCCCGATGGCTCCCTGCGGCGCTTCGGCCAGGGCGTTCAGGGTGGAACCCTTGAAAGCGGCGGCCGCCAGACCGGTTGCCGCGCTGAGCTTAAGAAAATCTCTTCTTTTGATCTTCATGCGCTTCTCTCCTTTGTGTGCTTCAGGCTATGCTACCCGTGTTGCCTCTGAGTAATGCGTTCTATTTCAATGGCAAGGCCGGCCTTGACAACCCCGCCGTGGATGACCTTGGTGAAGATGCCTTCCTTGGGCATGATGCAGTCCCCGGTGGCTTTCTTGATGGCGCAACCGGCATTGTGGCATTCTTTGCCGATCTGGGTGACTTCGAGCACGACCTGGCCGTCGATCACCAACCGGTCGCCGATGGCAAGGGCCATCAAATCCAGGTCCCGGCAGACGATGTTTTCGGCAAACACCCCGTGCTTCAGGTGGGGCATCTTTTTCTTCACCGCATCAATGCTTTCCCCGGCCAGCAGGGAAACCTGCCGGTGCCAGATCCCGGCATGGGCATCCCCGGTGATTCCCCAGTTTTCCTCCAGGAGAATCTCGGGAACCTCTTTTTTCACCATGCCTTTTTTTTCGCTGATACAAACCGCTTCCACCACGCCCATGAGCACCTCTCGTGTATTGATGAATACGGCCTTTGACCACAGGCCGGGAGCACAAAAAAGCAGGAAACTCCTCCAATTACAGATCAGGATAGGGGAAGCGGAAAAGGAAAACAAGCGGGGATTTCTTGATTTCTTTGTAGGGGTTTTCCCGACAACCGTCTGTCAGGAAAACGGGCTATTTCGCGGAACGTTTTTGGCGGGAAACAAACTCAACCAGCTCGGCCCTGGTTTCCAGGCCAAGCTTGGCCATGGCTCTGGAACGATAGGTGGCCACGGTTTTTTCACTCAAGAAATGCTGCTCGGCGATCTCCCTGCTCGTGAACCCCATGGCCACCGCGAGCATGACCTGCTGCTCCCGGTTACTGAGCGAGAGCCAGAGCATCTCCTCGGGGGAGGCTGCGCCCTTGTCCTGTTCGGCCAGGATATCCGGCATCATGGCCGGATGGATGTACATCTGCCCCCGCATCACCGCGCGGATGGCATAAAGCAGGTCCACATCCAGACATTTCTTGAGGATAAAGCCCTTGGCGCCCTTGGCCACGGCTTCCTTGAGATACTGATGGTCCTCATGCATGGTCAGCATGAGGACGCAGGTTGCACGCGCCTGGCGCAATATCTCCGGCAAAAGCAGAAGCCCGCTGGTTCCCGGCAGGGAGATATCGAGGAGCACGATGTCCGGTTGCAGTTCCTTGGTAAGCGCCAAGGCCTTGGGCCCCGAATCGGCCGTACCCGCCACCTCCATGTCCGGTTCGGCATTGAGCAGCAGGCTCAAACCGGAAAGAAGCACCGGATGATCATCGACCACCAAAATCCGGATCAGTTCACTGTTCATGGCAGACCCCCGCCTTGGCAGGCATTTCAAAAACCAGCATGGCACCCTCGCCCGGACTGCTTTCAACCCGGAAAGACCCTTGCAGCAACTGGGTTCGCTCCCGCATTCCCAGCACCCCGAGCTTAGTCTTGGAATCGACCAGCTCCGGCACGAAACCGACTCCGTTATCCTCGATCACGCCCCGAAGTTTTTCCCCGCGCCATTCCAGAAGAACGCTCACCGCAGTGGCCCGGGCATGCCGCGCCACATTGGCGAGGGCTTCCTGGATAATCCGATAAACGCAGGTTTCCGTGCAACCATCCGCCCTCTTCTCGGCAAAGCCGATAATGGTCAGCTCCACCGGGATGGAGTGGCGGTTGGTAAACCCCCGAACCAGCATCTCCACCGCCGGAACCAGGCCGAGATCGTCCAGCACGCTGGGCCGCAGCGCCACTGCCAGATCATGGATCGCCTCCATCTCCTCGGTTATGGCCTTTCGCAACCGGCCGATGCTCTGGCGGATTTCGTTCTCGTTTTTCGCGTTTTCCAGCATCTTGAGATCAACCATGACCGAGGCCAGCGCCTGACCGGTCTGGTCGTGGAGCTCGCGGGCGATCCGTTTTCTTTCCCCTTCCTGGCCGGCCATGACCCGATGCAGGAAATCCCGTTGGAGATGCTCCTTTTCCAAGCGGGCCTTATCCGCGCTGGCCAAGGAAAACACCATGGCGTTGAAGCCTTCCATGAGTTTGCCAAGTTCATCCTGGCTTTCCGTCGGAGCCGGATTCATGGAATAATCCCCCCGCCGCACGGCCCGGGTGGCTTCGAGCAGCCTGGTTACGGGCTTGGTGATAATCCAGGTCAGTCCCAAAGACAAGAGCACCCCGAATATCGCAACCAGCAAGGTGGTCCGGGCAAGGGAGCCGGTGATCGCCCCAATCTGGCGGCGCAGGCTGTCGCCCTTCACTCCGACCACCACCGCACCCTCGTTGCCGTTGCTGATGCCCGCCGCCGCCTCCCAAATATTTCCCTCATTGGTGCGGAGCAGTTTCGGCTCTGATCCCTGCGGCGAAAGACCGGGGAGGTTTTTCAGCAGGTCAGCAGGAAACCCGCCCTCAAAGGTGTGGGCCACCACCTGCCCGTGGGTGTTGCGGACAAAAACATAGCGCAGGTCCGGACGATTCTGCACCGTGTTTCGAAGCATCTGGGTCAAGCCGTAGACATCGTTGATCAGTAAATAATCGTGGGTTTGATAGGAAAGTTCCGTGGCCACGAAGCGGCTCTCTTCCCGGAGGAAGGCGTCGAAGTTCTCGCTGAGCGCCGCCTGCACCTTATAAATGGTGACCGCGCCAAAAAGCAGGATCAGAGTCAGGGCCAAGCCAAGAATCTTCAACCGCAGCGGCACGCTGAGCAGAACGGACCTGGCTTTATACGCGGCTTGCCGGAAAAACGCGGTCACAGGGAGCAGGCCAACAGCCACGGGAGTCTCCTTAGAATCCATACAACCCTGGCGCGGGCTCCACGAAACGTTCCACCCCAAGCACGGCCAGGGCTTTTTCACCTTCCACATCATGGTGCAGGCCGAGAAGCAGCTCCTTCAACAAGGCTTTCTTTTCCTGGGAAATGCTGCGCGGCACCACCACCGGGGGGATGCCGAAATCGCGCGATTCCCAGATCACCTTGGTCTGCCTGGCAATTTCCGGGTTGCGCCTGCTGGCGAATTCATAGACCAGACTGTCCACCGAAGCGCCATCCGCGATGCCTTCCATCACCGCAGCCATGGAACGGTCGTGGCTGTAAGTGAAAATCGTCCGACCGAAAAAGGTTTCCGGCTGCTGCCCCATGCCCTGCAACAGGGAGAGGGGGTAGAGATAGCCGGTATTGGAAAGCGGATCGGTAAAAGCAAACACCTTGCCGCGCAGGTCGGGAAATTCCCGTACCGGGGAAGCGGCAGGCACGATGACAAAGGCTCGATAGGTGGTCTTGCCGTTGATCCGCGGGACAACCAGCAGCGACATCGCCTCTTTCCGGGCGCCTTCGACATAAGCCCCGGTGCAGATGAAGCCGAGATCCACCACGTTTCTGGCCAGCAGATCGTTCAGCTCCTGGTAGGTTTTGCGCTGCACCAAGATTGCCGGTTTGCCCATCTTGCGACCCAGATAATCGATGAGCGGCTGGTAGGAAAGCGCCGTGCCCTGGGGAGAAAGAATGGCCCCCACCCCGATCCGCAGCGCTTGCGAATCCGGCTCGATTTGCCCCGCCGGGAGCTGTTGGAGGTTGTCCAGCCGGACCAGGCGATCCTGCTCCACCTTTTCCTGCTTCCCACCTTCGCAGCCGATCAGCAGAAAAAAAAGAAGCCCCAGACACATGGCCTTGCGCCAGACACAGCCAGACTTTCTTTGCGTGAACACGGTCATGACAAAATATATCACACTGGGTTTATGGTTTTTTCATCAAAAAAAAACCTGCCGCAGATCATTCCAGAATAAATCCGGCCACTGGCAGCCCTTTTCCCCAGGCCTGCCAGGCGCCGCCGTGGATGTCCAGGGTACGGGCCGCGCTGTCGTAGGTGGCCTCGATGTTGGTTTCCAGGCTGCAGCGGCGATCGTAGTTGGTGTGGCTAAAAACAAGCCGGTAGACCGTACCGCCTTGAGGACTCGCCTGCTCGACATAGGCGACATGCCCGGTGGGCATCTTGCGCCGGGTATTGGCAGCAAGGATAAGGATACTGCCGGACCGGGGAGTAAGCGAGGTGTTGCCGCGTGCTTTTTCACAGGCAAACCAGGTGAGGGGGCCGTTTTCGTGGCCCAGGCGGCAACTGTCGATCCCGCTCCGGCAACGGGCAAAGGGGAGGCTCTGGGGCTCGCAGCGTCGCGCCTTTGCCTGTTTGCCACCTCCGTTTCCGGGCCGCAACTGAAAGCACTCCGGGGTAGCACGCCCCCGGCTCACTAGGGAGGCGATGAATTCCTCCGGCCCGGAATCCTGCTCAGGGAGCGGCTCGCGTGGCGGGACCCGGGGGAGACTGCTCTGGGTTGGGGCGGCAGCAGAAACCCTTGTCTCCCGCGCCGTTTCCCGGCCCTCGGGAAGATCTGCCACAGATTCGTGGTGGGCGCAGCCGGAAACACACAGGACCATAACAAAGATTTTTCCGGCCAGCCGGAGTGTGCCTTGCTGCATGGGAACTCCATTATTTTCTTCTCTGATTGCTCTCAGGGCGCTGCGCCCGGATCCTTCGCGCATCATAGCAGACCCACCCACCCTTGACAATGCTGGGGATTCCGGACTTGAGGGTTGCGGCAGAATAGGGTTGCGCCCCCTTGTCCGCCATGCTATAAATGCCGTTTTTTCGTGGAGATACCCTACATCATGATTGTTGAAATCGCCACAAGCCGCGATTACAACTGTTGCCGCTTCGCTGCTGCAACTCTTCGAGTCTATATCACGGACCTGCTTCCTTTTCCCTTCTTGCGAGTTAAACGATGATACACCTCACCAACATCAGCAAACAGCATGGCTCCCAAATTCTTTTCGCCAATGCCAGCTTTCAGATCCTCCCCGGCGTGCGCACCGGCCTTGTCGGCCCCAACGGCGCGGGCAAGTCCACCATCTTCCGCTTGATCACCGGCGAGGAAGAACCGGACAAGGGCGAAATCTCCTGCGCCAAGAAAACGGTGATCGGCTATTTTTCCCAGGAGGTGGGCGAGATGTCCGGCCGTTCGGCCCTGGAGGAAACCATGGCCGCGGTGGGCGAGGTGGTGCGCTTGGGCGAGGAGCTTAAGGAGATGGAAGCAGCCATGGCCCAGCCCATGGAGGACGAGGCCATGGCCGCGTTGCTGGAGCGATACGGCGATGCCATGGAGGAATTCGAGCATCGCGGCGGCTACGACCTGGAATCCCGGGCTCAAGCGGTGCTCACCGGGCTGGGCATCGGGCCGGAGGATTTCAACCGGCCGGTGGAATCGTTCAGCGGCGGCTGGAAGATGCGCATCGCCCTGGCCCGCATCCTGACCATGAACCCCGATGTTCTGCTGCTCGATGAGCCCACCAACCATCTGGACGTGGAGTCCATCGTCTGGCTGGAGGAGTGGCTGGCCAAGGAGTTCAAGGGCGCGGTGCTCATGACCTGCCATGACCGCGACTTCATGAACCGGCTGGTTTCCAGGATCATCGAGGTGGCCAACTGCACCATCACCACCTACAGCGGCAATTACGATTTTTACTTGCGCGAGCGGGAGATCCGGCGGGAACAGTTGGCCGCCAGCTTCCGCCGCCAGCAGGAAATGATGGCCAAGGAGGAGGATTTCATCGCCCGCTTCGCGGCCCGCGCCTCCCACGCCTCCCAGGTGCAGTCCCGGATCAAAAAGCTGGACAAGATCGAACGCATCGAGCTGCCCCCGGAACAGCGGGTGATCAGCTTCGAATTTGGTGAGCCGCCCCGCAGCGGCGACGACGTGGTGCGCATGGAGAATCTGGCCAAGAGCTGGCCGCGGGACGATGGCGGGGAAAGGCCGGTGTTTTCCGGCATCTCCGGGGTGATCCAGCGGGGAGAAAAGGTGGCGGTGGTCGGGGTCAACGGCGCGGGCAAATCAACCTTCTTGAAGGTACTGGCCGGGCAGACCGAGCCCACCTCGGGCACTGTCACCATCGGGGCCAACGTCGGCCTCGGCTATTTTTCCCAACATGCCATGGATGTGCTGGTTCCGGAGCGAACTGTCTTCGACACCGTGCAGGACGCCCTGCCCCAGGCCAACATCGGCACCATCCGCAACCTCTGCGCCGCTTTTCTCTTTACGGGCGACACGGTGGACAAACAGATCAAGCTGCTGTCCGGCGGGGAAAAAAGCCGGGTGGTGCTGGCCACCATGCTGGCCCGGCCGCTTAATTTCCTGATCCTGGACGAGCCCACCAACCATCTGGACATCCAATCGCGGGAGATCTTGCTGGGAGCGCTGCAGAAATTCACCGGCACCGTGGTGCTGGTCAGCCATGACCGGCATTTTCTCCGCTCGCTGGTCAACCGGGTCATGGAGGTGGATCACGGGGAGATGCGGTCCTACGGGGGAGATTACGAATACTACCTGCGCAAGTCCGGGCACCTGCCTGCCTGAACCTAAGCGGTCAGCCCTTTCAACCGGGCGGCCCGTTCGAAATTGAGGATGATCTGAGCCAGTTGCCGTTCCTCGTGAGGGGTCGGGGTGAAGTGGATGCCATAACTCGCGAACTTCGTTGCTCCGGTGTCGGCCTTTCTGGCAATGGTCGCGGTCTTGAGTTTGACCAACTGTCTGACCACCGTTGCCGGCGCTCCGAATTCGTTTGCCGGCGCCGCATGGTTGAGCTGGAGGCAGATGGCCTGGATATCGCTGGGGACCACAACCGGTGTGGCCTGGGGCAGGCACAGACGAATCCCGGTGGCGCTCAAATCTTCAATCCGGCCGGCAAGAAGCCATTTTGCTGCGGTCTGGAAGATAGCGATGCTCTCGGCGGTGGGGACAACCCGGTAGGCATGTCGCCGCTGGATAATCGTAACCTCCGCCGGAAGCGCAAGCTCCAGGTACTCATCCTTGATCCGGAAGATCATGCCCTTGCCGATGATATTGCGCCCGATGACGCAGCGGAACTGGAATTCCACCCCCCCGGGAGTGAACTTCGAACCCTTATCCCGCTTGGCCAGGATCAGACGGGTGGGAGAGACCTTAACGACCCAGGCATCGCTGCGATGCCCGTGCTGGACAATGCTCAGGGTTTTGCGCCGCTCAAGCATCTGCTCGAAGATCCGGCTGACCGCCCCCGCATTCCTAACAATCTCGACCTCAGCCTCTTCCATTCCGTATACAACTCCCCGCAGCTCAAGCTCTCTCAAAAAAAACTGAACGGACACGGTGTTCACGATACCAAGCTTTGCCATGCCCGGTCAACACCACCCTGTCATCCGGGAGCGAAAATCCTTTTTTTCGCTTGCTTTTTCCTGCTGCTTTCGCCGACAATACAAGCACGCCCCGATGGCCGCTTTTCACCCACTTACAGTTCCCCACAACTGCGCAGCGGCGAAGCCTCATCGGGGCTTTCTCATGCCCCGTTCAACTGTGCTCGCGGGTCTTTCGGAAGACGATCTCCGGAAACAGCTCCGCCACCCTGCCCAGCCGCCACTCGCTTTCCGCCAGATAGGCCAGATGCCCCTCTGCGTCCAGGGCCAGATGGGCCTGATTCTTACTCCTGAACTCATCGAGCTTCTTGCGGTCCTCGCAGTCGATCCAGCGGGCCGTGGCGTAGCTCACCTGCTCGTACACCGCATCCACCCCGTATTCCGCCTTCAAACGGGCCATGGTCACCTCGAACTGCAGCACGCCCACCGCGCCCAGGATGTAATCGCTGCCCATCAGCGGCCGGAAAAGCTGCACTGCCCCTTCTTCGGCCAACTGCACCAACCCCTTGTTCAACTGCTTGATCTTGAGCGGATTTTTGATCAATACCCGCCGGAAATGCTCGGGCGCAAAGTTGGGGATGCCGGTGAACTTGAGGGGTTCCTTGTCGGAAAAGGTATCGCCGATCTTGATGGTCCCATGGTTGTGGATGCCGATGATGTCGCCGGGCCACGCTTCCTCCACGTTGGTGCGATCCTGGGCCATGAAGATGGTGGCGTTGGCCAGGGCGACCTCCTTGCCCAGCCGGTGGTGCATGACCTTCATCCCCCGGGTGAACTTGCCCGAGCAGATGCGGAAAAAGGCGATCCGGTCGCGGTGGGCCGGGTTCATGTTGGCCTGGATCTTAAAGGTGAAGCCGGAAAAGGCTTCTTCGTCCGGAGAAACCATGCGGGTGGTGGTGGCGCGGGGGCCGGGCGGCGGGGCCAGCTCGACAAAGGCGTCCAGCAGCTCGCGCACCCCGAAGTTATTGACGGCGCTGCCGAAAAACACCGGGGACTGGCTGGCCTTGAGGTATTCGGCATGGTCAAAGGGGCTGGCCGCCCCGGCCAAAAGTTCGAGATCCTCGCGGAGTCTCTCCGCCTGACTGCCCAGCATCTGGTCCAGGAGCGGATCGTTCAAGTCCTTGACCACGATCCCGTCCTGGGGCCGCCGGTCCTTGCTGGGGGTGAAGAGATTCAGCTCCTGGCGCATGATGTTGTAGACGCCCTTGAAGCTCTTGCCCATGCCGATGGGCCAGGAGAGCGGGGTGCATTCGATCTGCAGCTTCTCCTCGATCTCGCTCAAGATATCCAGGGGCTCGCGGCCCTCGCGGTCCAGCTTGTTGATGAAGGTGATCACCGGCGTATTGCGCATCCGGCAGATCTCCATGAGCTTCTCGGTCTGGGCCTCGACCCCCTTGGCGCTGTCGATGACCATGAGCGCGCTGTCCACTGCGGTGAGCACCCGGTAGGTGTCCTCGGAAAAGTCCTTATGGCCCGGGGTATCGAGCAAGTTGACCTCGAAATCCCGGTAGTCGAACTGCATCACCGAGGTGGTCACCGAGATGCCGCGTTCCTTTTCGATACTCATCCAGTCGCTGACCGCGTGGTTGTCGGTCTTGCGGGATTTGACCGCCCCGGCCATCTGGATGGCGCCGCCAAAGAGCAAGAGCTTTTCGGTGAGGGTGGTCTTGCCCGCATCGGGATGGCTGATGATGCCGAAGGTACGGCGCCGCTTGATTTCTTTTTCCAGTATACTGCTCATCTGATCCTGTTTCCTCTCTGCGTTCCGGGCCGGAATCCGTAATCGTTCACCAGGAATAGAAAACGGAACAGCGTATATACTCCAAAAAACGCAGTTTGTCAGCAAGTTCCATCGAGCCGGCACGACGTATGATCCTTCCTGCCGACCCCACCCAACGCAACCGCAGCCGAGGGCCAATCCACACTGTTTCCCTTGTCCCCCATGGGCATGGGACGAATTTGCTTTATGCATCACCGGCTGGCGTGTATACTTTTTTTATTTTCTCCCTTTCTTTCTTCGTGGTGATCCCTTGTCCGTAAGCAAAAAAAAACCAACCCGCAAACCAAGCTTCGCCGGTGACCAGGCCAAGGGAGCGGCAACCGATCGCCCTTCCCCCCGCAGGAAAAAATCATCACCGGATACGCCCTTCGGCAAAAAAGAGGACCGGACCGCCACTGCTTCCCCTCGCGGCCGCGCCTTTACCGGCTTCAAGAAAACACATGCGGAGAATTTCGAAGAGGAACCATCCCGGACCCCTGCCAGGGCATCCGGCCGCCCTTCGCACGCCAACAGAAAAGCCTCGCCGGAAAAGCCCTTCGGGAGGAAGACCCGCAGGCCTGCGGCAGCTTCTCCACGGGGCCGTGCCTCAGCCGCCCCAAAAAAATCGCAGCCGGAAATCTCCGAAGAGGAATCTTTTTGGGCCCCGGCCTTGCCCACCGACCGCTCCTTTGCCAGTTTTCTCAAGCCGCTCATTCCCCATGCGACTGCTCCGGACACCCAAACCATCCTGCACAGCTCTCCATTGGCCCATCTCGATTATTCCGTGGAGCTTCAGGTCAAGGACCAAGGCTTGCTGGCCTTCTGGAAACAGCACCGGCTGCCCGGCCTGCCGGAACAGGTGCTCCGCTCCCCCAAGGCCCGCGGCTACCGCACCACCTCAAAACGCAAGGGCTTCCTCCACGGCTCGACCCTGTATCTGCTCTTGGGAGACAAGGCTGCCCTGCCCAAAAACCGCCAGTATTTCACCGCCTCGCCCCTGGAGCCCAAGGAGCATGAGGTTATCTACCGCTTTCTCCAGCAGAAACTGAGCGAGCCGGCCTTTCGGCTGATCGCCGGGCATCTCAACTATCTCATCATCCGCGGCGGCTACACCGAGCAGGCGGTGATCTTCAATGTGGATCTCATGAACGGGCCGCTGGTCCGCAAGATGAAACTCCTGGCCGCCCATCTCCAGAAGCTTCCCGTCGCGGTCTCCGCGGCCTTTGTCTATCTTGACCCCAGCCAGTCCGACTATTATCTGGAAAGCAAACGCCCGGCCGAGACCCTGCACTTCAAGAAGCTTTTCGGCCCGGACCAGTTGGGGGCCTCTTACCACGGCTGCCGCTATCAGTTTCATCCCACCTCATTTTCCCAGATCAACGAATCCATGGTGGAAACCATGCTGGCCCGGGCCCGGGAGCTGCTGGCCCCCACCCCGGACCAGTCGTTGCTCGACCTGTACTGCGGCTACGGGTTGTTCAGCCATTTCCTCGCCCCCGCCTACCGGCAGGTGCTGGCCGTTGATGGCGAAGGCCCCTCCATCCGGGCCGCCGAGGCCAACAGCCGCTTGAACCAGAAAAGGGGGGGCCAGACCAAGTTTCTCGCCCACCGGATCACCGTCGGCTACCTGGAAAAAACCCTGCCGCCGCCAGCCCCGGGCGAAGTAATCCTCCTCGACCCGCCCCGCCAAGGCACGTTGCCGGGGGTGATTGCCGCCCTGGCCCGCAGGAAACCAAAAAAAGTGCTCCATATCTTCTGCGGGGTGGACCAGATCCCCCCCTCCCTCAGGGAATGGCAGGCCAGCGGCTATCAGGCGCGGCGCATCGCCCCCCTGGACATGTTCCCGGGCTCGGCCAATCTTGAGATCCTGATTCTTTTGGAACCAAAGGCATGACCAAAAAATAGCACTACTAACCCCCACAGTGGCTATCCAGCTCGGAGCAAAAAAAGAACATAACCCACGAAATGTAACTGTTCAGCAGTGCCGCAGATGCGCGGAAGAGGTCTGCGAAGTGTGCTATTGCACACGAGCAGGCCGATGACAAAGCAGATATGGTGCTGCTGGACAGTTCGAGGTATCCCATGGCGCAAAGCGTGTATATCGTGGCAATCGGGCCCCAGAGCGGCAAATCCGTGGTCGCTTTGGGCATCATGGAGCTGCTCTCCCGCCGTCTGCGCAGGGTCGGCTACTTTCGCCCGATCATCCCCTCGCATCACGTGGCGGACAACAACCTGCAATTGATCAAAACCCGCTACCGCTTGCAATTCGCCTACGACGAGATGTTCGCCCTGTCCCACGACGAGGCCCAGCATCTTTCCGCCGAGGGGCGCACCGATGAGATTCTCAAGGCCATTCTCGACAAGTACAAGCATCTGGAAAGCAAATGCGATTTCATCCTCTGCGAAGGCACCGATTTCAGCGGCCTCTCCCTGCCGTTTGAGTTCGAATTCAACGCCGAGGTGGTCAACAACCTGGGCAGCCCCATCCTGCTGCTTTTAAACTGCCATAACAAATCCCCGGAGGATATCCTCGACGCCCTGCACGTGGCCCAGGAATCCTTTCTCAAGAAGGGCTGCACCATCCTGGCCAGCATGGTCAACCGGGTTGATCCTTTTCTCATGGAGACGGTGCGGGAAAAACTTACGGAATGCGCCACGGAATGCGGGCCGGTCTATATCCTGCCGGAAGAGCCGTTTCTCGGCAAACCCACGGTGGGGGAGATCGCCCGGGCCCTGGACGCCAGGGTCATCATGGGAGACCCGGAGGAGATGAACCGGGGGGTGACGGACTTCAAGGTGGCGGCCATGAATCTGCCCCATTTCCTCGACCATCTGGTGGAAGGCGACCTGATCATCGCGCCGGGCGACCGCTCGGACATCATCCTCGGCAGCCTGGCCGCCAACTTTTCCAGCACCTACCCGAGCATTGCCGGACTGTTGCTCTCGGGCGGCTTTGTGCCGGACGCCCAGATCACCCTGCTTCTTGAGGGCTTGAGCTACAAAGTGACCGTGCCCATCGTCAGCGTGCGGACCGACACCTTTACCACGGCCATAAACGCCAGCGGGGTGCCCCCCATGCTCACCCCGGAAAACGACCGCAAGATCGCCACCGCCCTGGGGCTTTTTGAAACGCACGTCAACCTGCCGGAGCTGGAAAGCCGCATCTCCCTTGTGAGATCGACGCGGGTCACCCCGATCATGTTCGAATACAATCTGGTGGAGATGGCCCAGAAACACCGGCAGCACATCGTCCTGCCCGAAGGCGCGGAAGAGCGGATCCTGCGGGCCAGTGAAATGCTTATCCGGCGCGGCGTGGCGGAGATCACCCTGCTGGGCAACCCCGCCGAGATCAAAGGCACGGCCAGCAACCTCGGCCTTGACCTTACCGGCATCGAAATGATCGATCCGGCCACCTCCCCCCTGCGCAAGGAGTTTGCCCAAACCTACTTCCAGCTTCGCAAACACAAGGGGATTACCGAAAAGGGCGCCTTTGACACGGTGGCCGACGTCAACTACTTCGGCACCATGATGATCCACAAGGGCTTGGCCGACGGCATGGTCTCCGGAGCGGTGCACACCACCGGCGACACCATCCGCCCGGCCCTGCAGATCATCCGCACCCAGCCGGGGGTTTCCATTGTTTCCAGCGTCTTTCTGATGTGCCTGGCCGATCGGGTTCTGGTCTACGGCGACTGCGCGGTGAACCCCGACCCCAACGCCCAGCAGTTGGCGGAGATAGCCATAAGCTCGGCCGAAACCGCCAAGCTTTACGGCATTGAACCCCTGGTCGCCATGTGCTCGTATGCCACCGGCACCTCGGGCACGGGCGCCGACGTGGACAAGGTGCGCGAAGCGACCAGGATCGCGAAAGAACTCCGGCCGGATCTCAAGATCGAAGGCCCGATCCAGTACGACGCCGCCGTGGACGCCGGGGTCGCCAAAACCAAGCTGCCGGAGAGCCAGGTGGCGGGCAAGGCCACGGTGTTCATCTTCCCGGACCTCAACACCGGCAACAACCTGTACAAGGCGGTGCAGCGTTCGGCCAACGCCGTGGCCATCGGCCCGGTGCTTCAAGGGCTGAACAAGCCGGTCAACGACCTGAGCCGGGGCTGCACCGTGCCGGACATCGTCAACACTGTGGCGATCACCGCCATCCAGGCCCAGGCCGCCCGTAACTGAGGCGCAGCACCGCATCTGCTTTGTCATCGGTCGGCTCGTGTGCACTAGCACACTTCGCCGGCCTCTTTCGCGCATCTGCGGCACTGCGCCACAGTTACTGACTGTTGGTTGGAATGTTTCAGTCTGTTTTTGGGTTTTAGCTGAATAGTTACCGAGGAATAATCCATGAAGGTTCTGGTGCTCAACTCCGGCAGCTCTTCCATCAAATACCAGTTGTTCGACATGCGGGACGAATCGGTGCTGGCCGGTGGAAGCATCGAACAGATCGGCGAACCGGGCAGTCACCTCAGCCATTCTCTGAGAACGGGCCAGATCGAGATGGCGAAAACGGTCCGGACTCTCCCGGTTCCCGATCACCGCCAGGGATTTCAGCTCATCGCCTCGGTCCTGCGGGAAACCGGAGCGCTGACCGACACCGGAGAACTCAAGGGCATCGGTCACCGGGTCGTGCATGGCGGCGAACAATTCAAGGAACCCACCCGGGTTACCCCCGAGGTGCTGGCCGCGATCCGGTCCTTGATCCCCCTGGCGCCGCTGCACAATCCGGCCAACCTCCTCGGCATGGAGGTGGCCATGGAGAGCGCTCCCGCAGTGCCCCAGGTCGCGGTGTTCGATACCGCCTTCCACCAAACCATTCCGCCACACGCCTACCGCTACGCCATCCCCAAAAGGCTCTACGAGGCGCATCAGGTCCGGCGCTACGGTTTCCACGGCACCTCGCACCGCTATGTGGCGAAAAAGGCGGCGGAGTTTTTACACAAACCGCTGGAAACCCTCAATCTGATCAGCCTGCATCTGGGCAACGGAGCCAGCGCCGCCGCCATCCAACAGGGGAAATGCATCGACACCTCCATGGGCCTCACCCCCCTTGAAGGGCTGATCATGGGGACCCGTTGCGGGGATCTCGACCCGGCGATCATCTTTTATCTGGCGCGGGAAACACAGCTTTCCTGCGAAGAGATCGAATCGATCCTCAACAAGGAGAGCGGCCTCAAGGGGATTTGCGGGGTCAACGACATGCGTTCGGTGGGTGAGCTTGCGGCAGGAGGCGATCCGGAAGCACGGCTTGCCATTGCCATGTACTGTTACCGGATCAAAAAATACATCGGCGCCTACCATGCGGTGCTGGGGGGGCTAGACGGACTGATCTTCACCGGCGGCATCGGGGAACACGCCGATTTTATCCGGGCAGGATGCTGCGAAGGTCTTGACCATCTGGGACTTGCGATGAATAATGGGAAAAACCTCGGACACCAAGAAGGGTGTTCCGCTCTGGAAAGCGGAACGGGCCGGGTGAAAATCCTGGTTATCCCCACCAACGAAGAATTGGAGATTGCCGAACAGACCGTCGCCTGTCTGGAGGCTGACTAGTCAGGAGCGCACATCATGTTTACCGAAACACTGCCAAAAACGATCATCTCCCTGCTGTGCGGCTGCCTGCTGCTGAGCCTGGCCGCCTGCAGCCTTAATGAAAAAAGCGTCCGCTCCTCCTGGGAAAATGGGGTGCTGCGGGTGGGAGTCACACCGAATTATCCCTGCCTCATCCACAAATCCCCTGAAACCGGCCTGATTTCCGGGTTTGAAGCCGACGCCGCCGCGCTGCTTGCCCAACGGCTGCACAGCAGACTCCAGTTTGTCGAGCTGGAATGGGGAGAGCAGATCCCCGCCCTGGAACGCAAGGAGGTTGACATTATCATGTCCGCCATGTCCATCACCGAGATGCGCAAGCTCCGGGTGGCCTTCAGCGAACCATACCTCACCATCAGCCAGATGGCCCTGACCACCAAGGACGCCGAAGGGAAATTCCCCTCCGCCCAAGAAATTCTCGCCACCCGCGATGCCATCGGGGTGGAAAAGGGCACCACCGGGGATGTCTTTGTTCAGCGCTATTGCCCGACAGCGGAACCGTTTTTTTTCTCCTCGCCCGATGCCGCGGTGCAAGCCCTCCGTGACAAGCGCATCGATCTTTTCATCGACGATGAACCGGTCCTCGGGGCCTATGCCGCCCAATACGGCGGTGAAGGGCTGATCCTGCTCAAGACCCGTTTGACCAGCGAAGAACTTGCCTGGGCGGTCCACCGCGCTGATCCGGCCTTGCTCAAGGCGGTGAACTCCGCCCTGGAGAGCTGGAAAGATGACGGCACCCTCCAGCGGCTTCTCAAGAAGTGGCTGCCCAAATGAAGCCTGGCGCCCGAGTCGGCCGCATCTTCAAGCTTGCTGGGCCTTGCGCCACCCGGCGCCCTTAAGGCGCGCGATCCGCTGGATATTCCAGCTCTGGATGGCCTGCAGATAGTGGCGCTGGTCCTCCCGCAGGAGGGCCATGATCTTTTCCTTCTCTTCCCGGATCTCCTCCCGTTCGCCGGGATACATCTCCAGCCAGCAGGCATAACCCCGGTCAAAAAGAAATTCCGGGCAAACCGCCTCCGGCTCCACCTGCAATTTCGCCGTGAGCAGCATGGTGGCGAGGATCATGTCGTACTCAACCACCCAGCCGTTGTCGTTGAGCATGGAACGCGCATCAAACCCGACATCTCCGGGGCAATTCGGGCAAAAGACCCGCTGGATCACCCCCGAGTGCAACAGGTTGTCGCGGAGATGAAACTGGACGATTGCGGCACCGCACTCACAGGTTTTTCGCACATCAACGCACATACCACGCCCCTTTTCTTCTTTGTCGTATTTTTTTCCGAAGGCTCAAATAGCCACCGCCCAACCAGACCCTGTTTTCAGAACCTTCTCGGCAGGGGGGAAGAATCCTTGCGGCCATCGATCATCTTCTGGAACTGCAACCGTTCAGCCCGCGCATCCTGAAGCTCGAGCTGGATCGCCGCCTGCTCCTCCGGCGCGGCCGAAAGCAGAAGCTTTTCCAGCCGTTCAACCTGCTGCTGCGTCCGGTACAGTTCCCGAGCCAGATCCCGTAAAGACATGTTTTTACCTGTGTGGATTGTGTTTCCGCAGTGCCCTGAAAGCGCTCAGGGCAACACCATTGAGAGCCGCCCTGTCCGTCATGATCAGCTTGACCGGAATGGACGAGAGAATCCCGGCCATCCGCCCTTTGCCGGTGAACCGCTTCATGAATTGCAACTGATCAAAGACGGGAAGAAGCCTGGGCAGCATGCCGCCACCCAAATAGAGCCCCCCGGAACAGAGGAACTTGAGGGCCATGTTCCCGGCCTCGGCCGCCAGGACAGCGAAAAAAATCTCCAGGGTCAGACGCGCCGCCTCCCCGCCTTTTTCCTGGGCCTGGGCCACGAGAACCGGGGTCATGTCCGCGGCGCCAGCCAGCGCTTCTTGAAAGTCCCGGGGCACCTGCATCCCTGCCCCCTGGGTCAGGTAACGATAGATATTCGGCATCCCTTTTCCGGAACAGATCAGCTCATAGCTTACATGGCCGTGTTCCGCCCGCAAAAAGGAAAGCAAGCCCTCTTCCATCTCCGAGGTCGGCGCAAAATCGACATGCCCTCCTTCGGAGGGATGGGCGGTGTACCCTGCGCCATTCCAGCAGAGATAGGCCTCGCCAAGCCCTGTCCCAGGGGCAAGGACCGCCACGCTGCCGTGGGGATCCACCGTCCCGCCATTGATTACCAGCAGGTCTTCCGGCGGTAAAATTGTCACCGCTTCGGCCACCGCCACCAGATCGTTCAGCACGATAACTTCGGCAAGCCGGAACTGCTCCCGCAAGAGTTCCGGATCAATGAGCCAGCCCAGATTGGTCATCCTGACCCGCTGGCCGCTTACAACCGGACCGGCAACGCCAAAGGCGGCCGCCTGGGGATGCTGTTCGGAGCCGTGCAGAAACGCAGCGACTATTTCGGAAAAATCCCCATACGCGCTGTTGGCAAAACGCTGTTCCCTGAGCAGGACATACCCGTCGTCCGTGGCGGCATACATTGCCAGGATAGTTTTTGTCCCGCCAAGATCTCCTGCAAGAAAATACGCCATTCCCCCTCCTGGGCACGGTGCAGCCCCTGTTGCGGCCAGGGCCGGCCTGCGATACGGCTCCGCCCTAACAGAAGAGGCCGTACCCATATCGGGTGCGGCCTCTTGCAAAAAACTCAAACCCAGGGCCTTGCCGGACAAGGCAAGCGCCCGCCTCCTCTACCTGTCGGAAGCCTTCCCCCCTTCAACCAGCCGGGTCAGATGCCCGATATTGTCGCGAAGCATCAGAGTTTGGGAGGTAACCGCCTCGGAGGCTGCGGCCAGTTCCTCGGCATTGGCCGCCATCTGCTGGGTCCCGGTGTCCATCTCGGTCACGGCCTTGTTGATCTGGAGAACCCCCTGGGTCTGCTCATGGGAGGCGGTGGAGATCTCTTCCACCAGAATCGCCACCTTCCGCGAGCCGTCCACCACATCCTTGGATTCCGCCACCACCTCGTTCACCTTTTGCAACCCGTCATTGACATTGCCGATGGCCCGTTCAATCAGGTCGCTGGAGTTTCTTGCCGATTGAGCGGTACGCTGGGCAAGATTGCGCACCTCATCGGCAACCACGGCAAAACCCGCGCCCTGCTCCCCGGCCCTGGCGGCTTCCACCGCCGCATTCAAGGCGAGAAGATTGGTCTGGAAGGCGATCGCCTCGATCTCCCGAATGATTGAAGCGATTGCGTCACTGTCCTTTTTGATGTTCTGCATGGAGAGCTGCATGGCCGCCACATTGACGTTGGCCCTGGAGCCAATCGCCTCATTCTGCTTCATCGAAGAGTTGGCCTCGGCGGAGTTGGTGTCATTCTGCTGCACCATGGCCGTGATCTCTTCAAGGGAGGCGCTGGTTTCCTCAAGGGAGGCCGCCATCTCCGAAGCCATTTCCGCCACCGTTTGAGAGGTGCTGGCCGTGGCCTGAGCCTCCTCGGAAATACGGTCGGCGCTCTCGTCCAGATCACGGACAATGGTATTGATGGACCGGACAAGCATCTGTACGACAAAAAAGGCGAACAGGCCAACGACCACAAGAGAGATAGCCCCGCCAACGATAAAGAACATCCCGAACATCTTCACCTCGGCCATGGCCTTTTCCTTGGTGATCTCCTGGCCGCCGCGAAGCTCGTCAACCGCAGCCTTGGTGCTTTGCATCAGGCTGTAATATTTCTCAAAAAACTCCCCGTCAAAGGCTTCCAAGGCGGTGGCCTCATCCCCGTTTTCCAGGGAAGGCAGGATCTTTGTTTTGATGATTTCGTCCATCACCGGCCAGGAGGCGGCCAGTTCGTCATAGGAGGCTACGGTTGCCGGAGCCTGTTCCACGGCATGGCACGATCCGCAGTACATTTTTTTACCGGCGGGCTTGGTAATGCTTTCCCGCATTTCCTCAATTGCCTCGTTAAACTTGGCGGAGGTGGTTTTCAGGCCGCTCAGGCTTTCCGGATCGTACTCCATGATCTGGCCCTTGAGGATGCTGTTGAGGAGATTGAGGTTGAGACGAATCCGGGCGACCTTGTCGATGTAGTCCATCTTGAGTTCGATGCCGGTGTACATATCCCCGCCGATCTGCACCCTGTGGATAATGAACTGGGCGATCACGACGCTGGACACCATGGACAACGCGACAAAACCGACCAGAAGAAAAAGTTTTATCCGCAGACTCAAGTTTTCAAACCACTCTCTCATAACGCCCCCTTTCATGCGTCTTTCGTTAACTCCATCGCAACTGATCTGTGTATTATATCGTATACTCTTGCTTTTTTTACCACATATTTTTCCCAAGTATTTTCCGTTGGTTGTCGGAAACAGCGGTGGTCAAACCACCAACAAAAAAGGGGCGCGGCAGCCTTTTTGTTGGAAGACACGGAAGGCATTGCTTAAGTATAATTTTTTATACTACACCGAGCCCTCGCCTCGGACAGTTGTTCCCCTTGCCCAAATTTCAGTCCTCACGCCAAAAAAACTCCCTCCACATGCTGGTACAAAAAAAACAGCCCCATATAATCGAGCGAAACAACTGCATAAAATAAAAAACAGCTCCTTTGCCCCCGTTACAAGTGTTAAAAAATTTGTACTTTCCCCTTCTTTCGCTTCCTTGCTTGATCCCCCGGAAAGCCCCATGAATCCAGCAAAAATCGATAAAAAAACAAAAAACAAAACAGTGGCATGCTTGTTGCTTTTACACAAGATCAGTAAAACAACTCTTATCTCCTTTCTCCTTAAAAGAAGATCGACTTTCCCGCGAAGTCGATCTTCTTTTTTTTGCGCAGAGCAAAGCGTCCGGAAAGCCAACGTCATTTTCTGCCCGCCCCTGTTTTTTGCTGTTTGCACTTCCCGCTAAAGCCAGATATAGTACGACCCCTGCGGCAGTCGGCGCCTTGCCCGCCAATACAGACCCCGTAGCCAACCCCCCCGAACCCGGCAAGGGGGTTCGGTTTATCGCATCCTCTTCCGCGCCGGCCTGTCACACAATTCTCAGTCTCGTACGGGACGGCGGCATTCCGCTCACGCTGCCCTCCATCTTCCCTGTTCTTTCATTTTACAAAACCGTTCGACACAACGAGCCTACGATGACCTATTCCCTTGGGGCAATCCCCAGTACAACCCCTTTCGTTCTCGCGCCCATGGCCGGCGCCACCGACCTGCCCTTCCGTCTGCTCTGCAAAGAATATGGGGCAGGTCTTTGCTATTCCGAGATGATCGACTGCCATGGCCTGGTGTCGCAGAACCGCGACTGCCTGGAGCTGCTCCTCACCAACGCCGCGGAACAACCGGTGGTCATGCAGCTTTACGGCAGCGATCCCGCCGCCATGGGAGAAGCCGCGGCGATCCTGAGCGAACACCCCATTGCCGGAATCGACATCAACATGGGTTGCCCCATGGAAAAAGTCGTCCAGACAGGCGCCGGAGCCGCTTTGATGAAAAACCCGCGCCTTGCGGCACAGATCATCACCGCCGTCTGCAAAAACGCAAAAAAACCGGTAAGCGTCAAGATACGCTCGGGCTGGAACCAGCACACCATTACCGCCCCGGAGATTGCCAAAATAGCGGAAGGCGCCGGCGCGCACGCCATTGCCATCCATGCCCGCACCTGGAGCGACGGATTCACCGGCCCCATTGACCACGAGGTCATACGCCAAGTCATGAAAAGCGTTGCCATCCCGGTTTTTGCCAACGGCGACATCACCTCCCATGAGCAGGGGGTGGCCCTGCTTCAAAAAATCGGCTGCGCCGGCGTGATGATCGGCCGGGCCGCCCTGGGCGCGCCTTGGATCTTTTCCGGCGCCGTGAACCAGCATCCTTCCATGGCCTACAGAATCAGAGCCCTGTTGCGCCATCTTGAACTGGCCGAGATCCACCTTGCCCCGGAACCGAATCTCTCTAAAATCAGAAACCACGCCTGGAAATACTTTCGCGGCACAACCAATGGCGGAGCCATCCGCAGACAGATCGACGCCACCACCACCTACCCTGCGCTGAAGGCCTTGGTCCACACCCTGGCCGAACGGGTATTACAACCCTCTGCCTGAAGCGCTGCGGGGATGCGATTGCACGAAAACAGCCATGGACTCAAGCCATGTATTACGGCACCGCCTTTTACAAGCGTGATGATTTGGTGGAGTGTGGCGGAGCTGGTGTCTACCCGCGAGGACCGACTTCTTCAGGCCTGACTATAGAGAGAGTATTGATTTCGGCCCGCTTGCTTGGCCTGATACATGGCGCTGTCGGCTTTCTTGAGAATGGTGTCGATATCCGCACCATGATCTGGATAGAGGGAGATCCCGATACTGCTGGTGATACGTAACGAGTGTCCCTCAAGAACAAAGGCGTTCCGGAAAACATCGATAATTTTTTTGGCAACCCGCAGTCCATTCTGGTCGTTTTTTTGGTCGGAAAGCACAAAAACGAATTCATCCCCGCCGAAACGGCCAACGGTGTCCCCTTTCCGAAGGATTTCCGTCATTTTTTTCGCAACAGCTTGCAGCAACTTATCCCCGACATGATGGCCGAGGGTATCATTGACCTCTTTGAATTTATCAAGGTCGAGCATCATGAGGGCCACCTTCATTCCGTTTCTGTCGGCCTGGCTCATCGCCATATTAAAACGGTCGATAACAAGCATGCGATTCGGCAGGCCGGTCAGATGGTCATGATAGGCGAGACTCAGAATCTCCCGCTCCAGTTCTTTCTGGGTCGTGATGTCCTCAATGGCAAGAAGGATGACCCGCTTCTTGCCCTTTTCTCGTTTAATTTGCCGGGCATTCAAAAGCATTATGCGCCTGCCGATGGTGGAAAAAACATGTTCAACCTCATAGTCGTCAAAGGTCGTCCTTTCGGGAAGGATGGTTTCCAGGAGTTCGCGCAGCTTGGGGATATCCCACTGTTTGTTGCCCAGGTCATAGATAAGCTGCCCCACGGTCTCTTCGGGCTTTACCTTGAAAACCTTATAGAACGAACGGCTGGCCGAGACCACCCTGAGGTCTTGATCCAGGGCAACTAACGGCTCGCGCACGGTGTTGATGATGCTCTCGGCGAATTCACTGGCTTCATCTGCTTTTTCCTTAATGATGGCCAGTTTTTTCCGGGTCTTTTCCAGACCGGCTTCTATCTTCTTCCGCGCGGTGATGTCCTCAATGGCAAGGAGGATGATCCGCTCCTCCCCCTTTCCTCGCTGAATTTGCCGGGCATTCAAAAGCATTATGCGCCTGCCGATGGCGGAAAAAACGTGTTCAACCTCATAGTCGTCAAAGGTTGTCTTTTGGGGAAGGATGGTTTCCAGGAGTTCGCGCAGCTTGGGGATATCCCACTGTTTGTTGCCCAGGTCATAGATAAGCTGCCCCACGGTCTCTTCGGGCTTTACCTTGAAAACCTTATAGAACGAACGGCTGGCCGAGACCACCCGGAGGTCTTGATCCAGGACAACTAACGGCTCGCGTACGGTATTGATGATGCTCTCGGCGAATTCCCCGGATCGTGTCGTGCGCTTTCCGCTGACCATGAACTCCCTCTCACTTCTTGTTGATATGATCATTGCGGCAAAAGAGGATTCGTACATTTTTCACAGGAGCACGAATACGGGGGAAGATCACTCCCAGACAGGCCAGGAGCAGCGCCGGAACTCAACGGGTCTTGGCCTCAGGCATTTCCAAAACCAGGAGTTCCAAGCGATTCCGAAGGATTTGGGCCGCTATCTCACCGAACCGACCAACAATCCAGAGCTGCCAAAAATGATCAGCGGCAGGCGCCCACGCTATTTCCTGGACATGAACCAGCCCAGGAGCAGGCCAGCGATGAAAGTGCCACCGATGGCATAATATGGCTTTACATGAATGAACTCGTCAGCGGTCTGGACCTTGTCCAGGAATTGGGCTTCAAGATCGCCGTACTCGCCCCGGACTGCTTCCAGGCGTTTCTTCAGTGCGGTTCTGGCTGAGCTGATCCGGTCGTCGAGTTCGCCGGAAGTAGCCTCCACAAGCGCATGGGCATGGTCGATGATGTAGTGCATTTCCTGACTCATTGGTTTGTAGTTTTTGTGTGTGGTTGCCATATCGCACATCCTCATCAGGTTAAATTTTGCTTTGCTCTCGGGCTGTGGATCAGTTGCAGAAATTTTCCCTCCTGAAAAGCCGGCGCTCACCTCCCCACGCGGATAGTGGAGAGGTAACTGGAAATCCCAAAAACGTTCAGGAGCCACAAAACCACGGCAATGATCACAACGGCATTCAGAATCGACTTTATGGATCTCGCCATTGGGATAAATCGGTTGATGAGCCACAGAATAACACCAACCACGACCAGGACCACGACCACTTGAATTAACGGCATGAGTTCACACCCCTCCTTTTTTGTGCTTTTGGAAACAAAAACCCTCAGCGATCCGCTTTCAAAAAGCGTCTGAACACTCTTCTGCAAGCGACATCAGGCGCTGCGGTTCTCTAAAACCGCCCCAGCAACATCAGGATGAGCAAAATCAAAAGGATCAAGCCAATCCCACCGCTCGGATAGTAACCCCACTCTCGGCTGTGAGGCCACCTGGGCATTGCACCCACCAGCATCAGAATCAAAACAACGAGCAAAATCGTTCCAAGCATAATGTTCCTCCTTTTTATTGGACAAGCCAACGGCCAAATTGTTACCTCCGCTTCAGAGCCAGTCTTACCGGGTACGAAAAAATGGTCCGCATCACTCAACGCTGTCAGAACAGAGACAAGATTCCATTACCAACTCCCCTCTGGCTCAAGAATCCGTAAGTCGCGATCAGGCTGACAAGAAATACTCATCAAAATCTACGAGGCTCTGATGCACATGGCAGCAGTAATAATTTCCTTCAAAAAAGCATTTAGCCGGGGATTTAATCATGCCCTTCACTTTGTGCAACCTGCCTTCCGTCTGGTTCTTGGTGCTGGATTTCATGATATTTCTCCGAGTGGGTCCCGGGTTGCGAAATGTTGCGATGACATCGATCTTTTCCGTCATTAAACTGCCGCCTGTGCCCCAGCCTGTATAGGCTTCTTCCTTCTGCGGCAGCGGGGAAAAAAGGTTCCCGGAGAATGGGTCTCCGAGAACCCACGGTTCCTCATGTTCTTGTCATGTTATGCCCTGTCAGTGCTGCAGCGCGGTTTATCCTGTTCTGAGTTCTTGCGACTGCACCCTTACTTACCGTTTCCGCCCTTGCGGCCCGGGTCCCCAGGAATCCCGCCTCGTTCGTCATTCGACCGGCTTTGATTACCCTGGTTCGAGCGGCCAGGGTCACAATCCTCTGACCCGTTGCCCACGCCCTGGTTGCAAGGCTTCTTGTGCTTCTTCTCATTATCCTTGCAGTATTTATGGCAGTATTTCTTGCAGAAATTTTCATCTATCACCGGAGGTACGAGGGTGCTGCAACCGAAGACATCGGTGCCGGTCATTGTCACTCCGGCTTTGGCAAAGACTTGCCCGATCAGGCTTCCGCCGGTGAAGGTGCTGGCCGCCCCAGCAAGAACAGTCCCTTTGAGGTTCGAAGCCGACATGGTCACGGCGTCGGCGACCCACCAATACACATTGCATGGTTGGCCACCGTTAGCCATCGCCACTGTGAAGCCGGTGCCTGTCAGTGCGCCGCTCCCCAAGGTTCCGATTTTGAAAATCCAGACCGCATTCGGGTCGCCCTGGGCATCGAGGGTCAGTGTCCCGTTTGTTGTCGTGGACGCGCCCCCGACACAATAGACACCGGGCGCAAGCACCAGGCCCGCAAGGTCGCCCGTCAAAGTAAACTCGCACAGTTCAAGGGCGAGTGTGTCGTAGGCAATGAGGAAGTCCTCGTAAGCCGCAACGGCGATAGGGTCGCCAGCCGGGAAAACCGTCCCGAGAACCGTGCTCGTGGTTACAGTGACCGCGCCGGGAGAACCCACGTCTCCCATAACAGTGGAGTTGGTAAGGGTTACCGCCGTGCCGCCCAACACCGCGAAGCTATCTGCCGTATCCAGATCAGGCACTGTTTGCGCCATTGCCGTGTGAAACGGCACCGCGGCAAAAAGCGCGCCGAAAAAAACCATAGCGGCGAGCTGTGCGGTAAACTTGGTAAACCTACGCGTTCTACTCATTTGTTGAGGGTGTAAAAAGGATTGTGTAAATGGCCATTCCGGGGGTAGAAAAGTTCGCCCCCAACCAAGGAGAGAGATATGGCCATTTCCAAAGAAGTGCTTGACCAACTGATTGCCGATTACAAAAAGCCGGAAGACCTGATC